>DEJO01000046.1 GCA_002353555.1 Prevotella sp. UBA2746 | reverse complement strand
TAGAAGAACGGCACATCAACATATTTGAGGTTATAATCCTTCAGAACTTTTTCTATGCCATTCGCCCAATACTTGTATTCATCAGAGCGGTTGTTTCCCAATATAGTGTCATGGTCTATAAAGCGAACCATACCGTCTGCGTGTCCCGTCATGTCACTGCTTTGGGCCGGAATTATGATTACCTCTGCCTCAAGCAATTCGGAAAGGTCTTTGACCAACTGGTCTTTGTCTGTATACTCAGGATTCTCCTTGAAGATTCTATCTGAAAGGATTGCTCTGCCAGAGCATAGCAAAACATTTCCACCGTCAAGGTTGATATTCGAGAATACAGGTTCAAATCCATTCAACCGACACACTTCTCTCACGTCAGAGCGCGAATCTTCCCATTCCTTATTGCCTTTCAAATAAGTCGGTTCGTAGCGGAACTGTATTAGTTTGCCGGATTCAGTTTGGATTGGCATGTAATCCCTGCACCAAATATCCTTCGTGCCTTTTAGCAGACGATAATCCACACCATGCTTTTTCAAGATAGAAGTCAACCGATTAAAGCACTCTGGGAAATGTTCTTCCAGAAGTCCCGACAAATATACAATTTCCTTGCCCTCTGGCTGTGCTGGGACTGCATCTGCTTTCTTGGCATTCTTTGGAGTTGATTCGTCTTTCTTTTGATGCTCATTTTTCATATCCCAATATTTTTTTCTGATTGACGGATAATCACCATTCATAAACATCTCACACAGTTCTTTGGTAGGTTCCCAGTCATTTTGCAGGCACAATTCTGTAAATATCGCCTCCTTACCACGCTTATTCAATACGAAACTGTTGATATATTCAGATGATATATGCTTTCCAGAACGCAGGAGTATCACGTTCATCTTCCTAAGGACATTCCTGTGAACTTTCGTCGACAAACTGTTATCAACCAGTCTTTTCATCAACTCGCTAAGATTAGGGGTCTTAACCCATTTGAGCACTTTGATAATGACGGGAACGACACCTATTATTCCAATAATGGTTCCAATAATAAATTCTGTACTCATATAGTTATTTCTTTATTTGTTTGTTGTATTCTACTTCTGATATCTCCTGAATATAATCTAACACATCCAACTTGGAGGAGACTCTTTTTGTGCCATCCCAATCTAAATAAGTAATAATACGACCATAATTACTTACCCAATAACTTGTTTCTATAATTCTATGCTTCTTCTTTCCAACAATATAACTATTGTCTCTTGTTATCTTAATAGATTTCAGGAATAACGAATTATGATCTATGGAAGCATTAATATACACATATTCTGATGTGCATTGATATTTATCACCTCTATCTGTCTCAGTCCACTTAAAAGGCTTGTTATTCACAGGAAAAGCAAAAAGAATTAATCTGTCTTGGCAGCGCGTATTCCCAGTTAATGCGCATTGCCAAAGTTGAACATCTGAAATTACTGCATTTCCCTCTATGCGATATCTATAAGTAGCTTTTGTCGACATTATCCCATAGCCTATGTAGACTTCTTTTACAAGATAATTGTTATAGTCATGAGATTCAAAGCTATACTGAGTTACAGACGAGAGATTTCCCTTACTATCTGGCGAAGCGTATGTACGACAGCCGAAAGGATAAATATAATCCTCAAAATTATATTTCTGTGCTTGGACTGACATAACAAGTAGCATAATTGCCCCTAATAGAAAAAATGATTTTTTCATAAGTTTTTTTGTCCGTTTTATCCTGTTGACTCTTCAGTATTTAAAATACAAGAGGCACAGACTTTCGCCATACGACTCTCGGCTCACCACAAGCCACACATATATATGGGGAAATCTGCGCCTTGTTGGGGCAGTCCCAATAATATGTGTTTGCTCGTTTCTCGTGGTGGTGAATTGAGAGTCTATTGAGCAATATGTCTTTGCACTCCTTTCGGATTGTGAGGGCAAAAGTACATAAAAATCTGCAGTTCACTGCCATTTTTAACAAAAAAATGATAAAAAGGTGGCAGAATCTCATGACATTGTGAGGCTGCAATAATCATGTATTATCAGTGCAATCGTTTGTAACATCCTGTCTATACTTTTGCAGCGTCAACGGAGGGCATGACCATATTCCTCGTTGATACAAAAGTATGGATAAAGATAAAGCAGAAAGAATCATTAAGATTATTAATTGGGTGAAATGCCTCATCCTCGTAGTGTTCTTGACTTTTGCATTTGTCGGATTGACTCAAGCGCAAACGACCCACGACTTCAGTATGTGGATCAGCGCCGGTACGGAAAAGAAGTTCACTGCTGATTGGGACGCAGGCATCGGCACGGAATTGCGTACTAAACACAGACGCGAGTATATTGACCGATGGAAACTGGACATTTACAGCATGTATAGGATTCATCGGCATTTAAAGTTAGGTGCCGCTTACGAGTTCCACCTAAAAAACCAAACGACAGGTAGCGAAACCATTTCTTTACCGCACCATCGGTTCATGGCGGATGTAGTGCCCACTATGTCTGTCAATGGTTGGCTTCATTTATCGCTCAGGGAAAGATACCAATACACCTACAGGATGGCCAAAAACGACATAGATGCCCTTCATGAGCATCATCTGCGCAGCCGGATGAGGGCTGTGATGGCAACGGCCCGGTCGAAATGGGAGCCTTTCACATCTGCCGAGGTGTTCAATAACATGGGAGAACGCTTCACCATAGACGAGATTCGGTTGGCTGTCGGTACGGGATATCGTTTCAGCCCGCACCATTCCGTCAACATCGGCTATATGTTTAACCTGAAGAAATCAGTAGAAGGTCCGGACAAAATACTCCATGCACTTACTACGGAATACATCTACAATTTATAACGCGCAGATATGAATACCTTATTTCTCGGAATAGTTATATTCTTGATTGTACTTGCTGTGTTCGACCTTGTGGTCGGGGTGAGCAATGCTGCAGTACTTTAATCATTACTTTCCGATTATCGCAAGCGTATCATTCATGACATACAGACCCGCCAACTCAACATCAAAGCCATGACCGTATATGATCAATCGAAAAGGCAACCACATCGCCCGCTCCGGCAACGAGTCGTTGTCTTTGCTATATTCTTTTATTCAAAAAAACTATATTTTTAGGGCGTTTCTTTGTCATGCGCAAAAAGAATTGTAATTTTGCATGGTGCTTGTAGTTGGACATCTGATTTACAAAAGCACTGACTTTGGGAGAATGACCTTCCTCGATAAACAAAAAAGAACCATATAAACCTAAACAAAGATGAAAAAAGTATTTTGTGTACACACTGCAATGGCGTTAGTAGGTCCGTTGACGGAGATTTTCAAGCAGTACCTGCCGGAAGTTAAGCTGAACCATATTGCCGATGACTCGCTGATACAAGAAGTCATCGCCAACAATGCCGTGACGCCAGCCGTGCGCCGCCGCCTGTTGTCTTATTACAATGCTGCGGCTGATGCCGGTGCCGACGTGGTTTTCAACACCTGTTCGTCGGTAGGTGATATTGCTGACTATGGCAACGGTTACGCCCGCATTCCTATCTTCCGCATCGACCAGCCGATGGCTGCCGAGGCTGTCGCCAAGTACGACCGCATAGGAGTCATCTCTACGCTGCCCACAACCCTCGACCCGACCTGCCGCCTGTTGCAGAACGAAGCACAGAAAGCCGGACGCAAGGTGGTGCTTGTTGAAGGTTTGGCAGACGGTGCTTTTGCTGCCGGACAGAGTGGCGACGGCGAGACTCACGACCGTTTGATTGCTGAGGCCGCCAAGAAGATTGCTGACCAAGTGGATATGTTTGTGTTGGCGCAGGGTTCAATGGCACGCATGGAGCAACGTCTCTCTGACTTGACTGGTAAACCTGTGTTGTCGAGTCCTGTGCTTGGCGTAAAGGGGCTGAGGAAGTTCTTGGGGGTATAAGCCCCCCAACCCCCTAAAGGGGGAATACAAGAAAAAGGAAGTATATGAATTAGGTATATGAAGAAGAAGAACATGATACTTGCCATGCTCGTCATTCTGGGCATGGTTACTTTTCTTGACCGTATCAATATCAGCGTGGCGGGATCGTCCATCATGGCAGACCTCAATCTCTCGCCGGCAGAGTGGGGGTGGGTACAGAGTGCTTTCATCCTCTCCTACGGGTTGATGCAGATTCCGATGGGAGCCTTGGGCGACCGTTTCGGCCATCGTAGTATTCTTGCCCTCATCGTGTTGTGGTGGTCATTGTTCACCGCCTTCACCGGCATGGCAGGCGGTTTGATGTCGTTGCTTGCTATCCGCTTCATGTTCGGCATTGGCGAAGCCGGTTCATCACCATGTTCAACTGGTGTCATCAGTCGTTGGTTTGAGAAGACCGAGGTAGGCAAGGCGCAAGGCTACGTGTGGGCAGCCAGCCGCATGGGAGGTGCCCTCACGCCGTTTGTCGTCATCCCCGTGATGGCGTGGGTAGGTTGGCGTGCAGCCTTCTACCTGTTGGGAGCTGTCGGCATTGTGTGGGCTGTCGTGTGGTATGTCTGGTATCGGGACAGGAAGAGGGAGAACGTTGAGAGCGAAGAGAGCACGGGAGCGACAGAGCGAGGTGCCAATGTGCCAAAACTCAGTTGGGGAAGTATGTTCCGTAATTCCCAGTTCTGGTTGATTTGTGGCATGTACTTCTTCTATGCCTTCGGCTCGTGGTTTTTCTTCTCGTGGTTCCCCACCTTCATGGAGTTGGGACGCGGCTTCGAAAAAGAAGAGTTGACGTATGCTGTAGCTGTTCCGTTTCTGATGAGCATGCTTGGAAACATCGCCGGCGGTCACCTTACGGACAAGTTGTCGCATCGTTACGGAATCAAGGTAGGCCGCAAGGCACTCGGTTCCACGTCGTTGGCGGTCTCTGCCGTGTGTATGTTCCTTGCAGCCTTCATTCCGGGCAAGATGGCCGTCTTTGTCTTCTTGTCGCTCTGTTTTGGTATCTTCGACCTGATGTTGCCGTCGGCATGGGCGTTGTGCATAGACTTGGGCAAGGAACATGCTGGTACCGTGAGCGGAGCCATGAATACCGCCGGCAACATTGGCGGCTTCTGTTGCGGCATCCTCTTCGGTGAGTTGGTAGAACAGTCAGGCAACTATAACCTGCCGCTCTACCTGATAGCAGGAATGCTTCTCATCAGTGCGTTGCTCTTTGCCTTTATCAATCCGGAGAAACCGATAGTTAGAAGGAGGTAGAGGGAGTTAGAAGAAGTTTGAGGGAGTTAGAAGGAGGTAGAGGGAGTTAGAAGCCGATAGTAATGTTTATGGAAATAGCCTTTGAAAAACTATTGACTTCTACCTTCTTCTACCTCCCTCTACCTCCTTCTAAATTCTTCTAACTCCTCAACTTTAGATAGACTTCACGCAGCGACTCTTCCGTTCCCACATTTCCGGGGAAGATGATGTAGGGGAATTCGTTCGTCATCACGCAGGGTACGCTGTTGACCACTTGTCCCATCACAAGAGCCGTCTTCACACCCAAGCCTTTTGTCAGGATATCGTTGGAGGTGATGCCGCCTTTGCCGACCAGATAGGTGGGCGTATAGGGCAGCTGGCGCACGATGGCAACCAGGAAGTCGCTGACCTGCTGACCCAGATGTTGTCTTTGGTCAGCATCATCGAGGCGTATTTCCTTTCGTGACGTATAGATAACGGGTGTCAGACCGTTGGCGGCAACCTGCTGAATACGTGCTATCGTCTCTTGCATCAGTGCGTCGCCGTCCTGCAAGATGCGCTGAACGTCTATCTCTATGCCGCATGTACCATCAGCAGTGAGGAGCCGCTCCAGTTGTCGGGTGGTCTTCTTCACGTGCGACCCTACCACGAAGCATCCCACACCTTTATGGCGTTTCAGCATCGAACGGTCGAGCAGGGGCTTGTCTTCGATGCCGCTCAGCGCCTTTGGCAGCGATGAAGACGAGCGGATGACGACCGCCTCTTTGCCTTCGGCGTAAGCAGAACTGTTCCACCACCGATGCAGCTCGTCATAACTTTGTGCGTCTACAATGTCGTAGTCGTCGGGATTGGCACCCTTCTCGCGGATGTAGTCCTTCAGCACTGACGTGTGGTAGGCAAAGACGTTGTCGCGGGCAAACTCCGTTTCGCTGACAGGAACAAGCCGGTCGCCGTCCTTCATGTAGTGTATGCCGTCGATGGTGAGGCGTCCGGCTTCGATGAAAGCAGGGCAGAAGGGTGTTTTGGGCATCACGGCAATGCCGTGGCTTTCCAAGCATCTGCGGATGATGTCGGTCTCCAGCGGGAAATGTCCGCGTAGGCAAGAGTCGCTGCGGCTGATGACAATGAGCCGGCAGCCAAACTCCCCGTTTACCCTGATGACCGCTTCCATTGCTTCGCGCGTCACGGTTGCCGCCTCTTCGCGCGTCATGGCGCGCGTGTTGGTCAGGATATAGAAGAAAGGTTGCTCGTGCAGGAAAGCCTTCCGCACGTATTCGTCCTTCCAATCTGTTATCAGCAGACAGCCATGAACGGTCTGTATGCCCGTAGGGTCGTCGTCAAGGACAACCAATTTATAATTTGACAAGGTCATGATTTGGTCAAATAGTAAAATCGTCCAATCGTCCAATTAAACAAGTGGCTTGATGTGTTGCATGGCACGGGCCTCTTCCGGTGTTGCAGGTTCGCAGCCCATCAGTCGGACCAGTTCCACCAGTCGTTCCACCAGTTCTGCGTTGGTATGTGCCCGTTTGCCGGGAGCATAGTAGAAGCTGTCCTCAAAACCGACACGTACCGCCGAAGCACCCATGCCGATGGCACAGGCAAGAATGGAGAAGTCTTTCATGGAGTCGTGGGTGACGCCCCATGATGTACCCGGTTCCATCAGCGAACAGAGCATGGCGAGGTTGCGTCCCGTGGCCGAAAGGTTGCTGCTGTTGCCCGGTCCTACGCAGAAGTTATAGTGCAAAGGGCGGTGGAGTACGCCTTCGTCAGCCAGCCGTGTGGCGCACTCCACATGGCTCAGGTCGAAGAGTTCCATCTCCGGAACCGTATTCGTCTCGTCGAGCCGCTTAGCCCAATAGCGCAGGTCGGGCATGGTGTTGATATATACCGTTTCGCCGAAGTTGACCGAACCCATGTTGAGTGATGCCACTTCCACCTCCGGCACATCAAGGCTGACACAACGTTCTGCCAGCGTCAGCGTAGAGAGTCCGCCCGTAGAGCCTTGTACAATCATATCCGTTTCCTTGCGGATGAGTCCGATGGTCTGGCGGAACACGTCCAGTTCGAACGTCGGGTTACCTTGCAAGTCGCGTGTGTGCAGATGCACTTCGCATGCTCCTGCCTTGTAGCAGTTGATGGTATCTTCCGCTATCTCTTCAGGAGTCAGCGGGTTCTTACACTCTGACGGAATCTCTTTTCCCACGTGGCATACGGGAGCCACGGTGATGATAATTTTTCTCATAGTTGGTTTTATGGTGTTTACTCTGTTGCAAAAGTAGGTATTATTTCCGATAAAACAACATGTTTTCAGCCTCTTTTCTGTAAAAAATGAAAATAAAAGCGTTAAAAGTGCAACTGAAATATGGATGTTTCTTCGTATCTTTGCACGCAAATCACAGTACGAACGACAGAAACATAAAGGAAAAAATGAAACGAATCAGTATGATGGCTGTTGCGCTGCTGATGGTAGCAGCAACGGCATTGGCACAATCGAAAGTGTTTTTCACCAAGGAGATTACACCCGAATCGTTGGTGAAAATCTATAAGGCCCTGGGTGTCGAGGCTACCGGCAGGGTGGCGGTAAAGATCTCAACTGGTGAGGGTGGCAACGCCCACTACCTGAAACCGACGCTCATCCGCAACCTTGTCGACGAGGTGAATGGTACCATTGTGGAGTGTTGTACCGCATACGGCGGTTCGCGCCAAGACCCCAAGAAGCATTGGGAGACCATCCATGAGCACGGCTTTGACTCTATCTTCGCCGTAGATATCATGGATGAGTTTGGCGAAATTCGTATTCCCGTTAAGGACAAGAAGCATCTGAAGTATGACATCGTGGGTGAACATGTTGCCAACTACACGTTCATGATCAACCTGGCACATTTCAAGGGACACGCTATGGGCGGCTTCGGCGGCGTGCTGAAGAATGCCAGCATCGGTGTTGCCTCCTCAGCAGGCAAGGCTTACATCCATACGGCAGGCAAGACTGCCGACACCCAGACAGCATGGTCGGAGGAGAACCTCGCGGCAGGTCCCACCCAGGACCTCTTCCTGGAGTCTATGGCAGCTGCGGCACAGGCCGTCCACAATTACTTCGGCGGCAAGGTGCTCTACATCAACGTGATGAACAACATGTCCGTTGACTGCGATTGCGACGGCCATCCAGCCAAACCGGAGCTGCAGGACATGGGCATCATGGCAAGCCTCGACCCCGTTGCCGTTGACCAGGCATGTCTCGACAAGGTGTTCAACCATAAGGGAAAGGCAGGCGACGACAACAAACCGCTCATCGAGCGCATCAACCGCCAGCACGGTACCTATATCACCGACTATGCCGAGAAGATTGGCTTGGGTTCCAAGAAGTATGTATTGATCAATCTGGATAAATGAAAAGACAAATCCTATCGGTGCTCACGGCATGTTTCGTGGGCACCCTTTCTTTTGCACAAGGACAGACAGACAACAACGAACGTGCAACACCAACTAAGCAAGATAGATTCCAATCGGACAAAGAATTACAGGAAGTCGTCGTGACAGGCACACGCAATGCCGCCGACGTGCGCCACTTGCCGATGACCGTCAACGTCGTCGGCCGCGATGTGCTTACCGCCGACCACCAGCCATCCGTACTCCCCACCGTCATGCAGCAGGTGCCGGGACTTTTCCTCACCAGCCGTTCCATGATGGGATACGGTGTTTCGACGGGTGCGGCAGGCGGGTTGAGCATGCGCGGTATCGCAGGAGGCGCAGGACAGTTGCTCGTCCTTATCGACGGACACCCCCAGTACAACGGCATCTACGGACATCCCATTTCCGACAGCTACCAGACGCTGATGGCAGAGCGCGTCGAAGTGTTGCGCGGACCGGCTTCGGTACTCTATGGCAGCAATGCGATGGGGGGCGTGCTGAACATCGTGACGCGCGGACTGAAGCACGACGGAGTACGCACGCATGTCAACCTGGGCGTGGGCAGCTACGGAACCGTGCAGACGGAAGCCACCAACCAGGTGCGCAGCGGCAAGTTCAGCAGCACCGTTGCCGCCGAATACAACCGTACCGACAACCACCGTCCGCGTATGGGGTTCGAACAGTATGGCGGCCATGCCAAGCTGGGCTATGACTTCACCCCGCACTGGTCTGCCTTCATCGATGCAGACATCACCCACTTCAACGCCTCCTATCCCGGCACCGAGTCTGTTCCGATGTACAGCGCCAACCAGTGGATTACGCGCGGAGTGGTGTCGGCAGCTGTCAGAAACGACTACGGGAAGACCAACGGCGAGCTGAGTGTCTTCACCAACTTTGGTAGGCATAAGATAGACGACGGCACGAAAGACGAGGCGGCACCCACACAACGCTACTTCCGTTCGAAAGATGCCCTGACGGGTGTCTCGTGGTATCAGAGTGCGCGGCTCTTCGAAGGAAACCGCCTGACCGTCGGCGTTGACTACCAGCACATCTACGGACATGCCTATTACACGTCGAAGGCTACGGGCGAGGTGATGGACACGCCGAACAAGCAGAGCGGCAGGTCCTACCGCAACGAGATAGCAGGCTACGTGGAAGTGCGCCAGGATGTGACCTCCTGGCTGACCGTCGATGCCGGCTTGCGCCTCGACCACCACAGCATCACGGGCACGGAGTGGATTCCGCAGGGCGGACTGGTGATACGCCCGATGGCTACCGGCGAACTGAAGGCGATGGCAAGCAAGGGGTTCCGCAACCCCACCATGCGCGAGATGTATCTCTATCCGCCCTCGAACACCGAGCTCGAACCCGAACGGCTGTGGAACTACGAACTGTCCTGGCGGCAGCGCATGGGCAGCGTCAGCTATGGCGTGAACCTGTTTTATATAAAAGGTGACAACATGATACAGACCGTAGCCCGGAAGAACGTCAATACAGGCGAGGTGGAGAACTACGGGTTGGAACTGGAAGCCGCATGGCGCATCGACGACCATTGGGAGGTGAACACCAACCACAGCTTCCTCCACATGAACAATCCCGTCCTTGCCGCACCGGAATACAAGGGATGGATTGGCGGCCGCTTCCGTCAAGGCAAGTGGAGTGCCGATGCCGGACTGCAAATCGTCAGCGGACTCTTCACACAGGTGGAGACCGAACGCAGGAAAGAGAACTTCTGCCTGCTCAATGCCAGCGTCAACTACCAGCTCTGTAAGCCCGTCAGCCTGTGGCTGCGTGGCGAGAACCTGCTGGCACAACGTTATGAAATCATCGCCGGCTACCCCATGCCGAGGGCTATCTTCATGGGAGGAGCCAGCATCAGGTTCTGAATCAACAACGGAAAACACTGAAATTACGGAAGAATCATCCCGTCGGGATGATCAAAATCCGTGGTCAATTTAAAAGATTCGTGTTATTCGTGTTCAAATAAAAAAATCCGTGTTCATCCGTGCAATCCGTGGTTCAGATAAAAAACAGCGTGCTATTCATTGTTGTATATCGTTGTTACTCTCGTGCAGAAAAACTCAAATAAATTTGGTTTTTCATTTACTTATTCGTAACTTTGCAGCCGTTTAGCAAAAAATGTACATTTAAAATAGCTTGATGAAGAACGACAGAATGAAGAACCAGTACCGCGTGAACGAGCAGATTCGCGTTAAAGAGGTACGTGTAGTAAGCGACGACGGCGCAACGGTAATGCCCACCCGCCAAGCCTTGGAGTTGGCACGGCAGGAGGGGGTTGACCTCGTAGAGATCTCACCCAACGCCCAGCCGCCGGTTTGTCGTATCATCGACTATTCGAAGTTCCTGTATCAGCAGAAGAAGCGTCAGAAGGAACTGAAGCAGAAGCAGGTGAAGCAGGAAGTGAAGGAGATTCGTTTCGGACCTCAGACCGACGAGCACGACTATCAGTTCAAGCTGAAGCACGCCATAGAGTTCCTTGAAGAAGGCAACAAGGTGCGTGCCTACGTGTTCTTCCGCGGCCGCAGCATCCTCTTCAAGGAGCAGGGCGAAGTGCTGTTGCTCCGTTTTGCCAACGACCTGGAGGAGTATGGCAAGGTAGAGCAGCTGCCCAAGCTCGAAGGCAAGAAGATGTTCCTCTACATGGCTCCCAAGAAGGCTGGCATACAGAAGAAGAGCCAGCAGAAACGCGACAACGAGCGCCGTGAGGCTGAAGCGCGTGAGGCTGCCAAGATGCAGCAAGAGGAGCAGGCAGCACAAAACGGACTCTTTGCCAACGCCAAAGGCGGAGAGGACATCCTCAAGAAGCTGCAAGGAGAATGAAGTAGGAAGAGAAGACGAGAAAAAGGGAGAACGAGAGAAGGGGAGGACGAGAGAAAGAGAGAAAAAATAAAAGTAAAAAGGTAAGAAACATGGTGCGTAACGCCCGGTATATGCGTTGCCACCACCTATAATTAATAACAATTTAAAACGTAAAAAAATGCCAAAAGTAAAGACAAACTCCGGTGCAAAGAAGCGTTTCCGCTTCACCGGAACCGGTAAGATCAAGAGACATCACGCTTACCACAGTCACATTCTGACTAAGAAAACCAAGAAGCAGAAGAGAAATCTGGTTCACCAGACTCTCGTAGACCGTACAAACTTGAAGCAGGTTCGCGATTTGCTCTGCCTCCGTTAATCATTTCATTAGTCACTTAAAAAGAAGAAAATTATGCCAAGATCAGTAAATCACGTTGCTTCAAAAGCAAAAAGAACACGTATCCTGAAGCTCACAAAGGGTTACTTTGGAGCACGCAAGAATGTATGGACGGTAGCAAAGAACACTTGGGAGAAGGGTTTGACTTATGCTTATCGTGACCGTCGATTAAAGAAGCGCAACTTCCGCGCTCTGTGGATTCAGCGTATCAACGCCGCTGCACGTCTTGAAGGCATGAGCTACTCACAGTTCATGGGTGCCCTGCACAAGGCTGGCATCGACCTGAACCGCAAGGTTCTCGCTGACCTCGCCGTCAACAATCCTGCCGCTTTCAAGGCTATCGTTGACAAGGTAAAGTAAACTTAACCCACATCAGCAGATGATGCCCCACGTTGGGTATTTTCTGTCAGCATGATAAAGCCGCAACCTTTGCAAGAGGGTTGCGGCTTTCCTTTTTCTTGGTGCTACTCTACATTTCTCATTGACAGGGAGATGCGGCGGCGGCGCTGGTCAACCTCCATCACCCTTACCATGACGTGCTGGTGCAACTTCACCACCTGCGTGGGGTCCTTGACGAATCGGTCGGCGAGTTGTGAGACGTGTACGAGTCCGTCCTGATGAACGCCGATGTCTACAAAGGCTCCGAAGTTGGTGATGTTGGTGACGATGCCCGGCAGCACCATCCCTTCGACAAGGTCTTCTATGTCCTTCACGTTCGGGTCGAACTCAAACTCTTCCAGCTGTTCGCGCGGGTCGCGTCCCGGTTTCTCCAGTTCGTGCATGATGTCGGTCAGCGTCGGTAGTCCCACTTCCTGGGTGACGTATCGCTTGATGTCGATGTCCTTCTGCTGTTCCTTGTTGCCGACGAGCTGGCTGATGGTGCATCCGCAGTCCTTAGCCATCTGTTCCACGACGGAGTAGCTCTCCGGGTGTACCGCCGAGTTGTCGAGCGGATTCTTGGCATCGGGAATGCGGAGGAATCCGGCACATTGCTGGAAGGCAGCCGGTCCGAGTCTCGGCACCTTCTTCAGTTGGGCGCGTGAGGTGAAGGCTCCGTTCTCCTTGCGGTATTCCACGATGTTCTTTGCCAAGCCGGGACCGAGTCCGCTGACGTATGTCAGCAGGTGTTGCGATGCCGTGTTCAGGTTCACTCCCACGAGGTTGACGCAGCTCTCGACCACTTGGTCGAGTGAGTGCTTCAGTTTCGACTGGTCCACATCGTGCTGATATTGTCCCACGCCGATACTCTTCGGGTCTATCTTGACCAGTTCAGCCAGCGGGTCCATCAGTCTCCTGCCTATGGAGACGGCTCCCCTGACGGTGACATCCTCGTCAGGAAATTCCTCACGTGCCGTCTTGGATGCCGAATAGACCGATGCTCCGTCTTCGCTGACGACATAGAGCGGCGGGGTGTCGGCACAGCCTTTTATAAAAGCAACCGTCTCACGGCTGGCTGTTCCGTTGCCGACGGCGATAGCCTCTATCCTGTATTTCTTCAGCAACTGCTCTACGGTGACCATTGCCTGCATGCCGTGGTTGACGGGCGGGTGGGGGAAGATGGCTTCATGGTGCAGCAGGTTGCCCTGAGCGTCGAGACACACCACCTTGCATCCTGTTCTGAATCCTGGGTCTATGCCCATGACGCGCTTCTGTCCGAGCGGTGCCGAGAGCAGCAGCTGGCGCAGGTTCTCAGCAAAGACGGCAATGGCCTCGTCGTCGGCACGCTCCTTGCTCCATGCTGCAAACTCGTTCTCTATAGACGGTTTCAGCAGTCGTTTGTAGCTGTCTTCCGCTGCCTCCTCCAGCAGTTGCCGGCAGGCTTTAGACCCTTGGAAGGGTGGCAGGTTCCTTTTCACCTTATAGATAGATTCCTCTTCGTCTTCGGGCGATATGCTGACGCGGAGGATACCTTCCTCCTCTCCGCGCCTCATGGCCAGCAGGCGGTGGGACGAGCATCGCTTCAGCGGTTCCGAGAAGTCAAAGTAGTCGCGGTATTTCTGTGCCTCGTCGGAGTCTTGCTTGCTCTTCACTACCTTCGACGAGATGAGCGCCTGGCGGCGGAAGATGGCGCGCAGCTGGTTGCGCACCTGGCTGTTCTCGCTGAGTTGTTCGGCAACGATGTCCTTGGCACCCTGTAGGGCGAGCTCTGTCGTGGTGATGACATCACCACGGACGAAGCGTTGTGCTGCCGCTTTCAGGTTGTGTTCGCGCTGGAGCATCAGGATTTGTGCCAGCGGTTCCAGTCCTTGTTCGCGGGCTACCTGCGCGCGGGTCCTTCGCTTCGGCTTGTAGGGCAGGTAGAGGTCTTCCAGTTCCGTACTGTCCCAGCATGTGTCGATGCGCCGTTCCAGTTCGGGTGTCATCTTCTCCTGCTCCGTTATCGTCTTGACGATGGTCTCCTTGCGTTTCTGCAGTTCCTTCAGTTTGTCGTTCTGTTCGCTGATGAGCGTTATCTGTACTTCGTTGAGGTTGCCCGTGCGTTCCTTGCGGTAGCGCGATATGAACGGGATGGTGCATCCTTCGTCGAGCAGTTTCAGCGTGTTTTCTACTCCCTGTTCAGGCAGTTGCAGCCTTTGTGCTATGATTTTCGTGAATATGTTCATGGCACAAAGGTAATATATTTAATTCACAATTCATAATTCATAATTCATAATTCACAATTCGCAATTCATAATTATTTCTTACCTTTGCAGCCGAAATAACGACGTAGAAATGATTTCCGTAGAAAACCTGAAGGTAGAGTTCGGCGTGAAGCCGCTGTTTGCAAACGTGAGTTTCGTGGTCAACGACCGCGACCGCATAGCCTTGGTGGGCAAGAACGGAGCCGGCAAGTCGACGATGCTGAAGATACTCTGTGGCATGCAGCAGCCTACGGACGGCATCGTGGCTGTGCCTGGTGAAACGACGATAGGCTATCTGCCGCAGGTGATGAGGCTTGCCGACGAGACCACGGTGAGGGAGGAGACCCGCAAGGCTTTTGCCGGCACGACGAAGTTGCAGGAGCGTCTGGCGAAGATGGAGCAGGAGTTGGGTGAGCGTACCGACTACGAGAGTGCCTCCTACATGGCGCTTGTCGAGCAGTTCACGCAGGAGCATGAGCGTTACCTGATGATGGGTGGCGAGAACTATCAGGCAGAGATGGAGCGCACGCTCATGGGCCTGGGCTTTACGCGCGGCGACCTGGACCGTCCGACGAGTGAGTTCTCTGGTGGCTGGCGGATGCGCATCGAGTTGGCAAAGATACTCTTGCAGCAACCCGACGTGCTCCTGCTCGACGAGCCCACCAACCACCTCGACATCGAGAGCATACAGTGGCTGGAGCAGTTTCTCGCCCAGCGCGCAAAGGCTGTTGTCCTGGTGAGCCACGACCGTGCCTTCATCAACCACGTCACCAACCGCACGCTTGAGATTTCGTGCGGACAGGTGGTCGACTACAAGGTGAAGTATGACGAATATGTGAAGTTGCGTGCCGAGCGTCGCGAACAGCAGATACGTGCCTACGAGAACCAGCAGAAGGAGATAGCCGACATGCGGGAGTTCATCAACCGGTTCCGCTACCAGGCTACGAAGGCGGTTCAGGTGCAGCAGAAAATCAAGCAGCTGGAGCGCATCGTGCCGATAGAGATAGACGAGGTAGACCATTCTGCCATGCACCTGAAGTTCCCGCCCTGTCTGCGCAGCGGCGACTATCCCGTCATCTGCGAAGGGGTAGGGAAGTCGTATGGCGACCACAGGGTGTTCTCCGGCGTAGACCTCATCATCAGGCGCGGTGAGAAGGTGGCGTTTGTCGGCAAGAACGGCGAGGGAAAGTCGACGCTCGTGAAGTGTATCATGGACGAGATTTCCCATGACGGCATGCTGAAGGTGGGTCACAACGTGCAGATAGGCTATTTCGCCCAGAACCAGGCTCAGCTCCTGGATGAGAGCCTGACCGTCTTCCAGACGATAGACCTCGTGGCGAAGGGCGACATCCGTCTGCGCATCAACGACATCCTTGGAGCCTTCATGTTTGGCGGGGAGGCTTCCGAGAAGAAGGTGAAGGTGCTCAGCGGAGGTGAGCGCAGCCGGCTGGCGATGATCAAGCTGCTGCTCCAGCCCGTCAACTTCCTGATTCTCGACGAGCCCACCAACCACCTCGACATGGCTTCGAAGGACGTGCTGAAGGAAGCCATACGCGCCTTCGACGGCACGGCTGTCATCGTGAGCCACGACCGTGAGTTCCTCGACGGACTCGTCAGCAAGGTCTATGAGTTTGGCGGCGGCAAGGTGAGGGAGCATCTTGGCGGCATCTACGAGTGGATAGAAGGGAAGGACCGCGAGACTCCCCAAGAGGTACATTCCCAACCAGCCCCCCAGCCTCACAGGGAGGAGACGGGTGAGAGTCATTATGCCGCCCGCAAGGAACAGCAGAAGAAAATCCGCAAGGCTGAGAAGGCGGTCAAGGAGTGTGAGGCAAAGATAGCGCAGCTGGAGCAGCGCATCAAGGAAATGGACGACTTGCTGTGCCAGCCCGACCATGCTGCCGACATGGAACTCATCACCGAATACACTTCTACGCGAAAAGTGCTCGACGAGGAAAACGACCGATGGATGGTGCTCTCCGAACGGCTGGAAGAACTGCAAGGCTGACGGGAGCGCCCTTCTCGCTAAACCATAGTTTTTACTTTGCTAAACCATAGGTTTCGCCTTGCAAAACCATAGCTTTTACCGTGCAAAACCATAGGTTTCGCCTTGCCAAACCATAGGTTTTTGCATCCATTCCTCGTCTTTCTGGTTTTGGTTGCAAAGAATTGGGAGAGATTTCGTATCTTTAGAGAACTTACAATGCACTCAGCATAAAAAATAAAACTCGTTTTATTTTGTTCTGCTCTCGTTTTTATGTAACTTTGCAGTTTGAAATTGAAAAAAGAATCAAAACTTAATCATAAAACGAAGGATATGAAAATGAAACAGATTATTCCGATGATACTCATGGCTGCCGTTCCCGTTGCAGGCATGGCACAAGACAAGTCGGGACTCAAGATGGAGAACCTTGACAAGAAGGCAAAGCCGCAGGAAGACTTCTACCAGTTTGCTACCGGCGGATGGCAGAAGCTGAACCCGCTGCCGGCTGCCTACTCGCGCTTCGGCAGCTTCGACCAGTTGCAGGAAGACAACAACAAGCGTATCAATAGCATTTTGGACGAACTGAAGAAAAAGACGTTTGCTGAAGGATCGACAGAGCGCAAGCTTGCAGACTTCTACAAGATGGCTATGGATGTTGAGCGCCGCAACAAGGAGGGCATAGCTCCTGTGAAACCTTTGCTTGACGAATTGGAATCTTCACGTACAAAGTCAGATCTGTTGGCGTTGCAGAAGAAATATGCCGTCTTTGGCTATGGTGTGCCTTTCAGTAGTTATTTCGGAGCCGATGAGAAGAACGTTACGATGAATATCTTGAACATTTCGCAGGGTGGACTGACGCTCGGACAGAAAGACTATTACCTGAACAACGACGAGGCTACCGTTGCTATACGTGAGGCTTACAAAGAGCACATCGTGCGCATGTTCCGTCTTTTTGGATTTACAGAAGCCCAGGCTGTTTCCAAGCGTGATGCTGTGTTCCGCTTCGAGACAGCGCTGGCTCTCATTTCCAAGAGCAAGACTGAGTTGCGCGACCCGCAGGCTAACTACAACAAGATGACACTGAAAGAGTTCCAAACTAACTATCCCAATATTCCGCTCGAGGAACTGGCTGTTGCCGAGGGAGTGAAAGCAGAATACATCCAAGAGATGATAGTTGGTCAGCCTAAATTCATGGAAGGGCTGGACAAACTGACAGCAGCCATGACAGCTGATGACCTGCGTGCCTACATGGAGTGGGATGTCATTACAAGTGCTTCAAGTTATCTCACAGACGAGATTCGTGAAGCCAATTTTGATTTCTTTGGCAAAACCATGTCGGGCAGAAAAGAAGATTTCCCATTGTGGAAGCGTGCAACCAATCAGGTACAGAGCACCATGGGCGAGGCCTTGGGAAAGATGTATTGCGACCGATACTTCCCCGCATCGTCGAAAAAAATCATGGAGAAACTCGTGAAGAACCTGCAGACGTCGCTTGACCAACGCATCGATGCACAGACGTGGATGAGCGATTCTACCAAAGCCAACGCTCACAAGAAACTGAGTACTTTTTACGTAAAGATAGGCTATCCTAACAAGTGGAAGGACTATTCCAAACTCACTATAGATCCTTCGAAGAGTTACTACGAGAATATCCAGGCATGCCGTCGATGGAGCCACGATAGCCACATCGAGGAGAAAGCAGGAAAACCGGTTGACCGCGACGAGTGGTACATGACACCACAGACTGTCAATGCCTATTATAATCCGACGACTAACGAAATCTGCTTCCCGGCAGGTATCCTGCAATATCCCTTCTTTGACCCTAAGGCAGACGAGGCATTCAACTATGGTGCCATCGGTGTCGTTATAGGACACGAAATGACACACGGCTTTGACGACCAGGGACGGCAGTATGACGCCGACGGCAATATGCACGACTGGTGGACGGCTGCTGATGCCAAGGGCTTTGAAGAACGCGCAAATCTCTATGCCGAATTCTTCTCCAACATTAAGGTGCTGCCCGACCTGAACGCCAACGGACGCTTCACCCTCGGCGAGAACCTTGCCGACCACGGAGGGCTGCAGGTGTCGTTCTATGCCTATAAGAACGCTACAGCCAAGAAACCTCTGAAAGTGAAAGACGGTTTTACACCTGACCAGCGATTCTTCATCGCCTATGCCGGCGTGTGGGGACAGAACATCACCGAGAAGGAAATACGCAATCGTGTAAAAAATGACCCACACTCGCTGGGCGAATGGCGCGTCAATGGAGCCCTGCCACACATCGATATGTGGTATGACGCCTTCAACGTGAAGGAGGGCGACAAGATGTTTATCCCCAAAGAACAACGACTCGACCTTTGGTAGTAAGGTCTTCATCTTTTAATCTTTAATCTTTAATTTTTCATCTTTCATCTTAAAGCATGCCATTAAGACTACCCGACAGGCTTCCGGCCATAGACCTGCTGAAGAAAGAGAACATCTTCGTCATGGATGACTCGCGTGCCCACACGCAGGACATCCGTCCCTTGCGCATCGTCATACTGAACCTGATGCCCCTGAAGGTCACCACAGAGACCGACCTCATACGCCTGCTATCGAACACACCCTTGCAGCTGGAAATCAGCTTCATGAAGCTACAGAGCCATACGCCCAAGAACACACCCGTGGAACACATGATGATGTTCTACCGCAGTTTCGAGACCATGAGGAATGAGAAATTCGACGGCATGATCATCACAGGCGCACCCGTAGAGACCCTCGACTTTGAGGCGGTGGAGTACTGGGACGAGATATGCGACATCTTCGACTGGGCACACACCCACGTCACATCGACCATGTACATCTGCTGGGCGGCACAAGCCGGGCTCTACTTCCACTACGGAGTGCCCAAGTATCCGCTGGAAAAGAAGATGTTCGGCATCTTCCCGCAATATCCGTTAGACCCCTCGCTGCCCATATTCAGAGGCTTCGACGATGTCTTCTCCATGCCCCAGAGCCGGCATACGGAGATTCACCGCGAAGACATCCTCCGGCGCAAGGCGCTCACCCTCATCTCTGAGTCGCCGGAGAGCGGAGTAAGCATGGTCATGGCACGCAACGGACGCGAGATTTTCATCACCGGACACTTGGAATATGCTCCCGACACGCTGGACAAAGAGTACAGGCGCGACGCCGGAAAGCGCGACGACGTGGAGATGCCCGTCAACTACTATATGGACGACAACCCCGACAATCCGCCGTTGGTCACCTGGAGAGCCCATGCCAACCTGCTCTTCGCCAACTGGATTAACTATTACGTCTATCAAGAAACACCATACAACATAGAAGACATTGGGTGAAAGCAATAGAACTTCTGGCTCCAGCCAAGAACTTAGCATGCGGCATCGCTGCCATTGAGCATGGTGCCGATGCCGTCTACATAGGAGCACAACGCTTTGGGGCGCGTGCTGCCGCAGGCAACTCCGTAGACGACATTGCGGAGCTATGTCGCTATGCCCATCAGTTTGGTGCCAAAGTCTATGTTACCGTCAACACCATCATCTACGATGACGAGCTGGAAGACACCCGACGGCTCATGGAACAGCTCAAGAGGGTAGGGGCTGATGCCTTCCTCGTACAGGACATGGGAATAGCCTCCCCCCGGTCCATCCCCGTCGTGGGAGGGCGTGAAGTTACTTCTTTGGAGGGGGCTTCCCTCCATGCTTCTACCCAGACCGACAACCGCACGGCAGAGAAGGTGCGCTGGCTGCGCTCGCTGGGTTTCAGCCGTGTCGTCCTCGCACGGGAGCTATCCATTCGTGAGATAGCCGAGATTCATCGCGAGGTGCCCGACGTGGAACTGGAGGTCTTCGTCCACGGAGCCCTCTGCGTAAGCTATTCCGGCATCTGCTATGCCTCGCAGTATTGTTTCGGACGCAGCGCCAACCGAGGCGCCTGCGCACAGTTCTGCCGCCTGAAGTTCGACTTGAAGGATAGTGAAGGCAACGTCATAGAGCACCAGCGCCACCTGCTTTCGCTCCGTGACATGTGCCGCATAGACTATCTTGAAGAACTCATCGAGGCAGGAGCCTGCTCGTTCAAGATTGAAGGACGGCTGAAGGATGTGGGCTATGTGAAGAACGTCGTGGCGGCATACAGCCAGCGGCTGGACGAGATTGTCGCCCGTCATCCGGACAGCTATCGCCGTGCCTCGTTCGGGCGTACCACCTATTTATTTACGCCCGACCTGAAGAAGACTTTCAACCGAGGCTTCACCAGCTATTTCCTGCACGGGCGACAGGGTGACATCACCTCTTTCGACACACCGAAAGCTATGGGCGAATATGTGGGAAGAGTGAAGGAGATTCGCCGTAACATGTTCACCGTAGCTGGGACGGCAGCTTTCGCCAATGGTGACGGGCTCTGCTTCTTCAACGACGACCGTCAACTGGAGGGCTTCCGCGTGAACCGTGCCGAGGGCAACCGGCTGTTTCCTTTGAGGATGCCCGACAGCCTGCAACCCGGAACGGCGCTGTATCGCAATCAGGATGTGGCGTTCGAGAAACTGCTCTCTGGCAAGACTGCCGAACGGAAGATACCCCTTGTCATGCAGCTGGCTGAATTAGAAGACGGCTTCCTGCTGACCGTTTCAATGGACGTCCGTCATTCCTCCCTTTCGGAAGGTCGTCATTCCTCCCCTTCGGAAGGTCGTCAGTCCTCCCCTTCGGAAAACTTTCAGTCCTCCCTTTCGGAAGGCCGTCAGCCATTTAAAGCTTCCGCTTCCATCGTTTGTGAGAAGCAACTGGCTCAGAAGCCCCAGCGCGAAAACATCATTCGCCAGCTCACTAAGTTAGGAAATACACCATATTGTTGTGACCACATAGAGATAGATGAAGGTGCGGATAAGTATTTCATTCCCAGCAGTATGCTGGTAGAGCTCAGAAGGAAAGCTATAACGGCAATAACTCCCGTATCTCCGTCTCCTTCCACCCAGGATTCCGTCCCTTCCGTTCCCCAGGATTCCGTTCCGTCTGCCCCTCAGGATTCCGTCCCTTCCGTTCCGTCTGTTGTGGCATTGTCACAACAACCTCTGCCCACCTACCCGTACCCCTACATGTACAACATCGCCAACCGCCAGGCGCGTGCTTTCTACGAAGCCCAGGGTCTGCATCCTCTTGCCCCCGCCTTCGAGTTGTCGCGTCCACGCGAGGCCGTACTCATGCAATGTCGCCATTGCCTGCGTTATGCGTTGGGCTGTTGTGTGAAGCATGGCGGGCAGAAACCCTCGTGGCGCGAGCCTCTCTATCTGGAGTTGCCTGACCGTCGCCGGTTCCGTTTGGAGTTTGATTGTAAACATTGTCAGATGAACATCTATGCTGAATAGTAGAAACCTGTTGTCCTTGTTTGTCCTTGTTGCGATGATGTGTAGTTGCTACCGTGACCGCACGCCCTCGCGTTTTCAGTTCCGCGACACGCTGCAGATTGCCGACACGCTGACCGCTGAGCAGCAAGACTCTATCAGCTTCCTGCATCAGCATCATTTCTCTGAGAACTTCAACTTCATCGTGCGTGCCGACTCGCTGAATCTCCTGAAGCAGCAGCCGGAAGAGTTGCTCACGGGCATGCCTACCGACTCGTTTGCCGTGAAGAAAGGCAAGCGCATGGTTGTTGCGGACATCCGCATCCTGCCCGACGATGCCGTCGATTCGGTGTGGGTGAAGTTGGCGACGGAGAACTATGAGTTCGGATGGATTCAGGAGTCGCAGATGTTGAAGAAGGTAGACCCCGACGACCCCATCTCGCAGTTCATCTCCACCTTCTCCGACCGTCATCTCATCTATTTCCTCCTCATCATCAGTCTCATGGCGGCAGCCTATTTCTATCGGCGGATGCGGCAGCATAGTGACAAGATCGTGCACTTCAACGACATCCCGTCGCCTTATCCGATGGCGCTGGCACTCATCGTCGCCGCCGCTGCCACCTTCTACGCCAGCATCCAGCTCTTCGCACCCGAAGCATGGCGCGAGTTCTACTTCCATCCTTCGCTCAATCCCTTCGAACAGCCTTTGCTCCTGGCGTTGTTCCTCACGTCGGTATGGCTGATGCTGATTGTGGGTATAGCCGCTGTTGACGAGGTGCGCCGCTGTCTGTCCTTCAACGCTTCCGTTTCCTACCTCATGCGTTTGGCGGCAGTCTGTGCGTTCAATTATATCCTCTTTAGCATCAGTACCTTATATTATGTCGGCTACCCCCTCTTGGTTGCTTACGTATGGTTTGCCGTCGGCAAGTATCGAAATCATAATAAATAGGGATTGTGCAGGCATGAATTTCTTCGTACTTTTGCAGCCGTAAATGACTTAGATTATGTTAAAAAGATTGTTTTTAGCGGCTATCCTCTCCGTAAGTGTGATAGCCAACGGTTTTGCTGAGGGACGTTTGGTAAAGACAGATAACAAGAAGCCTGTCGTTGCAGAGCCGGGATTGATGGCAGACACCTCCCGCGTCTTTGACATCGACGAGGTAGTGGTGGTTTCTCAGCCCAAGGAAGCTTTCCGGCTCCGTCTGCAGTCGTTGGCATCGACCTCCTTCTCGCAGAGCGACTTGCGTAGCATGCAGGCACGAGACTTGCGCGACCTTTCTGTTTACGTGCCCTCTTTCGTCATGCCTGCCTATGGCAGCCGACTTACCTCTTCTATATATGTGCGCGGCATAGGCTCACGCATCAACAGTCCCGTCATGGGCATCTATGTCGACGGTATGCCGATACAGAACAAGACCGCATTCAATTTCCACCTGTACGAAATAGACCGTGTCGATGTGTTGCGTGGTCCGCAAGGCACCCTCTACGGCATGAATACAGAGGGAGGACTCATCCGCCTCTACTCCAAGAACCCCTTCGACTATCAGGGTACCGATGTCAGCCTCAGTCTCGGAACGCATTTCTGGCGCAAGGCTGAAGTTGCCCACTACGGTAAGGTGAGCGATAAGTTCGCTTTCTCGCTTGCCGGTTTCTACGACGGTCAGAACGGCTTCCTGAAGAATGCCTACGACAACAGCCGTGCCGACGACTTCAACGAGGCTGGCGGCAAGGCACGTCTCATGTTCCGTCCCACGAGCCGGTTGTCGTTAGACGTGATAGCAGACTACCAGTATGTCAACCAGCATGCCTTTCCTTACGGATTGCTGGACAGGGAGAGTGGCGAGACTGCCGACTACAACACCAACCTTCGCAACTCCTACCGTCGCAACCTGCTGAACACAGGGCTCAACATCAACTACCGCGGCAACGGCTATGAGCTTACTTCCAGCACCTCCTACCAGTATTTGCGCGACTACATGCTGATGGACATCGACTATAGTCCGCGTGACGTGAACTGGCTGGAGCAGCACCAGCTGAAGAACGGGCTCACTCAGGAACTCGCCCTGAAGGGACAAACAGGGATGTGGCATTGGACGCTCGGCATGTTCGGCTCTTACGAATGGCTGAAGACTACCGCTCCCGTCCATTTCGGCACGGCGGTCACAGACCCTATCAGCAACGGTATCTACACGGCAATGTACAACGCCATGCTCCGCCGCATGACACCCGAACAGATTGAGCGCATGGGAGGCGTCAAGGTGAGCGCCTTCATGGACGTGCCGGGCTTGTTCCGTACACCCTCCTCCAACTTTGCCGTCTTCCATGAGTCCAACCTCAACCTCACCGACCGCCTGAAGGTTACCCTCGGCTTGCGCTACGACTACAGCCACGCTCAGATAGACTTCGAAACGATGGCTATCACAGCCGTCACGGTGAATGCCTTCGGTCAGGAGGCTACCAATGCCCTCACCTCTGCACTTAGCCGCCACCATACGAGCGACTACAACCAGCTGCTGCCTAAGTTGGGTGTCAGCTACCAGTTCGGCAACCGCGGCAGCAACATCTATGCCACCGTCAGCAAGGGCTATCGTGCAGGCGGATATAACATCCAGATGTTCAGCGACGTGCTCCGCACAGAGATGGACGACCCGCAATACCGCAACATCGTCAGCAGCCGCAGCTACGATATTCCCCACGACGATGAGGCGTATTCGGACATCATCAACACCATTTCCTACAAGCCCGAAACGTCGTGGAACTATGAGGTGGGTGCACATCTGAACCTCTTGGGCGATGCCCTTCATGCCGATGTGGCTGCCTACTACATGCAGATTCGCAACCAGCAGCTCACCATGATGGCTGGCAACTACGGTTACGGACGGGCTATGGTCAATGCCGGAAAGAGCTACAGTTGCGGAGCTGAGGTTGCCTTGCGAGGCCGTCTCCTTGACAACGCCCTGAGCTATTCGCTGAGCTACGGCTATACCCATGCAGCCTTCAAAGACTACAAGGACGAGGAAACGGCAGAAGACGGCTCCGTCTTCGTCGTTGACTACAAAGACAAGCGGGTGCCTTTCGTGCCGGCACATACCTTCTCGGCCTCTGCCGACTACCGTTTCAGGACGGCTCTCGTGTCGCTGCCCAGCATCGTCGTGGGTGCCAATGTCACGGGACAGGGAAAGAGCTACTGGGACGTGCAGAACCTCTATGCGCAGAAGTTCTACGCCCTGTTGGGTGCTCATGTCGACCTGAACTGGCAGCTGTCTAAACTCTCCGGCATGCTGTCCTTTTGGGGTCGCAACCTGACAAATACGAAATACAACACCTTTGCCTTCCCCATCAAGGAAGAGTCTGCCAGTTCGCATTATGCCCAGAAAGGCAACAGCATACAATTAGGCGTAGACGTGAAGTTGCATTTCTAAGCAGGCATCAAGCACGTTTCGTCTGCCCTTTGGCTTCACGAAAGTGTTGTTATCTCTGTGTCTTAGATACTTGCGTTCGACAAATCAAAAGGAAAATAAGTATTCCTTTTGATTTGTGCTCACTTAATCGTATCTTTGCACCCATAAAAGGCAGAGACTCTTATGGGAAAAAAACAACAATATGCGGGATTGACCGACGGACAAGTGGCAGAAAGCAGGCGGCAGTATGGTGAAAACGTGCTGACACCACCTCAACGTGAACCGCTGTGGCGCAAGTTCCTGGCAAAGTTCTCCGATCCGCTCATCGTCATCCTCCTCGTTGCCGGCGTTCTCAGCATCGGCATCAGCTTCTATGAATTCCTTGCACTCGGTGAAGGGCATGCGGTCTTCTTCGAGCCCGTCGGCATCTTCATCGCCATCCTCCTGGCAACAGGTCTTGCATTCCTTTTCGAATATAAGGCAGACCGTGAGTTTGCACTTCTCAACCAGGTCAACGACGACGAACCCGTTCAGGTGTTCCGTAACGGCGAGTGGCACCAGATAGCCAAGCGTGAGGTTGTCGTGGGCGACATCGTGCGTCTGGAGACGGGTATGGAGATACCTGCCGACGGCACCCTCATAGAGTCTACTACGCTCATGGTCGACGAGTCGAGCCTTACGGGTGAGCCTGTTGCCGAGAAAGCCCCCCTCTGTCCCGGCCCAGAAGAAGCCTCCCTCAGTCTCCACCCTGAAGAGGGAGGGCAGGACGTTAGTGTGGATGGGACTACTTATCCCGCCCATATCGTGCTGCGCGGCACGAAGGTGATGGAAGGCTACGGCATCTTCCAGGTAGACCATGTGGGTGATGCTACGGAGAACGGCAAGGTGTTCACGGCAGCTCAGATAGACGACAGCGTGAAGACGCCGCTCAACGAGCAGCTGGAGCGTCTTGGCAGTCTTATTTCCAAGTTGTCCTACCTCATCGCCTCGCTCGTCGTGGTGGCACGTCTTGCCGACTTCCTCCTGACCGAGCCGTTCAGTCTTGTCAGCTTCATCGCCTATGTGCTCCAGACCGTCATGATAGCCGTAACGCTCATCGTCGTTGCCGTTCCCGAAGGGCTGCCTATGGCAGTAACGCTGAGCCTTGCCTACAGCATGCGCCGCATGCTCAAGACCAACAACCTGGTGCGCAAGATGCATGCCTGCGAGACGATGGGTGCCGCCACGGTAATCTGTACAGACAAGACGGGCACCCTTACGCAGAACCGCATGACCGTGGAAGAGATGTTCGTTGTAGCCCATCCCCAACCCCTCCCAGAGGGAGAGGATGGGGGCAGGCTTTCATTATATCAGAATATCGCCGTGAACTCGACAGCCGAGCTGTCTGGTGGCGAAGTCATCGGTAACCCTACGGAGGGTGCCTTGTTGTTGTGGCTGAGAGAGCAGGGAGCCGATTATCAGGAGCTGCGCCGCCAGGTGGAAATCGTCGCTCAGGAGCCGTTCAACACCGAGCGCAAATACATGACTACCACCGTCCGCCCGACCTTGGGCAGCTTGCAAGGCAAGACCGCTCAGCCTTCAACCGTCAACC
This sequence comes from Prevotella sp. UBA2746, assembly GCA_002353555.1. Lineage (GTDB taxonomy): Bacteria > Bacteroidota > Bacteroidia > Bacteroidales > Bacteroidaceae > Prevotella. The sequence goes on along the minus strand of DEJO01000046.1, from coordinate 6,867 downwards.
TTCAACCTTCCGCTCGACCGGAGGCCGCTTGCAAGGCAAGGACTTTCCTCAAGGGTGCGCCAGAGATTGTGCTGTCGAAGTGCCGGCTCAGCGAAGAAGAGCGTGAGCGTTGCAACCGTAAGCTGGCTGAATGGCAGTCGAAGGCGATGCGCACGCTGGCGTTTGCCGAGGGAGACATGCTCCAAGCCCTTGTAGCCATCAGCGACCCGGTGCGTCCCGATGTTCCGGGGGCTGTCCGCGAGTGTCTCGATGCCGGCATCGACGTGAAGATTGTCACGGGCGACACCATCGGAACCGCTGCGGAGATAGCGCGGCAGGTGGGCGTGGTAAATGAAGAATGCAGGATGAAGAATGAAGAATCATCCTCTTTCATTACCGGACCTGAGCTTGCCGCCCTGAGCGACGAGGAGTTGCGCGAACGGGCAAAAGACCTGAAGGTGATAGCGCGTGCGCGTCCGATGGACAAGAAGCGGCTGGTAGAGGCGTTGCAGGCAAGGGGTGAGGTGGTAGCCGTCACCGGCGACGGCACCAACGACGCTCCTGCGCTGAAGGTGGCTCACGTAGGCTTGTCGATGGGCGACGGCACGTCGGTAGCCAAGGAAGCCTCCGACATCACTATCATCGACAACTCCTTCTCCAGCATAGGCAGGGCCGTGATGTGGGGCCGTTCGCTCTATCGCAACATCCAGCGTTTCATCCTCTTCCAGATGACCGTCAACGTGGTGGCATGCCTGATAGTCTTCGTCGGCGCCCTCTTCGACACTCAGTCGCCCCTGACCGTTACCCAGATGCTTTGGGTGAACCTCATCATGGACACCTTTGCGGCTATGGCGCTGGCCTCGCTGCCTCCTTCGGAGTCTGTGATGAAGGAGCGTCCCCGCGACCGTCGCCGGTTTATCATCAGCCGGCCCATGAAGCTGTTCATCTTCGGCGTAGGCATAGCGCTCTCTGCCGTGCTGCTGGTGCTCTTCTTCCTCTTCGAGAGCACTCCCGGCGAGCCCCTTTCCGGCATCCATTCCGCCGTGAGTCATTCCGGCAAGGGCTTCACGCTGCGCGAACAGAGCCTTTTCTTCACCGTCTTCGTGATGTTGCAGTTCTGGAACCTGTTCAACGCCAAGGCTTTCCTCACGGGCAGGAGCGCCTTCCACCGCCTGTCTGAGTGCCGTGAGTTCCTCTTCATCGTGCTGCTCATCTTCGCCGGTCAGCTGCTCATCGTCCAGTTTGGCGGCAGGATGTTCAGCGTCACGCCCCTGACCTTGACCGACTGGCTGCTCATCGTCGTCTGCACATCCTCCGTCTTCCTCTTGGGCGAGCTCGCTCGCCTTGTGAAAAAGGCGTGTCGTCAATGAATAAACACTAAACCACATAGACCTATGAAAAAACTTGTAAAGATTATCGGCATATCGGCAGGCTCCGTTGCCGCCCTCTTGCTGTCGGCATTCGTGCTGCTCAATACCGATGGGGTGCAGAACTGGCTGATGCAGCGTGCCATCAGCATGCTCAAGGAAAAGCTTCAGACCGAAGTGCGGCTGGAGAACGTCAGCGTAGACCTCATCCACCAGACCATCAACCTCAACGGGCTGGAAGTGGACGACCGCCAGCGGCGCAAGATGCTGGTGATGGAGCAGCTCAGGGTAGGGCTCGACCTGTGGGCGTTGCTGCAACATGAGGTGGTGCTTACCGATGCCTTTATCAAAGGGCTTTCGGCAAAGCTCTACCAACCCGCTTCGCCTACCGACTCGGCTGCCAACTACCAGTTTGTCGTCGATGCGTTCAAGACAAAGGACAAGGCAAAGAAGGAGGAAAAGCACCCCATGAGATTCGACGTGCGAAGGGTGGACCTGGAGGACATCAGCCTGTCCTTCAACGAGCGGAAGATAGCGTTGGAGGCTTTCACCTACAAGGGCAAGGGTGAGCGCCCGAAGCTGGTAGAACTCACGGGCCTGTCGGCGTCGCTTGCCGACGCAGCCGTGAAAAAGCCCGATGCAGGCAAGCTGAGGCTTGGGAAAATCGTCCTCGACTTCGACAAGCGTCACGCCTCTGTGCGCGAGATAGAGGCTACCGACTTGCTGCAGCGCAAGATGTTGCAGATGAAGGAGCTGACGGCAGACATAGACCTCACGGCAGCGCTCTTCGACCACAAGGTGACCGTTACCGATGCCAAGGTGGACGGGCTGTCGGCGCAGGTCTATAAGGGGACAGCCGGTCGCGACACCATAGCCAACTTCCAGTTCATAGCCGACCTCTTCAAGAAGGAGAAGAAGCAGCCCGCTGACTCGGCAGCCACGATGACGGCAGCTGTCCCCGACACGACGGTAACGGCAACCCCGAAGAAGGGCAAGAAGAAACCCTTCATCTTCGACATACGGCAGGTGAGCCTTGCCGACATCAGCCTCGTCTTCAACGACAGGCGCGTCTCCGTGGCATCCCTCAGCTTCAAGGGGAAGAACAACCTGCCGGAGGCTCTCGATGCGTCCGGGCTTTCTACAGCCTTCGTGCGCCAGACGAAGAAAGGCCCCGTCGACACCAAGCTGAGCATCAACCGGCTCAGCATGCGCAAGCAGGGCGGCAAGAAGGTGCTCGTGGCGGACAAGATAGCCTTCCATACCAACAACCACAAGCCGCGAAGGAACACGGGAAAGCCTAAGCGCGGAGCCTTCGACGCCGGACACCTCGACATCGCAGCCCACCTGGAAGCGCGCATCGACACCATAGGCAAAGGCATCGTCAAGGCTGCCGTCACCAAGTGCTATGCCCACGACCGCGGCTCCGGGCTCCAGGTCAACGACCTGAGACTCTATCTGGCAGCCGACGGCAAGAATGCCCACCTCAGCCACATCATCGCCAGGACAGGCAGCACGCTGATCACCATACCTTCTGCCGACATGCAGCTGCCCAGCAAGAAGGAGAACCGCCAGCTGGCATACAAGGCACCCTCCCTGCACGCGCGCGTGCTGCTGAAAGACATCTCGAAGCCCTTCGCGCCCGTGCTCCGCAACTTCGTCATACCCCTGCAGCTGCAATGCGGCATGAGCGGGACAGCCACCACCATGCAGTTTGACGGCGTACAGGTCTGCACCAACGACCGGCGGCTGACCATACAGGCATCGGGAGGCATCGACAACCTGAAAGACAAGTACAAGCTGAACGTGCACTTCAATGTCCAGCGCATGACCGCCGAGAACACCACCGCCGAGCGCATCATCAAGCAGTTTGCCGGAAGGAAGTTCATGATGAAGCAGTTCCGCGCCCTCGGCACCATAGGCTACCAGGGACACTTCGAAGTGCTCTACCGCAGAGAGCAGTTTGCCGGACACCTGACCACAGCCGGCGGTCCCATCAACTTCCAGTTCTCCCTCGACGAGAACAACAAGTATGTGACCGGAACGACAAGTGCCGACGGCTTCCGCCTGGGGCAGGTCATGGACATGAAAAACCTGGGCGACATCGCCTGCGAAGCCTCCTTCCGCTTCGACTACTCCAAGCAGCGCACAGCCGCCATGCGCAAGCTCAAGGGCGGCAAGCTGCCCATCGGCAACATCGACTGCAAAGTCATCCGTGCAAGCTACGGCATCGTCAAGGCGAAGAACGTCTCGGCAAGCATCCAGAGCGACGGAGCCATCGCCCAGGGCAAAATCTACGCGCCGGGCAAGATCCTCGACCTCGGATGCACCTTCTCCTTCACCAACACCGACCAGATGAACGCTACCAAAATCAAGCCTATCGTCAAGCTCCTGCCCTCAAAGTCGGACGGCGACGACACGTCGGCGAAGCAGTCGAAGAAGGACAAGCAGTCGAAGAAGGACAAGCCAGCCAAGGACGACAAGCCAGCCAAGGACGACAAGCCTGCCAAGGGCGACAAGCCAGCCAAGAAAGACAAGTCCATAGGCGCATTCTTCAAGAATTTATTCTCAAAGTCAAAATAAAAATGAAGACAAAACTGCTATTCATCTGCCTGGGAAACATCTGCCGTTCGCCCGCAGCCGAAGCCGTCATGCGGCAGAAAGCAGAGGAGCGCCACCTCTCTGCCGACATCCTCGTAGACTCGGCAGGCATCGGCTCCTGGCACGTCGGCGAGCAGCCCGACCGCCGCATGCAGAAGCATGCCGCACGCCGCGGCTACGACCTCTCTGCCCTCCGTGCCCGCCAGTTCCGCAGCGACGACTTCCAGAAGTTCGACTACATCGTCGTCATGGACGAAGAGAACTATCATGACGTGACGGCGAGAGCAGCCTCCCCCCACGGCGGAAGGGCGGAAGGAGCCCAGGTCTTGCGCATGAAGGACTACTTCACCCGGCACAAGGGCCGCCAGAGCGTCCCCGACCCCTACTACGGCGGCAGCGACGGCTTCGAGCTGGCCCTCGACCTGATAGAAGACGGCTGCGACGGCCTGCTCCGTATGCTGGCGGACGGGAAAGACTAACCCCACCACCATGAAGCGTCATGAGTGGCAATTTGGCAGTATGGCTGTATTCTTTATCCTTTATGTCGGCTTTGGCACAGGGGTTGCTATGTGTGAAGCGATTATAATCATAATTTTTTAAAGAATAATTTCAAATGGACAAATCCAGATCTCTCTACGCAATCTACAAATACGATTTCCACAAGGTGTTCGAACGCACGATACAGGCTGAGGCCGACGGCGTGGATGGCGCGAAATACCTGAAGCAGGCGCAGACATGCTTCGCAAGCCTGTTCGACCAAAACTCTATCGACCATCTTGCAAAGGTGAACAAGAAGGGCGAAGCCACCCGACTGCCTAACGACGTGATGGCGCGGATGGGCGACATCTTCGTATGGCGCGTCAACAACAGCCAGATGAAGGAGTGGTGGCGGCGAAGCGGAAAAGACAGCAAGGGCATCGATAAGTATGAGCGGGAGGAGATAGAGTCGAATCCCTACTGCTATGTATTGGTAGACAACCGTCCGGGAATATGCCTGATGGCTATCGAGAAATCTTCGGCTTGGGCTGGCAAGCCCGACCTTGTGCGCGACATGCTGCTGGAGAACCTTAACCCGATGCTTGCCGACAAGTTTGACCTTGAAATGCGTATCGAGGCCCGCATGAACCCGAAGGACGTCTGGGAGTTTGTTCACGAGCGACTCTTCGAGCACGAAGACTATATCCGCCGAATTCAGTTCGTGTTCCAGAACCCGAAGAAGGTGAACAAGACGAATGCCATGGAGGTGAAATCGGCCCGGCTAAAGGCCATGCAGAAGACGGTTGAGATTTCAGATGCCCTGAAGGGGTTCTTCACGATGGAGTTCGACAAGAACACAAACGACAAGATTTCCGAGAAGAACCGCGACTTGGCAGAGATGGTGCGTCTTTGCGGCGAGAACGGCTACGACATCGTCATCACCTTCAAGGAGTTTAAGACCTACCGTATCAACGACTATGTGCGTGCCTATTATCCCATGACGCTCGACGTGCTCCGGCGGTTCAGTATCGGCTCACGCACCATCAACGACAAGACCGAGCTGGAAGAATGGTTTGACCTGGTGGATGAACAGACAAAAGATTACGTGAATGAATCAGAGGTTCCAAAGCGCAGAAATAAGGCACGTCGCTGAGCAGTATGCCGAAAACGAGCTGTACCTGGCCGTCTGTACCATAGGCTCACAGCTGGAAGCTGAACTGGAGTTCGGACTGTGCCCTGAAGAATGCTTTATGGAGACCCTCGAACTGCTGTCAGCCATAGCCGTGAAGGGCGAGGACATTCTGCCGTCCATTGATGACATCTGGCTTCGTAAGTTTAATGAGTACCGACGTTTTGACAGACATGTCGTCGAAGACGAGATACGAAAGGCCGTGGCCGTCGTCTTCGGCTTCGTCATTCTGGCTACCGACAGCAGCTGCCATCGGTTTTACCGCTACACGTTGTCGAGGCGGCTCATGGAGACCATTGCCGGACATCCTTTCCCCGACAGTTCGGCTATCCTCGACCGCATCTTCTCCGTGCCCCTGCCCGACGGATGGTTCGACGCTTTCCTCGTAGAAGAGCCTGAGGAGGCCGCTTCCTCTACTATCAGAAAGCCAAAGACCCCTAAGAAAAAGAATGGGGGCGAAAAGAAATCCGGCAGCAAGCCAATGACGCTCAAGTATTTCACTCATGGCAACAAGGGCGTTCTGAGGAAGCAGGGCGAGAGGATAGCTCTTGTCTTTGAGAAGTGGAACAAGTGGGGCTGGACGGACAGCGAAACGACTACAGACGATATTGACGCTCTCTTCGAGGGTGAGCCCCGCCATTGTAATATTACATGGAAGGCCAACTCTACGATCCTGACTATTCTGTTGCAAGAACTGTTGAATCAGCCCTATATTACCAAACAGAAATGGCAGTCGCCATCGTCAATGGTCAGAGGACAATTTGGGTTGACTCCAAACTTCGACCAAAAACGTCTCGCAGATGATGACAAATTCAGAATTGAAGTGACGACCTATCTTCTCGACATCAGCAACCCCTTACCACAACGCGACGGGGGCGAAGACGACGATTACGACACGACGGATGCAGCACTTCAGGCAGTCTTGTCGGGACAGCTGCGCACGACAAAGGGGATATAGCCAGAGGTTTCGTTTCATGCAAATTCTAAGGCAGGAACAAGAACCTCCTCGCCTATAGGCACTTCCTTGAGACTGCTGATATCAATGACAGCTACGACAACTATTGCCTGTACATAAAATAAGGATTCTCATAAGATCAAATTAAAAAGATAACCTAACAAAATTATAAACAGCGTAATGGTACCGAAGAAGATACCAATGAGCCGCCACGTCATGACTTTCTTTAGCAGAGTGGCTTCGGGCAGCGACAGACCAACTACGGCCATCATAAAGGCAATGGCGGTGCCGAGAGGAATGCC
>DEJO01000019.1 GCA_002353555.1 Prevotella sp. UBA2746 | reverse complement strand
TCAGATAATTACGCCACTCATTGTTAAGGAGATTAAGACGATGAGAATCGGAGATGCTGTCTATGAGAATGTTTATGGATATTTCTGGAATCATGTTCAGCAGAGTACAGAAGATGTCTTCATGCTGGTTGATAGTATAAAGGATGAAAAAACACGAAATGCTATTGCCAGAAATATTCTGCGTGCAACTCCTGATTACACATTTGGTATTGTAACGAAATGGTACAAAGTCTTATGTGATACCCCCTATTATAAAGCAGATTTCTTAGAAAGGGCTTTGCCATCTAATCCTCAATTCGTGCTTGACAACATATCTGAATTGATAGATTATATTCTCACTCCGCAAAAGAAAGAGAATCATCATGAAGAGCACGTCGTGGAAAGAACATTAGAAGAGGTATGCACTCCTCTTATGGAGAAACGTCCTGAAGATTTTTATCCAATCTTACGTGACAGAATACTTTATGCGATAAATACATCTAGGGTTCCATCATGGAGAGATGGTATTGACTATAACAATGTGTTCCCACTGATGATGGATCAGCATCATCATGCATATGCTCTGCATGAATGGTTTGGAGAGATGTTGAAGAGACAAGTTCAGCATCAAACTACTAATGCTATTGCAGACATAAAATATCTGTTGGGGCAAAGGGAGGCAAGTTGCTATTGCTTTGCTTTTAGAGCAATGAAAGAATCCCCATCCTTGTTTACTGATGATATCATTGCGATTCTTAAAGATACAAAGTTGGTTGATGACTTACTGTCTTACAGTGATGTTACCTATTATTTCTTAGAGATGTTAAGAGCATGGTTTCCGTTAGTTGACAGCGACACATTAACTTTGTGCCAAGGGCTCATATACGACTTCAAGTCGGATTCTGATATGCTACCAGATAAGAAAAGATCATATACTGGCGCATTTTATCCACATTTAGGTTATGAGCAAAGGAAATTGATTTGGGCCATACCAGAGAATCTGAGAAATAGCAATATAAAACGCAAAAAGCAAGAGTTAGATAGAAGATTAGGGTTTGAATGGAAAAACGAGAAACCTGACCATGAGGTTACTGCTGCAGTCGTCTGTGGCGGACTGATGTCTTCTGAACAATACAAAACCATGTCATGTGAGGTTTGGCAGAAATCTTTTTATGGCATCAAGGATTTTGCAAAGGGAAAGTTTCGCTATTTTGACAATCGTGCACATGCTGATGCATTTAAACAATGTGTTAGCAAACGTCCTGACTATTTCGAGAAATTAGTATTTCAGATATTTGAAGAAGAGCATATTCCAGCCATCTACAAATTATCAGGCCTCGATGGTTTAACAATGGCGGATTATCCAAAAGACAAATTGTTGCCACTTCTTTGGAAATGTATGGATATGTTTGACCAACTTTGTAAAGAAGGTTATGGATATAGGTTATTTGAGGTTGTTGATTTTTTTACTACTGCAGAAGGAGAGCATATTGATAAAATTGTAGAGTTTTTTAAAAGGATTATTCTATCTGAATATAACTCAAGATATGATGTGAGTATTGAAGACAAATTTGACAATGCAATTACAAATGATACGCTAAATGCCGGTGTTAATAGCACTCAAGGCCATGCTATACAATCATTGGCTAAGATTGGAAAGCTACAGACAAGAAAAGCGATGGTCTATGATTTCTTTATGGATACATGCGATGAACTTTCTATAGAGCATCAATTAACTGTTATGTTTTATCTACAAAGAGAGTGCTATGACAATGAACTATATAATAAGGTTATGTTTAGATATGTGAATAAACCAGTTACTGATTTTCTGTTTTTGAATGCGGACAGAATGCACTGGTTTTGGTATAATGATCCCGAACAGATACTTCCATACTTCAGAATGATGCTCTCCAAAAGAAGAGCAAAACCTATCTTGGTTCAGATTATGTTTTTCGGAATGCAATATGAGAAGTCGAAAGAATTATCCAATGAAATGTTCGAGGATCTTCTTTCTCAGAATGAAGAAGAAGTAATAAGAAAGATTATCCCATTAGCATACCAGCATTTGCTAGATGAGACTTATGGAGAACAAAGTGAAGTCTTATTGCGACGATTTGCTAATGATAATCGGAATGAAATCAGACATTCCTATTTCATATGGTGCAGCAAAATGCCCGAATCAAGAATAGATCTGTTTAAAGAGTTACTGGCTTTATGGCTTGATAGTTCTTTAGAGAGTGGTTACCATGATATTGTCGAGTATCTTGAAAAATGCTGTAATGATTATCATTATGAAAGTTATCAATGCGTAAAGATGTTGATAGATAGCAAAAGTAATATTACCTATTATGATGAAGAAGAGTTACTCAAAATCCTATTAACATGTTATCGTAAATTTATGGATGACGAGGATTACGAAAAAGCAGATGAAGTGATGGATGTTTTTGATGAAATGATGCTGAATTCATACTCAAACGGGATGACTAAGGTTCTTAAGGAAATTGAAAATAATTAGTTTTATCTACAACATGATTAAGTATATAAAAAGCAGAGGATTAAATCTGATAGAATTGAGTTCAAAATGGGCAGGAATCCGGCAAGCATATACCATAGCGTGTATGCTTTCGTTAATGGTTTCAACGATCTTGGAGGTGGGTTTATATTGGCAGGGCCACGGGGTGACTGACATATTGATATAGATGGTATAACGACACACGAATTTCATGGAATAGAGAAGTAATGCCGGAATAATAATGTTATTGAAATAAAGTAAGACGAGATATGAGCGCTAAGAACGATAAGGAGCTAAACTTAAACTTTGACGAGTATATCCGTCAGGGGGAACCTCAAAAGAAAGAGAGGGCCGAGGCTTGGCGCGTAGCCATCGGTATGCAGGCGGTGGACGGACTGAAGGTATCCGACTACTTGCTGGAACTTGCCCGAAAAAATATAGAGGGTGAAATCAGTATGGAAGAGGTTGATAAACTCTTAGATGAGTATTATGAAGAAAAACATAGGATAAAGGATACTTGGAGAGAATATGAGACCTATACAAAGATTTATTGCTGTTTATACCATTAAGGAACTGACTGATTCGAAATTGGTATTGGTGAAAAGAGGAGAAGAATGTACATATTATAACCTTCCGAAAGACCAGATCCCAAAAGTAGAAAGGACTCACTCTTCTCCAAAGAAAAAAGCTACAACCCCGAAAACACTTCTCTCTCCAATGTCTCAAAAAGAAAGGGAGAAAGAGCTAATCAGGCGAGTTGAGGAACAGCTAACGGGAAAGAAATAACATATCCCCGAAAAGCATAGAGATGATTGCATTTTATATGGATTTTGTATGTCGTTGTCTGACAGCGACATACAAAATCCTTTCGATGAAATAGCCTACATCATTCTGCACGTTGCATGATGTATGCAGGTTAAAGAATCTGATGATACAAGTCGAGGATGTCCTGCTTGGTCACCTCACGTGGGTTGCCCGGCGTACATACGTCGACGATAGCCTGTTCTGCCAGTGCGGGGATGTCCTTCTCCTGTATGCCCAGGTCGGTGAGGTGCTGCGGTATGCCCACGCGCCGTGACAGGTCTTCGATGGCCTTGCAAGCAGCATCGGCAGCCTCGTCGACGGTCATGCCGTCCTGATAAACGCCGCACACCTTGGCGATGTCCACATACTTGGTCTTGGCAACGGGTGCATTGAAGCGCATCACCGTGGGCAGCAGGATGGCACAAGCCACGCCGTGGGGCACGTCGTGCAGGGCAGACATCGGGTGAGCCATGCCGTGGTCGACGCCCAGTCCCACGTTCGAGAACGCCATGCCGGCGATATACTGTGCCACTGCCATGCCGTTGCGTCCTTCCGGGTTGGTCGGGTCTTCAACGGCAATGGGCAGGTATTTGTAGATCATCTCGATGGCCTTCAGCTCGAACATGTCGCTCATCTCCCATGCAGCCTTCGTGATGAGTCCTTCGATGGCGTGGGTCATCGCGTCCATACCCGTGGCAGCCGTCAGTCCCTTCGGCAGGGAATACATCAGTTCTGCGTCGACGATGGCGACACACGGTATGTCGTTCGGGTCTACGCACACCATCTTTGCCTGCCGGCTTTCGTCGATGATGACATAGTTGATGGTGGTCTCAGCCGCCGTTCCCGCCGTTGTAGGCAGGGCGATGATGGGCAGTGTCTTCTTCTTCGTGTCGGCAACGCCCTCCAGGGATACGATGTCAGAGAACTCCGGGTTGTTCACCACGATGCCGATGCCCTTTGCCGTGTCCATGGCAGAGCCGCCTCCTATGGCAACGATGAAGTCTGCACCGGCAGCCTTGCAAGCATCGATGCCGTTCTTCACGTTCGTGACGGTGGGGTTAGGCTTCACGTCGTCGAAGATGGCGTATGGTATGCCCGCCTCGTCCATCACGTCGAGCACCATCTTGGCTACTCCGAACTTCATCAGTCCTTTGTCCGTTACCACCAATGCCTTCTTGAATCCAAGGCGTTCGACCACACCCGGCAGCTCCTTTCTGGCTCCCGGTCCGAAGTATGACACTTCGTTCAAGATAAATCTGTTGACCATACGTTTTGCTTTTTTCTTATTTTGTTGTTGTTTTATGGTAAAAAGTCTCTGTGACAAAACCGAAACGCCGCCCTCCCCCGTCAATATGAAGACGGGCAAGGGCGGCGGCTGTCGTCACCAAAACGGGATTGCGTGTCGTCAGAGTCAGCGGCGCACAAACTTGCTGCCACCCTTGATGACGATTCCTTTGTAGTTGCTGGCGGCGCGCATGCCGTCGATGGTGTATGCTGGTGCTGCTGATTCTGCCTGCGTTCTTGCCACATGCGCGATGGCAGAAGTGGCATCCTGGCTGACCAACTCTATCACCTCGCCTGCCGTCGTAGGTATGTCGTACAGGTAGGTTGTGGGGAGCATGGTCTCCGGTATCTTCGACTCGTCGGCGACAATGGCATCCGGCATGTCGTAAGGCTGCATCAGCGGGTTGCTGTTCGTGCCCGATGCCAGTGCCAGGGCGGTGCCGTCGCCGCGCTTCAGTGGCGTGTTGCTGCGCAGGCGCAGGTTGCCGCCCACGTTAGACTTCACCTTCAGCGAGACAATCTTGCCCATCTTCCACTGCATGTCGGCTACCTCGAAGCCACCGCGAGAGCGCAACCCCTTCACCTCGCCTTCACTCCATGCCGACGGCAGGGCTGGCAACAGGTGCAGGAATCCAGCATGCGACTGCACCAGCATCTCGGCTATACCGGCACAGCAGCCGAAGTTGCCGTCAATCTGGAACGGTGCATGAGCATCAAACATGTTGGCATAGGTGCCGCCGTCGGCCTCGTTGATCGTGGCGTTGGGGTCCATCAGCCGCAGCTGGTTCTTGATGATGGCCAGCGCATGGTCGCCGTCGAGCATGCGTGCCCACTGGCATACCTTCCAGCCCATTGACCATCCGCGGGCAGCGTCGCCACGTCCGATGAGCGACTTGCGCACACCCTGCCATACGGTGGCGTTCATGTAGGGCGACACCTGGTTGCCGGGATAGGCTCCCCAGAGGTGTGAGAGGTGGCGGTGGGAATTGTTCTCGCGGTCCCAGTCTTCCTGCCACTCCTGTATCTGCCCATACTTGCCAATCTTGTATGGTGTGAGTTGCGCCTTCAGTGCGTCGAGCTGGTTGGCAAAGTCGCCGTCGATGCCTAAGGCACGTGCGGCAAGAGCCGTATTCTTCAGCACGTCGTAGACCATCTGGTTGTCCATAGCCACACCTCCGAAGAGCGCACAGTTCATGGTCTTGCCCTCGTCGTTGGTATACGAGTCCTTGCCCGGATGGTTCTCAGGAGAGTTGGACGGGCAGACGACCATGAAGCCTGTGTTGGGGTCTTTGACCAGGAAGTCTTGGAAGAACTGTGCACATCCCTTCATGACGGGATAGACCTCGGCAAGGTAGGTCTTGTCTCCCGAATAGAGATACTTCTCCCACAGGTGGGCGCAGAACCACGCGTTGCAGGTCGGCCACACGCCGACAGAGCCATTGTCAACGGCACCGGTGGTGCGCCAGATGTCGGTGTTGTGGTGCAGCGTCCAGCCGCGTGCGCCATACATCTGCTCTGCGGTCTCGGCACCTGTCACCGATACGTCTTTCACCATCTGTATGAACGGGTCGTGACACTCCGTAAGGTTGGTCACCTCGGCAGGCCAGTAGTTCATCTCGACGTTGATGTTGGAGGTGTATTTGGAGTCCCAAGCCGGATACTGGCGGGCGTTGGGGTTCCAGATGCCTTGCAGGTTGGCGGGTTGTGTGCCAGGCTGCGAGGAGGAAATGAGCAGGTAGCGTCCGAACTGGAAGTAGTTGCTGATGAGTCCGGGGTCGGCGGTTGTAGAACGGAACTCCTTGATGCGTGTCTCGGTGTCTTTCTTCTCCTGCTCAGCATTGCTGCCCAGGTCGAGGCTGACACGGTTGAACTGCTCCTGATACTTGGCGGTGTGGTCGCTGAGGGTGTTGTCGTAGCTCTTTCCCTTGGCAAGGTAGTCGTTCATGTAGGCGAGTGCCTTGGCTTCGGCATCGGCACTGATGTCATCGTAGTTGACGAAGTTGGTTGCCGAGGAGATGACGATGGTTGCCGCAGTAGCATCGCTGACGGTGATGGTCGGAGCAGAGGGATTGCCTGCCACGAGTCCGCCCTCGATGATGTTCTTGTGGCCGCTGGTGGTCATACTGCCGCCGTCGTTGATGACTTTGATGAAGGTATAGCAGTTCAGCTTGTTGTCTACGTTCTCTGTTTGTGCCCTCGCCGGGATGAGCGATGCCTCTATCATGCCGTCGGCAGTGATTTTGTTGATGCCCAGCTTCTCCATGTTGGTCTTCTGGGGAGCGGCATAGCACACGTTGAAGTTCAGCTTGCCAGCCTCCGAAGCCTCTAAGCGCATCACGGTGACATTGTCTTCAAAGGAACTGAAGACCGTGCGCGTGTAGGTGACACCGTCTATCAGATAGGTCGTGGTGGCTGTTGCCGTAGACAGGTCGAGTGAGCGCACGTAGCCCTGGGCGTCACGTGCATCGTCGGTCTGTCCTGCCTCTTCGTCGTTGAAGCGCTGCCCCGGGAATCCTACGAGCACGCAACCGGCAGCCTGATACTGTGCGCCGTGTGAACCTTTCGACATCCAGTTGGGGATGGCCAGCTTCTGTGCGTTGACATAATCCTTATTAAAGATGTATTGCTGCACCTGTGAGAGCACGCTCTTAGCTTGACTGTTGTAGTTGCGGTTGGGCGACTGTCCCCAGAAAGTATCCTCGTTGAGCTGAAGCGTGTCTGTGGCTACGCTGCCGCTGACCATCGCTCCAAGGCGTCCGTTTCCTAACGGCAATGCCTCTTCCCAGTAGGCAGCAGGCCGATGATACCACAACCGGTTCTTGCTGTCGAGCACGGGCGGCGGCACGGGACGTGTGTCTGAGGTGGTGAAGCTGATGCTGACGGGCTGTGAGAAGACGTTGCCTGCCAGGTCGGTGAGCGCGTTGGCGGGTAGCGTGAGCGTGTAGGATGTGGTCAGGTCGAGGTCGGCATAGGCAAACGACACTTTGTTGACATTGACCACGGGTGCGATCTCCTGGCTGGCGTGGGTAGCGTTGTTGGTCAGGGTGGCAGTAGTGCCGGCTTTGGCGACGACGCCTTCGTTGAAGAGCATCACCACCTTGCCCGTTGGAATGATGTTGGCGGCACCGTCAGCAGGTGTCGTTTCCTTCAGGATGGGTGCCTGCGTGTCTTCAGCCAAGATGTTGACATACTTCAGGTTGTAGTTGCTGTTCTTGGTGGCCGACTGGATCAGCATGCGAATGATGAGGCGTTCCTTGTTGTCGGCATCAAGGTCGTAGTTGGCATCGACATAGTTGTTCCAGTGAGAGCCGGAAGTATAGTCGTCGAGCACTGTCCATGTGGTGCCGCCGTCAACGGAGTATACCACTCCGAACTTCGTTGCCGAGCTGGAGCCGTCGCCGATGGCGAAGTTCAGCCTGATGTTCTTCAGCGACGTGGTAGGCATGCTGACCTCGAAAAACTGGTCGTGCTTGCTGCCGTCGGCATAGTTGTCCTTGGCGGTAAACTTGTCGGTAGAGGCGGTGTTCAGGCGCAGCAGATAGTTGGGAGCGGAGCCGCTGGAGGTCACCTGCCACTTGCCGTCGCTGGTATGTACGGTTACGCGGCACTCTTCGGGCACCAGTCCGCACTCGTTAGGCAGGAAGTAGGGCTGCATCTGCGACCATTTCGTGTTGGCAATAGCAGCCCATCCGAGCGTGTTGGGGGTGTAGACGGCGGTGGTTCCGCTCTTCTCTGCATCGTAGCCGGTAGAGAACACCCACTTGGCAATCGTAGTCTGGCTGGCAGAAGCGGTTGCCGAACAGAGCAGCAGCAACATCATTGCCGCTACATGCAAAAGATTTCTTCTTGTCTTGTCCATAGTTGTTTTGGATGTTAGATTTACTGTTGTTTTCGTTTCTTGCTGCAAAGGTATGGCAGTTGAGATATAGTAAGGTGACAAAAAGGGCGCAAAGAAGATGAAAATAGGTGCAAATACTTAAAAAATGTAGCCATTGGGGAGTGAAAAAGTGAATGTAACCTCGATGAAATGGGATGTTTTTGCTAACTTTGTCGCCGGTAGACCAAAAATAAAAAACCTAAACAATGGCAAAGAACTGGTTGACTTTACTGACTTGCTGCTGCTGCATCATGACGGCAATGGCACAAAAGACAACGACCTATGACGACCGTTCGGGGTTGTCGCACTGGATTGTTTCCGACATCTTGCAAGACCAACAGGGTTTTATATGGCTTTCTACCTGGAACGGACTGAACCGGTTCGACGGTTATGAGTTCCGGCAGGTGAAGGCAAAGGCAGGCGACGGCACGGACATCAGCTCGGAGGTGATACGCAGGATGCAGACCGACAAGAGCGGAAACATCGTCTGTTGGACGGATGGCAATCAGTTTATGTTGGACAGCAAGACTTGTAGGCTGACGGACATGCCGTCGTCTGCACGCCAGAGGATGCCGGAGAAGAAGATTCCCATTACCTTTCATGACCGTGAAGGCAACGAGTGGCGCGTGGAACGTTACGGTATCACCAAAACGAGCTTCCCCCACCATCCGGCTCAAGTCGTCGCAGGAACGGAGGAGGTGCAGGCAAGGGCGTTCCTGATGGATAGGAAAGGCAGGTGGTGGCTGGCAACGAAAGAGGACGAGTGTATCCGTATCTTTGACAGAAAGAACACGCTCATCGGTTTTCTGGGGCGCGACGGACGCATACATCAGAGCAAGACACCGTTTGGTTATCGTGCCTACTGCATCGTGCAAAACCGGAAGGGTGACATCTGGATAGGATGCAAGCCGGGGGCGTTGCTGCGGTTGAGGGAGAAGGATGAGCACTCGTTTGAGATAGACAACATACAGGACAAAGGACTGACATGTAGTGTCATCTACCACATAGCTGAGGACAGCAAAGGACGGTTGTGGCTGGCTACTTTCGGCGGAGGGGTGCAGTGTGTGCCCGATGCCGGCAGACAACAGCCTGCGGTAGTGGCTTTTGCGGACAAGGTGAACCGGCATGCCAAGGTGAGAAGAATACTGGTCACTCCGTCGGGAAACCTGGCTTGTGCAACTACTGACGGACTGCTCTTGGTGCGGGTAGACCAGGGTGACATCAGGAAAAGCCGCTTCAGCAAGGTGGTCAGAGAGGGCAGACGCAAGGAGAGTCTGGCAGGAAATGCTACGATGGATGTTGTGCAAGACCAGCGAGGGAATATTTTTATTGCTACGGAGAATAACGGGATTGAGATGACGACAGAGGAGTCGCTGTTTGGAGAGAAGCCCGTGTTCAGGCATTTCAGCAAGGACAATTCGTCGCTGACGTCGGATGCCTGCATAGCCATGACGTTGCGAGAGGACGGCCACCTGTTCGTGGTATGCTCTGACAGGGTGCTGGACTTTGATGCCTTTCACGACCAGACGGTGACATTCTCACGGAACTTCTGGAACGAGGCTTGCCGCTTCTCCGAGGAAAGACCGTTGCTGCTGAAAGATGGGGCGTGGCTTGTGGGACTGGAGCAGGGTGCATACATTGCAACAAACCACCACATGAACACACGCGGATATGTGCCGCCGTTGTGGTTTACGGATCTGCACATCGACGGGAAGGCATCAGACTGGACGGTAAGCCGCAAGGACACGCTGATGGTGGAGGCGGACGAGCGCAACTTCAGTCTGACCTTTGCTGCCCTCGACTACACGGACAACGCTGCCATCTGCTACAGAAGCCGCATCAACGGTGGGGAGTGGCGGCATGAGGGCAGCAATCGCACGCTCTCTTTCTACGACCTTGCGCCGGGTGAGTATGTGCTGGAGGTGCAGTCTACAGACCGCTATGGGCGTTGGGTAGACAACGTGAGGAGACTGGTCGTCGTGGTGTTGCCACGGTGGTATGAAACGCTTTGGGCACGGCTGTTAGGTTGGTTGCTGTCGGTGGCGTTTGTCGGTGGCATGGTCTACACCTTCTTCTATATACGCGGCTTGCACCGGCAGCGGCAGGAACTGTTGGAGAAATACATGCAGCTGTTGCATCCGCAGGAGGAAGCCAAGTATGATAGTGCCCCGAAAGCTGAGACGGCACTGGGAGGACTGTCGGAAAACGACCGCAGGTTCCTGGAAAAGGTGAGAACATATATCGCGGAAAACATCGGCAACAGCGATGCCAACATCGAAGACATGGCAGCGGCGGCAGCATCGAGTCGCAGCAACCTGAACCGTAAGCTCCACTCCTTGGTGGGCATCACGGCGGGTCAGCTGCTGATAGACGCGAGACTACAGCGCGCAAGATTGTTGCTGAAGGGAGATGCCGAGCAGGGTCGTCTCAGCGTGTCGGAGGTGGCATACCGTTGTGGATATACCGATCCGAAGTATTTCTCGCATAGTTTCAAGCAGCGATACGGTGTAAGTCCGTCTGAGTTTGCCGAAGGAGCATGAGGAAAGCAGGATAGTAACCCGGCATGAAGGGTCATCATCGTCAGCTCATTCCAGCACTTGGTATCGCTCGTACCAACACTTGGTATCGTGCACATCACTTGCTGGTATCGTGGCGACCAGCATATAGTATGCCCATGCGTACAAATCATTGTGTTTTTGCCGTCAATTACATCCCTCGCTCCGCCCAGTCGCCACGGTCGAGGTTGCGGTAGCCGATGGCTTCGGCGATGTGCATCGATTCGACTTTCTCGCTGCCGGCGAGGTCGGCGATGGTGCGGGCAACCTTGAGGATGCGGCTGTAGGCACGGGCGGAGAGCTTCAGGCGCTCCATCGCCATGCGGAGCATGTCTAAGGAGGCTGCGTCGGGCTCGGCAAACTCGTGGAGCATGCGCTCGGTCATCTGGGCGTTGCAGTGGGGTCTCCCCAGTCCTCCCTGCTTAGGGATGGAGCTGAAGCGCTCGGTCTGTATCTGACGGGCACGGATGACACGCTCGCGGATGGCGGCAGAAGGTTCTCCGGGCTGCATCTGCGAGAGTTGGGCGAAGGGTACAGCCTGTATCTCGCACTGGATGTCGATGCGGTCGAGTAGGGGACCAGAGATTTTGTTCATGTAACGCTGAATCTGTCCGGGGGTGCACACACAGTGGTGGTTGGGGTCGCCATAGTAGCCGCAGGGACAGGGGTTCATCGAGGCAACAAGCATGAACGAGCATGGGAACTCGATGTTGTACTTGGCACGGCTGATGGTGATGACGCGGTCTTCGAGCGGTTGGCGGAGCACTTCAAGGACTGCCCTGCTGAGCTCTGGCATCTCGTCGATGAAGAGCACACCGTTGTGGGCAAGGGAGATTTCTCCAGGTTGTGGATGGTTGCCGCCGCCGACGAGAGCCGTCTGAGAGATGGTATGGTGGGGACTGCGGAACGGTCGCTGTGAGATGAGCGACGCTCCACGGCTCAGTTTGCCGGCAATGGAATGGATCTGTGTCGTTTCCAGGCTCTCGGATAGCGACAGAGGGGGCAGGATTGACGGCAACCGTTTTGCCAACATCGACTTGCCGCTTCCCGGAGGACCAATCATGATGATGTTGTGTCCGCCTGCGGCAGCCACCTCCAACGCCCGTTTTACGCTCTCCTGTCCGCGCACGTCGCTGAAGTCGATGTCGAATTTCGCCTGTTGTTCGTAGAACTCCTTGCGGGTGTCAACGAAACAAGGCTCCGGGTGGCTCGTTCCGTTCAGGAAGTTGATGACTTCGAGCAGGTCCTCCATGCCGTAGACCTCCAGGTTGTTGACCACGGCAGCCTCGCGTTGGTTCTGCTTCGGCACGATGAGTCCCTTGAACTTCTCGGCACGGGCTTTGATGGCGATGGGAAGGGCGCCGCGTACCGGCTGCAACTTGCCGTCGAGCCCCAGTTCACCCACCAGCATGTAGTCGCCCAGTCGGTCAACGTTCATCTTTTCGTTGGCAGCCAGAATGCCGATAGCCAGCGGCAGGTCGTAGCTGCTTCCCTCCTTGCGTATGTCGGCAGGAGAGAGGTTGATGGTAACGTCGGCAACAGGAAATTTATAACCGTTGTTGAGCAAGGCGGCGGCTATGCGGTCGCGGCTCTCCTTGACGGCTTCGTCACCCAGTCCGGTCAGGTGGTACATGACTCCACGTGTAAGACTGACTTCGACAGTTACTGTTGTCACGTCGAGTCCGTTGACAGCAGCACAAAAGGTTTTTACCAGCATATCGGCTTTTCGTTATTTTCGTACAAAGGTACAAAAAAATCATTATTCGGTCCTATTATTCAAAAATTATTTCTACCTTTACGCCGATGAAAGTCCAAGTAATTAGATTGATAGCTTTCTTGTTGTTGGCAGGAAGCGCTGTGGTGGTTCAGGCTCAGGATAAAGTTGAAGGGAGCCTGAAAGCTGATTTCGTGACAAGCTATATATGGCGAGGTCTGCAACTGGGGCATGTTTCCGTGCAGCCGGAGCTGGGCGTAAGCTGGAAAGGGTTCACGCTCTCGGCAAATGGCAGCGTAGGGCTCTCCAACCGTGATGATGCCAACGAAATAGACCTGATGCTCAGCTATGCAACGAAAGGGCTGACGGTGGGTGTCGTAGACTACTGGACAGACGAAGACGACAAGCGCTATTTCTATTATAAGAAAGAGCATACGGGACACGCTATTGAGGCCTTTGCTGCCTATGACTTCGGCTTTGCGTCCCTCTCCTGGCAGACCATCTTTGCCGGAAACGACCTGCGGAGCAGTGACGGCAGGCAAGCCTTCAGTTCCTACTTCGAGGTGGGGGTGCCGTTTCGGTTGGCCACTTGCGACTGGCAGGCAACGGCTGGTCTCGTCCCTTGGGCTTCCGACTATTATGAGACATCGGGCTTCCGACTGACCAACCTGTCGCTGCGTGCCACCAAGGACATCAAGGTGAGCAGCTCTTTCGCCATCCCACTGTTTGGTGAGCTCGTTGCCAATCCGTGCAGCCAGCATCTCTATTTTGTAGCGGGCTTCACGTTAAGTCCATTCCAATGAGCGTCAACAAGTTTGTTGGGTGAATAAAGTGTGCTTCATCTGCCGCCTGGCGGAGCAGTCCTTCTGCGCATGAAGGGGGCTACTTGATGTAGCTTTGCAGTTTTGACAGCAGACTCTCGGTGTCCAGTCCGCGGTCGGTAATCTTTCCGTTTCTTACGATGATGTTGTCAGGTATCCTGTTCAGTCCTAACAGCTGGACGAGTTTTCCGTCCAGCATCGTCCCGTCGCAGACAACCTGCCACGTTATCCCTTCCCGTTCAGTGAATCGTTTGCACTCGTTCTTGTCGGGGGTGATGCAGATGCTCAGCAGTTTCAGCGCGTTGCCAGACTCCTCTTGCAGCTGTTTCAGCTTCCGTTGCTGCTCCATGCTCTCGTAGTTTTGCGACAGCCACAGGCTGATGACAGTTGTTCCGTTGCGGAAATCGCGGTCAGAGACCGTGTTTCCATTGATGTCGGTAGCGGTGAATGCAGGCAGCATGTTGCCCGTCGTCGCCTTTGTCAGGGGGGCTATGCGTTGCTTCATGCGCAGCAGGTTGCTGTTGTGCGGATCTTCCTCCAGCATCGTGTTCACCAAGTTCAGTGCCTGCATGTAGTCGGGAGGAGCCGTCTGCAAGAGATATTTCCTGATGAGGTATGTGCTGACGAGCGACGTCGGGTGGTCTTTGATGAACTGTACGGCAAGTTGTTTCTCTTCGGGTGGCGAAGCGTTGCGAACCATATTGCGGAACTGGTTCATCAGCTCATTTTCGTCGGTTCCGTCGACAGTCATCTCTTTCAGGCGAGAGGCATCGGCTTGGATTTCTACGGCAGCGCCCGATTCTGCAAAGACGGGATGTTCCGAGAAGTTGGGGAAGACGAGCATCAGCGTAGCCTCCTCCTCCATCTTCGTCTCGTAGGCGAAGCGCCCTGCCTCTATCTTGATGGTGTCCATCCCCTCGATGCCTCCGTCAGGACTGTATACATACAGCTCTCCCTGGTTGATGTGCAGGAAACGGCCTTCCAGTTTGAAGTAGCCAGAACTGGTTCCGCAGGAGGTAAGCAAGCAGAGGGTAGACATGCAGAAAAGAAAAAGGGCAAAAACATAAAGCGGTAAAACCTTTCCGGTTTTGCAGACTGATATGAATCCGTGCTTATTCATAAGTTCTGGACTTTATGTTTCTACCCTTTCTGTGAGTGTGCCGCGAGCGGGACTCGAACCCGCACAGCCTTGCGGCCAAGGGATTTTAAGTCCCTCGTGTCTACCAATTCCACCATTGCGGCTCACTGTCGGTCGTCTGGTTTACCAACGGCAAAGGCATCATCCCCAGCCTTTGGCTCTACACAGCCAACGTGGGTGCAAAGGTACGGTTTAATCTTTGAATAGCCAAAATTATTTTTGACTTTTGCGCATTCATAAATACGATGTGGTTATCTGCCATGCTTTATCATGTCTAAAATCTGATTTGCCCGATTCTCTGTCTGAATAAAAATAAAAGATTGAACGTGCGACGCTATGTCGTGTAAACTGCTCTATGAGAGCAGACTACGGAATAGGGAAGTAGATAAAGATGTACGCTTATAGAGCACTGATCGATCGCTATCTTTTCTTTCCATAAACGTCACATTTAGTCCTTGTTTTCCAACTACTATGTGTTTGCCTTCCAACTATATAGAGTTTGGAACGCAACTACATAGTAGTTGGCTTGCAAACTCTATATAGTTGGAGGGTCCGGTGCTCGACTTTCGCTCGAAAGCGTAGTTCTTTATGAGGCCTCCATTGTGTAAACCGCTAATTATTATCGACTTACGGAATTAGCGTCGCATGTTCGATTTGAAGTTTTTTCATCCCCTGTAAGGGCTCCACCATGTTGTTTGCGCTCGATGTTGATGCAACAAGCCCGGAACGAACGCATGCGGGCGTCATTCTGGGCTTGCTATTATCATGTACTCTCACGAGAGAGAGTCGTCACTCTTGGCTTTATTCTGCGGCGAGGGTGAAGCGCTGGAAGGCAACAACCTTCAGCTCCTTGTCCTGAGCGGCGAGCCACTGTGAAACGGTAGCCTTGTCGCCGTCGCCGAACTGGAACTCCTGGTCTACGAGGCAGTTCTCCTTGAGGAACTTCTGCACACGACCCTTGGCGATGTTTTCTACCATCTGTGCGGGCAGGTTCTTCGCCTTCTCCTCAGCCACCTCGGTCTTGATGCGGCGGATGTCGTCGGCCTGAGCCTCGGTGATGTTGCCCTTGGCAATGCCTTCAGCGAGGTGTTCCTCGTTCTCTGCGATGTAGAGGTTGTAGCCAGCCTTCTTCAGTGCAGCTTCGACAGCCTTCTGGCACTGCTCCAGCTTGGTCTTCTCAACGGCAGTCTTGTACTCGTTGTCGAGGATTTCCTGCGGAACGCTCTCGGCATCGAGGGCTACCGGCTTCATGGCAGCAACCTGCATGGCAACCTTGTGGCCTGCCTCAGCAGCGCTCTTGTTGGTCTGTACCATGGTGCAGAGGGTGTGCTTGCCCATGTGGTCGTAGATTTCGATGTTCTCACCTTCGAGCGTCAGGTAGCCGTCGAGCTCCATCTTCTCGCCAGTGATGCCCGAACGCTGGGTTACAGCGTCCTGTGCCTTCTGTCCGTCGGCGAGGGTCAGTTCCTTCACTTCGTCGATGTTCTTGCACTTGTTGGCAACAGCTGCGTCAAGGATGCTCTGTGTCAGCGCGATGAAGTCGGCTCCGTTGGCAACGAAGTCGGTCTCACACTTCAGAGCAATCATGGCAGCAAAGCCGTCAACACTCTTTACGAGCACGCAACCGTTGGCGGTCTCACGGTCTGAACGCTTGGCAGCGATGGCGAGTCCGCGTTCGCGGAGCAGGTCCTTAGCCTTGTCGAAATCGCCTTCAGCCTCTGTCAGTGCCTTCTTCACGTCGGCAAGACCAGCGCCGGTCATTGCACGAAGTTTCTTGATATCATCTATTGAAATAGCCATTATGATTTACAATTTACTAATTTACGATTTACAATTTATATAATTACTCAGCGGCGGGAGCTTCCTCAGCCTTCTCTTCCTCGGCAGCGGGAGCAGCCTCTTCAGCTACGGGAGCAGCCTCTTCAGCAGCAGCCTCAGCCTTCGGCTCTTCCTTGCGTGCCTTGCGTGCGCGCTTGGGCTTAGCCTCGGCAACCTCATCGCTCTGTTCAGCGGAAGCCTTCTCGTCGGCCTTCTCAGCCTTACGCTCCTCCAGTCCTTCTGCAATGGCATTGCAGCAAGCAGTGAGGATAACGTCAACGGAATCCTTGGCATCATCGTTGGCAGGGATGATGAAGTCGATGTCCTTCGGATTAGAGTTGGTGTCGACGATGGCGAAGACGGGAATGCCCAGACGCTTAGCCTCGCGGATGGCGATGTGCTCCTTCATCACGTCAACAACGAAGAGTGCAGAGGGCAGACGAGTCAGGTCGGCGATAGAACCGAGGTTCTTCTCCAGCTTGGCACGCTGGCGTGTAATCTGCAACAGCTCACGCTTGGAGAGGTTAGAGAAGGTACCGTCCTCCATCAGCTTGTCGATGTTCGTCATTTTCTTCACAGCCTTGCGGATAGTGGGGAAGTTGGTGAGCATACCGCCCGGCCAACGCTCGATGACGTAAGGCATGTTGACAGATGCAGCCTTCTCGGCAACAATCTCCTTAGCTTGTTTTTTAGTAGCGACGAACAGGACTTTCTTTCCTGACTTGGCAATCTGCTTCAAGGCATCGGCAGCCTCGTCGATCTTGGCTACGGTCTTGTGCAGGTCGATGATATGAATACCGTTGCGCTCCATGAAGATGTACGGAGCCATTGCGGGGTTCCACTTGCGGCGGAGGTGACCAAAGTGACAGCCTGCCTCCAGTAACTGGTCAAAATTTGTTCTTGACATTGTTGTTTCTTTTTTAATGTTGTTGTTTACTTTCTTTTTAATTCTATCTGTTGTTAGAACCAGCCGATGAGTAATTGGCAATTGACTGTTCAAGTCTCATCGGTTTAGATACTAAACGGTTTCAGCTCGAATACCTTTTCACTCCCTCCCTCAGCAGGGAGGGCAGGGGAGGGTCTCGGTATTAACGCTTGCTGAACTGGAAGTGACGACGTGCCTTCGGCTGTCCCGGCTTCTTACGCTCAACGACACGAGAGTCGCGGGTCAGGAAGCCTTCCTTCTTCAGCGCCTTCTTGTCCTCGGCGTTGATCTTGACGAGGGCACGGGCGATAGCCATGCGCAGTGCCTGGCTCTGACCGGTGAAACCGCCACCGTCGAGGTTGGCCTTGATGTCGTACTTGCCTTCTGCCTCAAGCAGAGCCAGCGGCTGCTTAACCACGTACTGCAGGATGGCAGAGGGGAAGTACTTCTCCAGTTCTACCTTGTTGATAACAATCTTGCCGGTTCCCTCTGTGAGGTAAACACGAGCGACAGCGCTCTTACGGCGACCAACTGCATTTATCTGTTCCATTGTATTTATGCTTTATTACTTTAAACCCAATTACTTGTACTGGTTGATATCGATAGCCTTTGGCTTCTGAGCCTCGTGCTTGTGCTCCGTACCGTCATAGACGAAGAGGTTCTTGAGCAGGCTGCGACCCAGAGGACCCTTGGGCAGCATGCCCTTGACAGCGTGGCGGAAGATGCGGTCCATGCCGTCGGGGCGCTTGCGCAGCTCTTCCGGTGTGTTGAAACGCTGACCACCTGGATAGCCAGTATAGCGTGTGTAGACCTTGTCGGTCTCCTTCTTGCCAGTGAAGATGGCCTTCTTGGCATTGATGATGATAACGTTGTCACCACAGTCTACGTGCGGTGTGAAGTTGGGTTTGTACTTTCCGCGAATCAGCTTTGCTACCTTTGAAGCGAGACGACCAACAACCTGGTCTGTGGCATCTACTACCACCCACTCCTTCTTTGCCGTTTCCTTGTTTGCGGAAATCGTCTTGTAACTTAAAGTGTCCATTTCTAATCTTAAAATTTTGTACTACTAAAAAACTTTTTTCTGTTTCACCTTATTATATATAAGCACACAAAAAGCACGATGCAGCTGTGGGCTACAATATGCAAAGGTGTGTACGAGCGATTCACTAACCACGATGCGCGGCCAAACGCACCGCTATTAACACTCCCGTACGGGGGACTCTAAGGGTATCCCCGAAATAATCGGACTGCAAAGGTACATCTTTAAATGAAAAACGACACCCTTTACAGTCCTTCACAACCCTGATTTTATTATTTATTAACCCTTTTCTAAATTATTAACACTCCTATTCCGCCAACCACCCAACTATTTAGTACCTTTGCACAGACTTTCAGAAGGGGGAATACTCCCCCACAAGATTAACGTAAACACTATGCAAGCAATCATACTGGCAGCCGGAATGGGGCGCCGATTAGGAGAATACACCAAGGAGAACACGAAGTGTATGGTAAAGGTGAACGGTGTTCGGCTGATAGACCGTCTGCTCACCCAACTGTCTGCTCTCGACCTGAAGCGAGTGCTTATCGTCACCGGCTACCAGGGAGAAAAACTCAGGAACCACATCGGTGACCGCTATGCCGGCAAGCTGACCATTGAGTATGCCGACAACCCCATCTACGACAAGACCAACAACATCTATTCCTTGTCGCTCGTCAAGGAACAGTTGCAGGAAGACGACACGCTGCTCATCGAGTCGGACCTCATCTTCTCCGACCGCCTCTTCCCCATGATACTCAACGACCCCAACCCCAACGTGGCGTTGGTTGCCAAATACGAGTCGTGGATGGACGGCACCATGGTGCGCATCGATGCCGAGAACAACATCATCAACTTCGTCCCGAAGAAGGCGTTCAACTATGATGACGTGGACAGATACTACAAGACGGTGAACATCTACAAGTTCAGCCGCGAGTTCTCCAGGCATATCTATGTGCCGTTCCTGAATGCCTACTGTGCAGCCCTTGGTAACAACGAGTACTACGAGCAGGTGTTGCGCGTCATCACGCTGTTGGACAACTCCAACATGAAGGCACTGCCCATTGGCAACGAGAAGTGGTATGAGATAGACGACGTGCAGGACCTGGACATTGCCGAGACCATATTTTCAGAAAACGAAGAGATGTTACACCGTTTCAACTATCGTTATGGCGGTCACTGGAGGTTTCCAAAGATGTTGGATTACTGCTATCTGGTAAATCCATATTTCCCCACTCCGCAGATGAAAGCTGAACTGAAAGCCAACTTCGACACCTTATTGACTGAATATCCATCAGGAATGTTTGTCAACTCTCTTATAGCCGGTAAGTATTTCGGCATCAGTCAACCGTATGTTGTTGTCGGCAACGGTGCTGCTGAACTCATTAAGAGCTTGATGGAGCATATCACCGGGAAGATAGGCGTCATATATCCTACATTTGAGGAATACCCCAACCGCTTATCAAAGCAACAGATAGTTCCTTTCTATCCTGATAACAAAGACTTGGCATACAATGTCTTGGATCTTCAGCAGTTCTTTTCTGACAAAGATATCCAAGCCCTGTTGCTGATTAACCCAGACAACCCTTCGGGCAACTTCATCCCCTTAAATGACATTCTCCACTTAGCCTCATGGTGCCGGGAACGGAATATCATGCTCATCGTGGATGAGTCTTTCGTTGATTTCAGTGATGGCTTTGAGGAGAACTCACTCTTACACAACGAGCTATTAGAGCAATTCGACAATCTGGTTGTCATGAAAAGCATCTCCAAGTCATACGGAGTGCCGGGGCTTCGCTTGGGAATTTTGGCAAGCAGCAACATAGAACTCATCCAGTGGATCAAGAAAGACATCTCCATCTGGAACATCAATTCCTTCGCTGAGTTCTATATGCAAATCTTCAACAAGTATGCCTCGGATTATACTAAAGCCTGCCATCGTTTTATTAAAGAGCGGAACAGATTTCAGAAACTCCTGGAATCAATTCCTTATCTACGCGTCATCCCGTCGCAAGCCAACTTCTTTTGCTGTGAGGTCATCGATAAATACACCTCAAAAGAACTGACCATCCATTTGCTTGCTGATGATGACATAATGATTAAGGATTGCAATTCCAAGAACTTTTTGCAAGGCAAGAACTATATTCGTCTGTCTGTTCGCAGCGAAGAAGATAACAACAAACTTATTAATGCTCTCAGAGAACTGCAATGAAGAACATTTGTATATGTGGAGGCGGCAATCTGGGACACGTGGTTACGGGTTTCCTGGCTGCTCAAGAGAATCTGAAAATAAGCCTGCTGACAAGGCGACCGGATAAATGGAAAAGACAATTATGTATCCATACTCCAGAAGGAACGGATCTTAATGGTACCATACACCGTGTGTCTTCCTCTCCGGAAGAAGTGGTCAGCCATGCAGATGTCGTACTGCTTTGCTTGCCGGGATTCTCCATACCTCCCGTATTGCAACAGATTAAGGAATTCCTTGCACCCGGTACTGCCGTTGGCAGCATCGTATCCAGCACAGGATTCTTTTTTGAAGCCATCAAGCAACTATCCTGTTCGACTCCGCTTTTCGGATTCCGCCGGGTTCCTTTTATCGCCCGTACAACGCGATATGGTGAAGAAGCGAACCTGCTTGGCTACAAGAAAGAACTTCAAGTCGCCATAGAACAAACAGACAAGAAAGAAGAACTACGAAAAGAGTTGCAAGAGATTTTCCGAACGCCCATATTTCTTCTAAATCATTATTTGGAAGCCAGCCTCAGCAACAGTAATCCCCTTCTCCATCCCTCACGACTGTATTCATTGTGGAAAGACTGGCATAAAGGCATCGTTTACAAAAGAAATGCTCTTTTTTATGAGGAATGGACGGACGAAGCTTCACAATTATATATCGATATGGACAAAGAACTGCAAGCTCTGCTCCATGTCCTCCCTGTCACCCCGGGCTGCATTCCTACTGTTTTGCAATACTACGAGAGTAGCGATGCAGAATCATTAACCCGAAAATTACGCTCTATCAAAGCCTTTCAAAACATAAAGGTACCTGTCAGACAAGTCAACGGAGGATGGGAGCCAGATTTTGAAAGCCGATATTTTACAGAAGACTTCCCTTACGGACTCCACCTTATCCAGGAACTTGCCCATGAGAACGGCATTCCGACTCCTACTATGGACACTGTTTACGAGTGGGGTCACAGTAATTTACAGGCACATCATCATGAATAACCATACCTTTACTGCGATGACGGACACAAGATTATCTCAATTATTGGCGAAAACCATGCATTACGTTTGGCTTCATGGATGGAAGTACCGTGCCGTAGCGCGACAACACCGCAGGAAGGTAAAGGAACTGAGCGGCAAGCAACCTGTCCGGGTGGTGTTCATGGCTATAGACCTCGCACTTTGGAAATATCAGGAGATCTACGACTTGATGGCAAGCGACAAGCGGTTTGCACCTACCATCCTGCTGTCGCCCTGTATGGGACGGGATTTCGAGAACGACTTGGCACCGCTACGGCGCTTCTTCAAGGCAAAGAACATCCCATACGTCGACTATACCGGTACGCCCATAGACATCAGAAAGGAACTGAATCCCGACATCATTTTCTATACACAGCCATACGAGCACCTGCTCATTGACCAATATGACTGTACCCACTTCTATGACCTCTTATTGTGTTATCTGCCCTATGCTTATTGGACATCTACGGGCAAGCTGTCCTATGATCTTCATTTCCACAATCAGGCGTGGCGTCTGTATTATTCCAGCAAGCTGCATCTTGAAGAAGCTAAAAAGGTGTCAACTAATCATGGGCGGAATGTGCGGGTCGCCGGCTATGCCAAGGCTGATGACTTTCTGAAGAAGAATCATCAGGAAACGGTCTGGAAAACGCCTGAGGACCGTCGCCGACGTAAGCGAATCATCTGGGCACCCCACTTCTCCATCATCGCAGAAAACTCGGCTTTCCCTCCCCGTTCAAACTTTTTGTGGATGGCATCGCTCATGCTGGACATGGCACGCGAGTATGCCGACCGCATACAAATAGCCTTCAAGCCACACCCGGCTCTTCTCACACAACTTTATCAGCATAAGGACTGGGGCAAGCAAAAGGCGGATGAGTATTATGCGCAATGGCAACAGATGGACAACACCCAACTGGAGACAGGCGAGTACATCAACCTGTTCATGACCAGCGATGCCATGATTCACGACAGCGGTTCTTTTGCTGCCGAATACCATTACTCCAGGAAACCTGTCATGTTCATTTCCAAGGACATGGATTCCATCCTGTCCACTCAAAGTGAATTTGGCAGGAAAGCTTATGGCATGCACTACCTGGGCAAGGACGAGGCTGACATCCGGCACTTCATAGAAGATGTGGTACTGCAAGGGCATGACCCCATGAGGCCGCAGCGTGAACAGTTTTTCAAGGACTACCTGTTGCCGCCTAATGAAAAGAGTGTGGCACAGAATGTGGTTGACGATATCGTAGAATCCCTTCATCTGTAGAAACATGGGCGAACAGAATACACTGAAAGAGAAAACGGCAAAGGGACTGCTTTGGGGCGGTATGAGCAACGGTATTCAGCAGTTGCTCACCTTGGTGTTTGGCATTATCCTTGCCCGGAAGCTCTCACAGGCCGACTATGGCATGATAGGCATGCTTGCCATCTTCTCAGCCATAGCAGCCTGCATGCAGGAAGGCGGTTTCATTTCGGCTTTGAACCGCAAGAAGGAAGTAACGCAGCGCGACTACAATGCCGTTTTCTGGGCTTCCTTGCTTACCAGTATTTTCTTCTATGCTTTGTTTTTCTTTACAGCTCCGTTGATAGCGCGGTTCTATGGCATTCCTGAGCTGGCACCGTTGGCACGCTATTCGTTTCTCAGTTTCCTATTGGTAAGCCTCAGCATCGCTCCCAGGGCATACATCTTTCGCAACATGATGGTGCGGCAGAGCAGTATCATCAGTATTGTTTCAGTGTTCCTGTCAGGCGTTGTGGGCATCGTCATGGCAATGAACGGGTTTGCCTACTGGGGCATCGCCACTCAGAACATTGTATTTACGCTGAGTGTAAGCGTCCTCAATTATTATTTCTCCGGATGGAGACCGTCATTGCAGATAGACTTGCGTCCTATCCGTGAGATACTGGGTTTCAGCAGCAGGCTGATAGCTACGAATATCCTTACTGCTGTCAATGCCAATTACTTCTCGGTATTGTTAGGACGTTTCTACACTCGTGAGGAGGTGGGCGACTTTACGCAGGCAAACAAGTGGAATACCATGGGTCATTCCTTTATTACCAGTATGCTCTATGGCATAGCACAGCCTGTCCTTACCAAAGTGCAGGACGATATACCCCGGCAGAAACAGATTTTCCGCAAGCTTCTTCGCTTTACGGCCTTCGTCTCGTTTCCTGCCATGCTGACACTTTCGCTTGTGAGCCATGAGTTTATTGTCATTCTCATTACCGAGAAGTGGCTGAACAGTGCTCACATGCTGCGCCTGCTGTGTGTGGCAGGTGCCGTTATGCCTGTAAGTTACCTGTTCTCCAACCTCCTGATTAGTCGTGGACACTCGTCTTCATACATGTGGTGTATGCTGGCGCAATGTATAGCCCAGCTCGTTGTCGTGGGGTTGGCAGTTCCTTTCGGCATACGGTTCATGGTCGTGGGGTTTGTGGCAGTGAACATCCTTTGGGTAGTTCCTTGGTTCTTTCTTGCCAGAAAAGAAATCCATTTGAGTGTTGTTGAGGCTCTGAAAGATGTCACTCCCTATATGCTGTTGGCAATAGGTAGCGTGGGCATTGCTTATCTGGCAACTTATGGTATCAGTAATCTATACTTCTCGTTAGTAGCCAAGGTCTCGGTTTCGGTTGCTATTTATTGCATTTCCTTATGGTTGTTACATTCCACTATCTTTAAGGAAGCTGTCTTGTTTATGGTTAAAAAGGAGATAACATGAGTCTGTCAGCAACAAAGAAGGTCAGAGACAGCAACATGGAGTTGCTCAGGGTGGTAGCCATGCTGCTCATCATGGTTGTTCATGCCAATTTCAGGGCACTGCCAAAGCCTGATGCCGCGGCAATAGCGGCAGAGCCGACTTCTGCCTTCCTCCAGTTTATGAGTGAGGGCTTTACGATCGTAGGCGTTGACGTCTTCGTCATGCTTTCCGGCTGGTATGGTATTCGTCCCCGTTTATCTCGCCTGTCAGAAATGCTGTTCCAGGTGATATTCTTTGGTCTGGTGTGTCTTGGAATCGCTTTTCTTATCAGTGGTCAGATGCCTCAACGCGCATTACTCACGGTATTGATGCTGAATGAAGGCGACTATTGGTTTGTGAAGACCTATATTGCCTTATATCTCTTTGCTCCTGTATTGAACAGCTTTGCTGAAAATGCAACCAGGCAGCAGCAGGAACTGGTACTGACAGGTGTTTTTGCCTTTATGTTCCTCTTCGGTTGGCTATTCCAGTCTTCAGCATGGATACTCTCTGGTTATTCTCTTCCCTGGTTTATGTGTCTTTATCTGTTAGCGCGTTACATGCACATACACCAGCCTTGGTTCACAAGGTTCCATTGGAAGGTAGACCTGCTGCTCTATCTGACCGTTGCAGCCTTCCTCACTATTGTTGTGTTTGTGATGCGACACTATAACCTTGGCGGATTACTGTATTTCTACAACAGCCCTGTCGTCGTTGTCGGAGCCATGTATCTGCTGCTCTTCTTTAGTAAATTATCCTTTCACAGCCGTTTCGTCAACTGGTTAGGCATATCTGTGTTGTCGGTATATCTCACCCACAGCAGCAGTTTCCTTGCGCGGTATTATGACGGGGCTGTGAGGCAATGGTTTTATGGGGAGACTCTACTCACCTTCCTTTTCAATGTCAGTCTGTTGATAATAGTCGTCTTTTTCTCCTCCATCCTCATGGACAAGATACGCCTCTTGCTGTGGCAACAGTTGAAAAGCATCCGTCTCAGTAATAAAAAGAATAAAGACCAAGCACCCTTATAGGGCAGGCTTTGCATGATAGATGAAACCGTTTTAAAAAAATAGTAGACTTATGACAAAACAGCCAGCTAAAGTTGATGTTGCGGTGATACTTTTGTTTTTTACCCGCAGTACTACATTGAAGAGAACATTCGACGTTATCAGGCAATGTAGACCAACTCATTTGTATCTTTATCAAGATGGTTCACGAGGGGAGCAAGATATAAAAGGTATTGATGAATGCCGGAAAATAGTAAGTGACGAGAACATTGACTGGGAGTGTGAAGTATGGCGTAATTACCAAGAAGAAAACTCCGGTCCGTGGGTATCTAACTTTAAGGCGCAAAAATGGGGCTTTTCTCTCTACGACAAATGCGTGTACCTTGAAGATGACAGTACACCTTCCTTGACGTTCATCCCTTTTTGCAAGGAAATGCTTGACCGCTATGAGCATGACGAGCGCATTGCCATGATCTCCGGGTTTAATCATGAAGAGAAAACAAAGGATTGTCCTTATGATTATTTCTTTTCTTCGGTATTTAGCATTTGGGGATGGGCATCATGGAGACGTGTTGTTTCACAATGGGAAGAAAACTATCCAGTCGTTGACGACCCGTATAACATGCGACAACTGGAAAGGTTAGCAAAAGAGCGTGGCTATAGACCATATTTCATTCATGCCATCAGAAAGCACAAGGAAAGAGGAATCCCCATTTATGAAACGGTATTTTGGTCAAGTAATGTACTCAATTCCCGCATGTCGATTTTCCCTGCTTGCAACATGATCTGCAACAGTGGTATATCAGAAGATGCAGCTCATTTTAGCGGAGAGTTGAAAACCATTCCCAAAAGAATGCGGAAGTTGCTTTCAATGAAAAGCTATGATTTACAGTTTCCGCTTCGTCATCCGAAATATGTCATTGAAAACATGGAGTATAAAGACAAAGTTTATCGCATCATGGGTTGGGGAAAGTATTCCTGGATCAAGATAGGCAGAAGTCTTGAGGAGTTGGTTTACAACCTGAGATATGGTAATTTTAAAAGAATTGGCGAGGGGTTGACATTTAGGCTAAATAAAATAATCGGGAGAGTAGGATACAACTAAACGCCAGTTCGGAATCAGTCCTTCCATCGCCACTCCCTGTAGGGGAACCCTCATCGGTGTATTTTTGCTCGATATATACATCCACTGCACAGAAGAATGCTGTACTTACCGTTCACAGCCTTTCATCTTTCAAGGAAGCAAGTGACGATAGTTATATGCTTGCATAATGGGGAAAAGCATTGCCCGCATATAGTTTACAATACCTCTTCCCTCTGTGTAAAAAAGATAATGGCGATTCTTGATGAAAAGTAAAGACAGCTTCATCATGTTAGCGATGCCGGCAACACCTTCCAGCTGACATATTTGAACGGCATCCTTATATTCTTCCGAATGAGCTCCTTTGATGTTTTCCAACAAGGACAGACGGTTTTTGAAAACGTCACGAATATGTGGACGAACGCGACGGTAATTCAATAAAGACCACATCAAAATGTATAATCCGTTGTTCATGGATGGTGTCCGGCGCTTTTCGTGGTCGTATTTTGAAACTGTGGTAGCATTAGCATGGCGCCGTTGGTGAACTAAAATCTCATTGCACACTTCTATTTTCCCGCAAGCAGCAGCAGTAGTACCTAAAATGACGTCATAAATAGTTCCATAATATCCGTTACTTAGGTCTGGTAACATGTTGAGAAGACTTCTTCTGAAGAGCATGGAATGTCCAAGAACTGAAGCATAGAGCAATCGAGGCAGCCTATAGTTTGGCACACGGCTGTCATATCCCACTGGTGAGCCATCTTCGGAAAAAGGCTGGGTGCGACATGAACATAGCAGCTGACCCCCTATCGTGTTCATCATCTTTTCTATTTTATTCAGTTCCCAGATATCGTCTTGGTCACAAATGGCAATATAGTCACCCGTTGCACGGAACATGGCACTGAAAAAGTTTCCGTTCACTCCGTGTTCTCCATCATTGTGATATAGTTTTATGAAGGAGTATTTTTTCTGAAACGTTTTAATGGTATCTAATGTTCCGTCAGTAGAACCATCATCTTGTATGATAACTTCTATGGATGGATAGGTTTGCATGACAACAGTCTGAAGCTGCTCCTTCAAATATGGCATACCATTAAAGGTGCACATCACGATAGATACTTTTTTCTCTGACATATAGTATTTCTTTTAGTTTTCAACTGATATAAGATAGCAATAGGAGTCCGTTATACACGTATAAGTATATAGATAGTACAACCACAGAAGCTATGGTGACCATCCGAAGCCATTGTTGTTTGGCTTTCAGCAAAAAGGCAATGGCAATGGGAATGCAAAATGCCCAATGAGCCGCCATAATATATACCTCGTCTAAAGCAAAGCCTATGCCGAGATGCAAGAAGCAGTCGAACGCCATTCCTGCTAAGCACATCCACAAGAACTTGCTGCGCCTGCCACACCAGACACCGCCAAGGAACAACAAGGCAAGCCATAACAGCACGATATAATTACCTATATGCTTGTAGTGAACAATCAAAGGGCGGTCTTTCTGTATGTCATGCAGCAAATAGTCCTTATGGAGTTGTAAGGATTCACCCCAAAAGTTTTCCACAATAGACGCCCAACGTGGCGTTGACAAGTCCGTCCAGTTCAAGAATTTCGTATCGCTTATAGTCTCTTTTTTCTTTTTTACGACGTGATCATATTGGTGATGGAGCCGATACCTTGCCCTGATTCTTTTCCTGATTTCCTCCTTGAACAGTTTGTCTACAGACTCTTTGTCCTTCGAACTTGCCGTATCTGCTATTTGCCGGTATAATTGTTGTCTTAAAATCTGATCGCTCTTGTTATAGACGGTTTTGTTCCAGTCATCCCTGATGCCATTTCCTAACATGGCAATACCCCAGAGAAGAGCTGCCGGCAATATAACCGCCCCCAGCAGATAGCGAATGTGAAAGAATCGTTTACCATTGACAAACCATGAAGCAATGAACACTTTGATGCCATTACTCAGCGTAATACCTGCTATGGGGATGAAAAAGAGCCACGTCAAAGGCATTGTCATTTTTTGCTTCTCCTTGAGCAATACTCCCGATACATACAAAAGCCATAGCAGTAAGGGCATGGTAAGTCCGAAATGATCGGGCATGACCATTGAAAGCATAATGTATGCAAAACTAAAAAACATGACGGAAAGCAGGATGGAATCAATATGGCTTACGCCAACAACTGTGCGGAGTATTCGATACAAGAAGACAAAAGAATAGAACACTCCAAGCAGTAGCCATGTAGAAATGATAAACTGCGCGCAATTGATACCAGTCATTGCTATCAATGCTTTGTTGAGCAGGAAGAAAGGCAGTAATATGATGTTGATGACAGGGTGGCGAAAGATGTCATACGGGATGTCCCACCCTGTAATGATAGAATAAGTGTAAGCATCAAATCCAGACACTGACATGGCGTTGATAAAGTCGTTGCCACATCCGTGTAGTCGAAAGGCAATAGCTTTGAAATAGTGAGTGTCAATCACTATATGCAAGATGGTAAATGCAAGAGTCACTATTGACGCTGGAAGAAACTCCTCTCTCTTTACGATTAATGTTTTGAATATTTGCATTTCTTCTATAATATGCTGATGGTCTTTTCCTTCATTTCAGACGGCATTCATACCCACAAAAACTTTCCTATCAGCCATCCGTTATACATGAGCAAGTATAGTGTCAGCACCAGGAGCAGTCCTCTCATGTAGGGAAGCAT
This sequence comes from Prevotella sp. UBA2746, assembly GCA_002353555.1. GTDB lineage: Bacteria > Bacteroidota > Bacteroidia > Bacteroidales > Bacteroidaceae > Prevotella. Next base: position 19,707 of record DEJO01000019.1, on the reverse strand, counting down.
GCTGTGGTGCAGCCGGTTCACCAGGAAGCCTATCGCTATCGGGATGATGAACATCCAGTGGGCAGACATGATGTAGACTTCGTTGATCCCGAATCCTAAGCCGACATGCAGCCCCATGTCGAGCAGGAACCACGAGAAGACCATCCACAGGAACCGTTGACGGCACCCTAACCAGAGTCCTGCGACGAAGAGGAACACGATGAATGCCTCTACGAAATAGGGGTAGGTGTTACTATAGGGCACGATGATGGGACGTGTGCGGAAGACATCCTGCAACAGATAGTCGGGATGCAGCTGGACGGACTCCCCGAAAAGATTCTCCGTGATGCTGCTCCACCGCGACGTGGTCACGTCTGTCCACCGCATGAACTCGCCCTCCATGAGCGGCGTACCTTGTATCTGCCGCTTCTTCTTCGGTTGTGCAGGAGCCTTGGACTTCGGCTTTTGGGGTGCCGGAGCCTCCTTCTTTGCCGTCTCCACAGGCTGGTTTTGTATCTTGGCAGTGTCTTCCCTGGCTTTCTCCTGCATCTTTCGCATGGCTTTCTGCCGCGTCTCCAACGCTTTCCGTTGCTTGGCCTTCAACTCGTGGCGTGCCTGTTCGCCCTCCCATACGAACTGCCGGTATTCAAATCTGCTGAAGCCCCACATCAAGGCAGCAGGCAGGATGACGGCAAGCAGCAGGTGCTTGGGCATGAAAAAGCGTTTGCCGTTGGTGAACAGTGAAGCCAGGAAGATTTTCAACCCGTTGTTCAGCGACACGCCAGCCGTCGCAACGAAGAGCATGACGGTCTCCACCACCCCCATCTCGCGATGCTCCTTGATGCTTGTTCCCGCTACATAGAGCGTCAGCAGCAGCAACATCATCGAGACGACGAAGTGGTCGGGAACCATTGTCGAGAGGAGGATGTAGGCAAAAGAGAAGAAGAACGCCGTCAGCAGGCACGCATCTATACGCTTCAGTTCCACCAGTTCGCGCAAGATCCTGTACAGGAAGATGAAGGAATAGAATGCTGAGAACACCAGAAGTGCGCCCACGACAAACTGCACACAGTTGATACCTGTCAGCCACATCAGTCCTTGGTTCAGCAAGTAGAGCGGATACATGAAGAACGCCAGGAGCGGATGGCGGTAGACATTGTAGCGTGCCTCCCAGTCGGAGACGACATAATAGGTGATGGGGTCGAAGCCGGAAACCCGGAAGCCGAGGATGAACAAGTTCCAGTAGTCCTTGCTCAAGGGGGTGAACTGTCCGTAATACCGCCACACCATCAGTGCATTCAGCAGCACAAAGAACAGCAATGCGGCACAGGCTATCCACCGCTCTTCCTTACGGATGGCAAACACTCGCAACAATCCACCTTCTCCTTTTTGACAACTCATTCTCATACGTATGATACAGAAACAGTTCTGAAAGGTTTATAATAACTCTTGTCGGCATAGTCCATCATCTGTTTGTCGCCCATACTGTCGCCAAAGGCTATCAGCTCGTAGGTAGACCGGTGGGGGAAGGCACGGTCTATGCGCTTCACCTTCTCCCTGCCGTAACAGTTCTTCGTCAGGAACTTGCCCGTCACGTGGTCATGTCGCACGTCGATGCGCGTACATGCCACCACCACCTTGTCGCCGTAGTCGGCAAAGAAGGGGCGCACCCAGTTGTCGATGCTGGCGCTGACGATGATGACCGATGCTCCTTCGGCAAGCGCCTTCTTGATGACAGCCTTCCCGTTAGGGCGCATCAGGTCGGCACACTCTGTAGCAAACCTTCGGCAGAGTGCGTCAAAATGGTCTATCTCCATGCCTTTGAAGAAGTAGGAAAAGAACTGTTGCTTCGCTTTCCAGTTGGGATAGAGCTTCAACTTCATCAGCACCAATAGCGGCGAGAACAGTACCAGGCCCCAGAACAGCCGCTTGCCACCGCATGCAAAGCGTATGAACTCCAGCAACGTGTCCTTCGTTGTCAGCGTTCCGTCGAAGTCAAAAGCATATACTTTCTTTTTCATTTCCATGGTTTTGCGATGTTTAATCTATGGTTTCACCGTCCAATACCTATGTATCAGAGAAGTCCTTACGACAGGTAGATGATGAAGAGGAAGCTGGCAAGCCACGCCACGAGTATGAGTTGTGTGAACGTGTCGTGCAGGACCACCTTCGTCGGGTCGCCGCTCTTCTGGTCTACGACGGCTATCTGGATGTATCTCAGCAAGCCGAGCAGCACGAAGGCGGTCGTCAGGTAGAGGTCGTCGGTATGGAACCGTGCCACCACCTCCGGCGAAACGGTATACATGATGTAGCAAACAAGCGTTACCGATGCAGTTATCGTGATGGCTTGGTTGATGAATGTCAGGTTGTAGCGGCTGGTGTTGGCACGCGGAGCCTCGCCCGTAGCCTCCATGCGGAGCACGTCGTCGCGCCGTTTGGCAAACGAGAGGAAGAGTGTCAGCAAGAAGGTCATCATCACTATCCACCGGCTCAGTGCCACATTTGCGGCAAAACCTCCTGCAAAGATGCGCATGACAAAGCCCATGGCGACAATGCAGACGTCTATGACGGCAAGCTGTTTCAGCCACTTGCAGTAGCAGATGTTCATCAGCCAGTAGGACAGGATGACTGCCGTGACACTCCATGCCGGGTTATTCCAGCCTTCCCCTTCACGCAGGGATGGCAACAGCCATGCCCCCATCCATATCGTTGCCACGGAGAGCAACACCAGTCCCCCCATCAGTCCGTAAGCCAGTCTCACGCTGACAGCTCCCGAAGCTATCGGTCGTCCACACTTGGCAGGGTGGCGGCGGTCGTCTTCCACGTCGATGATGTCGTTCAGACAGTAGACAGACGATGCAGCAAAGCAGAAGGCAACGAGCGTCACGACGGCTGCCGACACCTTTTCTCCGTTGAGCAGGGCACCGCCAAAGAACACGGGCAGGAGTACAAACACGTTCTTCGTCCACTGCTGGGGGCGTATCAACTTGATGATTGCTTTCATTTCTTGGTTTCCTTTCTTGATGGTTTTGTATGGTTCAGCCGGTTAAACAGCACGACATCCAACAGCCAGTGCAGCAGCCAGGCGGCAGGCAGTGTCAGTGCCACGCATGCCAGCACCTTCGGCCAGTAGCTCCAACCCAGCTTCTCCAAGTGTACCAATATGAAGTGGACATGTATCAGATAAATCTCCAGGCTGATGGTACCTACAAAGCGGAAGCAGGCATTCACCTTCTCTGGCAGGCGGTCGAAGAGTTCGTTCTGCAACAGGATGCCCGTCACCGTCAGGGGGATGTAGAGCATACGTTCGATGAACAACGGGAACTTGCCGTGGCGTACCTGCTCCAGATAGATACATGCCGACAGTGTCAGCACAAAGAGGAAGAGCACCATCCACAAGGCAGTGCCGTCGAGAGAGCGTCGCTGCCGGATCATCTCACCCATGTTGATGCCAATGAAGAAGATGGGCACCCGGCTCCAGAAGATTTCGATATGGCCTACAGCCTGGTGCACGGGAGTCACCCATTGTACGATGACACACCAGCACACCATCGCCACCGGCAACCACCTATAGATGGGGTGGCGGCGCACCAGTTCCATATAGGGCGGCGCCAGCAGGTAGAGCACCATCGTGGCAGGGATGTACCAGAAGGTCAGCTCGTCGTGCAGCCAGAAGTCCCAGTTGATGGTGATGTCACCAATGAGGTCTATCCAGCTGGTCGAGAAGCCGCCGTTGTTGAAGAACCGGGGAATGTAGAAGGCACTCGACATGATGAGCCAGGCGGGAAAGATGCGCAGAAACCTTCTTTTGTAGAAGGAGGTGAAGGTTGAAGGTTGAAGGTTGGGGGTTGAAGGTTGATGGGATGATGGGATGAGCCCCTTCGACCATGCGAACCACAGCCCCATGCCGCTGAGGAAGAAGAACATGTCTACGCCGATGTTTCCCATACGGCGCAGGCCGAAGAACATGTCGTTTCGCGGCAATCCCACGTGGAAGAGGATGATGAAGAGCATGGCAGCCCCCATCAACTCACCGCGGTATCGGCTTATTTTGTTGAGTTCTATGTCTTTCATTGGCTTATGGTTTTGGTTCTTGTATCTCTTTGTTGCGCTGTAGTACCTTCGGCGACCCTTCTTGAATCCGCTTGAACAGCAGTGCCAACGCTATGGAGGCAATCACGTAGAGCAGCAATCCCTCCAGCAGGTCGCCTCTGTAGCTCAGTCCGATGAACACCCTTCGGGCGATAGGGTGGCAGACGAAAAGGGCTGCGGAGATGCCTCCCATCCACTCCAAGCCGCGCAACAGCCATCCGGGTAGCAGCTTCACCAGCGTGAATCCTGCCGAGCAGACGAATAAGGGAACCAACATCCAGCCGAAGAAGGTCTGCCCCTCGGTGTAGATGAGGATGAGCGAGATGAGGCAGAACAGCCAGTTGTAGTTCTGCGGCAGCGTCTTGGGCAGCCGGCCGTAGAGCAGTCCGAGTCCGAAGGGCAGCATGCCGCCCATGAAGTTGTAGCGGTAGCGGTTCAGCTCCTCGCTCTCCGGGCCGAAGAGCAGCTGAGCCAGCGTGCACACCGCCATCAGTGCCACCGTCCATCCCCAGTGGCGACGGTAGAGCAAGAGGCGGTAGACGACATACAGTTGCAGCATCAGTCCGAAGAACCAGTAAGGCCCGGGCCAGATAATCTGGTCGGGATTGGGCAGCACGTTGTTGAACATGCCCAGCTGGGCAACGATGTCGAGCGCACGGTAGTGGTGTCCGCGTGGCATGATGGTGTCGATGACGACGAAGGCAACAAATCCTGCAAACATCATCTTGAACAGTTTCTGGTAGTGATGCCAGATGAAGGGCAGGGGAGCTACCTGCGACACGGGATGCAAGGTCGGTCCTTCATACTTCCTGACCAGTCCGTAGGCACTCAGGAAGAGGAACAGCGGCACGCCATAGTGTCCGAAGAACGACAGCAGATGTATGGGCAGCAGGGCATCAGGGTGTGCCAGCACGCCGTTCAGTCCTTCCACGTTCGACTCGAAGAACTGGTATTCGTTCTCCCTGACGATGCCGCGCAGCCAGTGGCAGTAGTTGTGCAGCACAATGCCAATGATGGCAATACCGCGCAACGCATTACATTCAGCCCGTGTCAACAGTTCATTTCCCATGTTTCATTTTTCATCTTTCATCTTTCATCTTCTTGTCATAGTCTACCTTCGCCTTGATGATGCGCGGTCGCTGCTCGTTGTAGTTGGGTGACAGCACGTTGTACTCCTCATGATAGTCTTTCGACTGTATGCCTGCCAGGTAGAGCAGCAGGTGCGGCAACGCATCGGTCATCATCCTGCGCTTCCTCGCCTGGATGATTTCGCTGAAGATGTCAGGGTGTGCCATCACATACTTGTGGGAACACCATATCCAGAACGGTACGTCGAACTCCTGATGTGCCAGCCGTGCGGTGATTTCTGCACTATGGTCTCTGCCGAAGTATTTGTAGCCGTCGTCGAAACACTCTTCACCGTGGTCGGCAAGGTAGATGACCACCGCCTCCTTGTTGTCGAATCGCTTCACAATCTGGTCTACGATGGAGTCGTTGTAGAGGGTGGCGTTGTCGTAGTCTGCCAATATGTTGCGCTTATGCCCCGACAGGTCGGGACGCTCATAGTCGTCACCCGTCCACCTTCTGCGGTCTTTGGGATAGCGTTGCCGATAGTTCACGTGCTGTCCCATGAGGTGGAAGATGAACAACTGTCCCTGAGCATTCTCTTCACTCCTCTCTCCTAACATATCAAAGTCCTTCAGGATGCCCTCGTCCAGCGCATGAACCTTCTCGTTGCGCGTGTCAAACTGCGCCTCGCTCAGCACCGGGTTGTTGAGGAAGAAGCCTCCGGAGAAGTCGAAGACCTCCTCCTTGGCTCGTGGGAGGAACTGGTTGGTGAGGAAGGTGACATGGTAGCCAGCCTTGCGGAAGATTTCCGGGAAGAGCGGATAGTCGCACCACTCGCCTTTCTGTCCTACGACATGCATCGAGAACATGTTCTTGAAGACATAGCTTGTCAGGTTCCACGGAGCTACAACGTCGGTGAAGGGGACGAGGCGCCCCGTCTTGCGCATTGCCACCTGCCGGGGTGTCGTCTTCTTCTTGTATCCATAGAGCTGGGCATGGTACTTGTTGTAGCTCTCACCGATAACCAGTACGATGACGGGGCTGCGATACGAGCAGCTGTCTACCTGTACCTTGTCCTTGGCGGCTATCAGCTTGTCTACCTGCTCGTCGGTCAGTTGGTTGGAGAAGAGGCTGAACGCCAGCCTGTACGCCGGTAGATAGAAGTTGGCATGATTCTTCGTCGTCAGCTCATGCTCCACCTGTCCGATGTTCTGTTTGCTGAACATGTCTGCCATCTCTACCTTGTTGCTCCACGACGTCACTGCCGCCCAGACGAGGAGAATGAAGAATGAAGAATGAAGAATGAAGAATAGAGCCGCCGTATAGCGGTTGTGGGCTGCCAGAGATGCCGTTCTGCCGGATAGTTGCTGCCACCTTTTACTTTTGCTGACGAATATGCAGGCGGCATGGACCAGAGCGATGAGCAGGATCCAGCCGCAACCGGAGAACAGGACATCTGCCGACAGGTAGGAACTCAGGAACTCCGAGGCTTCGCGCCCCGTCGTCTCGCTTGCCAGGAGCAGCATCGTCGGGTTGAGGGTGGAACCGAACTTCACGAAGCAGAACACGTCGACGAGGGACAGTACGTAGGCAACGACGGCAAAGACTGCACGCACCCACCGCCGCACCTTCTGCGGGAAGAGGCACAACACGAGGCATACCACGTAGATGTCCAGCAGCAGTTCCAGCCACAGATTGTCATACACCTTTGCACCACGCCAGTGGGGGACGACGATGTAACTGCCTGCAATGCCAAGTATATACATGAAGAAAAAGAACCGGGCATTAGACCTTACGGGATAGAAAACGCCCTCCAAGATTCTCTTCAAGAACTTTATCAAAACCATACAATTGTTTCATTTGTGCGGCAAAGGTACAATTAAGCGAGGATAAAGCAAAGAAAAACCCGTTTTTTCTTGGGCTTTATCGAGCGGACGTACCTTCGGTCGAGGATCAAAGGTACAATTAAGCGAGGATAAAGCAAAGAAAAAACAAAATAAAATGTCGGATGATGACGTTCTATGTATACGTATCAGACACAATGAAAGACAATCAGATATTCCATCCCCTCGCTGTAACACAGCCGCTACCCTCACAGATGAACAACCCGTTCGACTATGAGCCGCATCCCTTGTGCCTGCAAGCGGCGCAGGAAGTTTCTGCCTATATCGCTGCAAAGGCGGAGTGGCAGGCAGAGATGACGGCAGGGAAGATGTTCGGGGTGTTGCTGGTTCAGCGGCAGGACGGCGGTGAGGTAGGCTTTCTGGCAGCCTATTCCGGACAGATTTGCGGTCGTAGCGACTGGCAGGGGTTTGTTCCTGCTGTCTTCGACTACCTGCAACCCGACGGCTACTTCAAGACTAACGAGGCGGAAATCAGTCAGATGAACACCGAGATAGCGCGCCTGTCAGAGCTGCCGGAGCGCAAACGGCTGAAGCGTGAAATCACCCTTCTGCTGCAAGAACGTGAACAAGCAGTGGAGAAACAGCGATTGGTGATAGCTGGTGCAAAGCTCTTGCGCGACCAAAGGCGCAAGGAACGCCACCTGACGCGCGAAGAGAAGGAGGCGATGATACGCGAGAGCCAGTTCCAAAAAGCACAGCTGAGACGCATTAAACAACATTTTTCCGATGAAATCGGTGAAAAAGAAGCTAAAACTGTGATTTTAAATGCACAGATCAAGGCGTTGGAACAGCAGCGGAAGGAACGTTCTCGCAACCTGCAATACTGGCTGTTCTCCCACTTCGAGATGCTCAACGCCGAGGGAGAGCGACGGTCGTTGGTCGACATCTTTGCCGAGACAGCTTTCAAGGAGCCGCCGTCGGGTGCCGGCGAGTGCTGCGAACCCAAGCTGTTGCAGTATGCCTACGCCCACCAGCTGAAACCTCTGAACATCGCCATGTTCTGGTATGGCGGTCATCCCCAGTCGGAGATACGCCACCATGGGCAGTTCTACCCCGCTTGTTCGGGCAAGTGCAAGCCCATCCTGCGCTGGATGCTGGACGGTGATCAACTCGCCGACCACAAGGACAGCGACGATGGTGGTCACGAAGCAATGGCCGGCAGGTGTGGAGAGGTGGAAATCGTCTACGAAGACAGGGACATGGTGGTGGTCAACAAACCCGACGGGCTGCTCTCCGTGCCGGGGATAGAGACGAAATACTCGGTGTGGAAGATTTTCACAGACCGCTATCCCAACCTGCATATCTTTTTGGTTCACCGCTTAGACATGGCAACCAGCGGACTGCTGCTCATTGCCAAGTCGCGGGCGGTGCATGCGCGGCTGCAAAGGCAGTTCGCTGAACGAAGTATTCAGAAACGGTATGTAGCACTGCTCGACGGCGACGTGGCTGTCGGCACGCCGCGACGGGGCACCATCAACCTGCCCCTGCGTCCCGACCTCTTCGACCGTCCGCGACAAGTCGTCGACCGTGTAGACGGAAAGGAGGCGGTGACTGACTACCACATCATGGCAACCGGTAACGGAATGACACGCATAGAGTTGTTTCCCAAGACGGGACGCACCCACCAACTGCGCATGCACTGCGCCCACCCGGACGGTCTCGGGCTGCCCATCATCGGTGACGTGCTCTACGGACGGCGTGCTGACCGTCTCTACCTGCATGCTGCCAGCATCGACTTCACGCACCCCACGACGGGAATGCGCATGCACCTCGAAACCAAGGTGCCGTTCTGACGGGCGGCATGCATATTGATGCAAGTACACATAAAAGCTCCGTTTCATCGCAATCTTACGCTTTTTTGCCCCTACAGGGAATGAAAAAAGTTCTTATCGAACGTGTGACGCAACTTCTGTAAGTCGCTATGTCATAGCGAGATACGGAACATTGCGTCGTACGTTCAATATCTATTCAAAAAAGCAGGTGGAGGAACCGTTCGATGAGGATGCCCCGGTTCTTGTCGGGCAGGTCTTTGTTGAGGTCGATGAGCTTGTAGACGGTGTCCATGGCAGTGCGGGTGCTGGCCTTGAGCGAATCGCCATTGAGCAGATGTCCGATGAGGATGGCAGCAAAAAGGTCGCCGGTGCCGTGGAAGAGTCCCGGTATCTCCTCGTATTCCAAATGGAAGTACTCGCCGTTGTAGTGGTTGTAGCCCGCCACGCTGTTCCGTCCGTCGATGCAGCAGCTGGTGATGAGCACCGACTTGCAGCCTATTTTCCGGATGGCATCCAGCAGTCCGCATGCCTCTTCCCACGTCATTCCCTCCGCCTGGTAAGGCATGTCGGCAAGGAATACCGCCTCGGTGTAGTTGGGGAAGGTGAGGTCTGCAACGCTCACCATCTCGCGCATCGCCTCTACCTGGTCGGTAGTGATGCCGTTATAGAGCCTGCCGCCGTCGCCCATGACGGGGTCTACGAAGATGACGGTGCCGTTGTCAGCCTGTTCGCGACAGTAATCGGACAGCAGTTTCGCCTGTTCTTCGCTGTACATGTAGCCCGTGCAGATGGCATCGTAACCAAACCCCAGTTCCTTCCATACCGGCAGAGTGCCCCGGATGTACGCCGTGGTGTCAAGGGCGTTGAACTTGCCGTAGTCGAACGTGTTGGAGACGAGTGCTGTCGGCAGGTTGAAGGTAGGGTGTCCGAAGTAGGACAGGATAGGCAGCATGGCACCCATGCCCACCTTGCTGTGGCCTGCCATGTCGTTGACGAGGAGTATCTGCTTCTTGCTCATACGCTGAATTTGGCTGCAAAGGTACGATTAAGTGAAGACAAAACACAAGGAAAACTTGTTTTTCTTAGCTTTGTTGAGCGGGAGTACCTGATTTTTATGCGGAAGGTATATCGTTACAAAATCGAGGGTTGTACGTCTATATATTAATATAAGAGAAAAAGGGAGGAAGGGAACGGGGAGAAGGGAGGAAGAGAAAAATGGAGGAAGAGATAGAGAGAACGGAAAAAATAAAGGAAAAACATAAGAAGAAATGGAAAACAGAGAACTGAAAATCAAGGCCGAGCAACTGAGGTTGCGGCTGATGAAGTTGATTTATGACGGTGGTACGGGACATACCGGCGGCGACTTGTCGGTGCTGAACGTGCTGACCGTGCTCTACAACAAGGTACTGAACGTAGACCCGAAGGCGCCGAAGAAGGCTGACCGCGACCGCTTTGTGCTGAGCAAGGGTCATTGTGCCGAGGCGCTCTACACGGTACTGAACGACCGGGGATTTATTGCCGACGAGGAACTGGAGGCTTACGGTACATACCACGCACACCTCGGAGGTCATCCCGACGTGACCATTCCGGGTGTTGAAATCAACAGCGGTGCCCTGGGACATGGGCTGTCGGTAGGTGTCGGCATGGCGTTGGCAGCAAAGATGGACGGCAAAGGCTACCATACCTTCGTGGTCATGGGCGACGGCGAACAGGCTGAAGGCTCTATCTACGAGGCTGCCATGGCTGGAAATAAATACCACTTGGACAACCTGGTTGCCATCCTCGACCGCAACGGACTGCAAATCTCAGGTTCAACGGAAGATGTCATGCCGCTGGAAAACATCCGTGAGCGCTGGACAGCCTTCGGTTGGGACGTTATCGACATGAATGGCGACGACATTGACGATGTCGTCAAGACTTTTGAGAACATCGACTTTAGCAACAACAGGCCGCACTTCATCATCTCACACTCGACGAAAGGCCTCGGCGTATCGTTCATGGAGAACGTTGCCAAGTGGCACCACGGCGTACCCAAAGCCGAAGAATACGCACAAGCTGTCAAGGACATAGAAGCCAGAATCGCTGCCTTGCAAAATTCTTAAACCATCAACCTTCAACCATCAACCATCAATATGTTAACACCCAATAAGATTCCCTGCCGCAAAAGTTTCACAAGTACCTTGCAGGAACTGGCAGAAAAGGACAAGAATATCATAGCCGTCACCTCTGATGCCAGCGGGTCGGCAACGTTGACAGACTTCGGCAAAGCTCTGCCGGAGCAGTTTGTAGAAGTAGGCATCGCCGAACAGGATGCCGTAGGTATCTCTGCCGGACTTGCTTCGGCAGGCAAGAAGCCGTTCATCTTCGGTCCAGCATGCTTCTATGTGGCACGTGCCTTGGAACAGGTAAAGGTCGACTTAGCTTACTCCCAGATGCCGGTAACCATCTGTGGCGTCAGCGGCGGCGTGGCATACAGCCAGTTGGGAGCCACCCACCACAGCCTGCACGACATTGCCGTGCTGCGCACCTTCCCCGGTATGGAAGTATACCTGCCGTGTGATGTGCGCCAGACCCGCAAGCTCTGTATCGACCTGGCTGAGCGTCCGCGCCCTGCCTACGTGCGTGTTGGCCGTAACGCCGTTCCCGATGTCTATGAGAATGATGACTTCGACTTCACTCCCGGTAAGGCAAACCAACTGACAGACGGAAACGACATGACCATCATCGCTACAGGCGAGACGGTAGCCCATGCCGTAGAAGCCGCTAAACAGCTGCGGCAGAAAGGCATCGAGGCACGTGTCCTGGATATGTTCTCGCTGAAACCTTTCGACAAGGAGGCTGTCCTGAAGGCTGCACGTGAAACCAAGTGCATCCTCACCGTCGAGGAGCACAGCATGTTCGGCGGACTGGGAGGCCTCGTGGCAGAGATTACCGCCCAGGAATGCCCGGTGAAGATGCGCATCCTCGGCATCCCCGACGAGAATGTCATCCATGCCAGCCCGTTGGAAGTGTTCCATCACTACGGCATCGACTACGAAGGCATCGTGGCTGCCGCGGAGGAGTTGTTGCGTTGACAACGCAACATACCTCAACCTTTAACTCTCAACCTTCAACCTTTCCCCAATGAAGTACACTATAGCCATAGATCAAAGCACATCGGCAACGAAAGCCTTGCTGTTCGACGAAGACTGCAAGCTCGTTGCCCGTTCGTCGGTTGACCACCAGCAATACTACCCACAAGCAGGGTGGGTCGAACACGATGCCGAAGAAATCTACCACAACACCGTGAAAGCCATCCGGGAGTTAATAGTCAATAGTCAACTGTCAACTGCCAATTGCCACTTCTCCCTTGCCATCACCAATCAGCGCGAAACCGTCGTTGTCTGGAACCGCAAGACGGGAATACCCATCGCCAATGCCGTGGTGTGGCAGTGTATGCGTGGCGTTGACATCTGCAACGAGCTGAAGGCAGCAGGCTATGGCGAGATGGTGAAGGCGAAGAGCGGACTGCTCATAGACCCGTATTTCGCTGGAAGTGGTGCAAAATGGCTGTTAGACCATGTGGAAGGAGCGCGTGAAGCTGCCGAACGGGGAGACCTCTGCTTCGGAACCATCGACTCATGGCTGATCTTCAAGCTGACCGGAGGACGCAACCACCTCACCGACTATACCAATGCATCGCGCACGCTGCTGTTCAACATCCACACCTTGGATTGGGACGACGACCTGTTGCAGATGCTGACCATACCGCGCTGCATGATGCCGAAGGCACTGCCGTGTGATGCCTGCTACGGCGAGACGACGGTGGAGGGGCTCTTCAACGAAGCGATACAGATTGCCGGAGTACTTGGCGACTCGCATGGTGCGCTGGCAGGTCAGATGTGCTATGAGGCAGGGTTCGGCAAAGCTACCTACGGTACGGGCTCGTCGGTGATGGTGAACATCGGTGTAGAGGCGGCGGAAGCTCCTGCCGGACTCGTCACCTCCATCGGCTTTGCCGCCAATGGCAAGGTGTTCTATGCCTTTGAAGGCAACATCCACTGCACGGGAGCAACCATACAGTGGCTGAAGAACCAGTTGCACCTGATTGATGATGCCAGCGAGATAGAGGCCATCGCCACCTCGGTAGAGGATAACGGCGGCGTGTATTTCGTGCCGGCATTCTCAGGATTGGGCGCTCCCTGGTGGAACGACCAGGTGAAAGCAGCCATCAGCGGACTGACACTCGCCTCGACAAAGGCACATGTGTGCCGTGCCACACTGGAGAGTATCGCTTATCAGATTGCCGACCTCATTGGTGCCATGACAAAGTCGGCTGGCGTACAGCTGCAGGAAGTGCGTGTTGACGGTGGTCCCACCAAGAACCACTTCCTCATGCAATACCAAGCCAACATGCTACAGGTGCCTATTGTCCGTTCTGAAGTAGAGGATGCCAGTGCCTTCGGTGCGCTCATCATGAATGGTTTTGCACTCGGTAAGTGGACTTCCTTCGAGGAGGCAGCACGTGTATGGACGGCAGAAGACCCCATCCTGCCTGACAAGAGCATGGCAGAGATGCAACCCTTCTACGACGGGTGGCGGCATGCCGTGTGCCAGCTGATGAAGGATTAGATCTTATTTAGCAACAACTTAAACAACAAATAACATTATGAAAGGGAACAAACAATGCTTCGGCGTGATTATTGGAACACGCGCCTACTTTAATTCTGAACTCGCAAGAGACGTGAAGAAACAACTCCTGAAGACGCTGGACGAACAAGGTTACGAGTATGTCATCCTGCCGGAGGATGCCACACCGACAGGGTCGAGCAGCATAGAAACCGTGGAAGACGGTATCCTATGTGCTGAACTCTTCCGTAAGCACCGCGACGAAATTGACGGAATCATCGTTTCTTTGCCGAATTTCGGTTTCGAGATTGGCATCATCAACGCCATCAGCCGTGCCGAGCTGAACGTGCCGGTGTTGGTACAGGCGTGCGACGACGAGAACGACAAGGTAGACCTGGACAGTCGCCGCGATGCGTTCTGCGGTAAGATCTCCGTCTGCAACAACCTCTACCAGTATGGCATTCCGTTCACCGACACCACCCTGCACACCTATTCTATTTATAGCGACCTGCTGGCACAGGACATCAACAAGTTTGCTGCTGTCTGCCGCGTGGTCAATACGTTGCGACACTGCCGCATCGGGCAGATTGGTACGCGGCCGCTCGGATTCAACACCTGCCGTGCCAGCGAGAAACTGTTGCAGCGCAGCGGTATCACCGTCGTACCGGCAGACTTGTCGGAACTGCTCTTTGCTGCTGAGAAGATTGCTGACGATGACGCTGAACTGATAAAGAAGATGGAGGACATCCGTGCATACGCAAAGGTACCGGAGTCTTACGAGGAGAAGCTGAAGGTGCAGGCGAAGTTCGGAGTTGCCATAGACCACTGGGTGAAAGCCAACCAGGTGGATGCTCTTGCATTGCAGTGTTGGGACTCTTTGGAACAGAACTACGGCTGTGCACCATGTATCACGATGGCAATGCTCGGCGAAATCGGTATTCCTTGCGCCTGCGAAACCGACCTTGCAGGAGCTGTCTCGATGCTTGCCCTGCGCTTGGCGTCAGGAAATGCGCCCGCACTTGCCGACTGGAACAACAACTTTGCCGAAGACCGTAACAAGTGTGTATGCACCCACTGCGGTAACTTCCCGAAGTCGTTTGTCGGCAACAACGACGTAAAACTCGGACCACTCGGTGTACTCGGACGTACGCTCGGCAAGGTGCGCACCTTCGGTGCCGTCTATGCCAAGGTGAGTGAGGGTGACTTCACCTACTTCCGCATCTCTACTGACGACCCACGGGGCTGCATCAAGGCATACCTCGGCGAAGGGCAGATTACCAACGAACCGTATGGTATGGACGGATGTATTGCCGTGACGAAGGTAGACAACCTTCAGAAGCTGATGAAGTACATCTGCAAGAACGGTTTCGAGCACCATGTAGCGCTCGTCCGCAGCAACGTGGCAGACGTTATTCAGGAAGCTCTGGAGACCTATTTGGGTTGGGAACTGTATGTGCATGAGTAAAACCCAAGTTTCCTCTTTCTACCGTTTCTAACCCTGAAGCGGTCATCAGCAGGAAATGGGAAGCTGTCCGTTCGGCTATCTCTATATCATGAGTGGACAAGACGATGGTCTTGTCCATTTCTGTTGCCAGCCGCTGCAACATCGTCATCGTCTCTACCTTGCTCGGATGGTCGAGAAACGCGGTGGGTTCGTCCAAGATGATGACGGGAGTCTGCTGGGCGAGAGCCTTTGCTATCATGACCTTCTGTCGCTCACCGTCGCTGAGGGTTTGGATCTTGCGATGACTAAAACCAGCCATACCTACCTGATGGAGAGCCTCGTCGACCACCTTCCAATCGTTTTCGTGCAATGTTCCGAAGAAACCGGTATAGGGCGAACGCCCCATTCCCGCCAGTTCGCGCACGGTGAGGTTCTGGACTTCAGGGCGTTGCGTCAGCACTACGCTGACCTGACGTGCCCGTTGTGTGGAAGAAAGTTGCCGTAAAGACTTTCCGTTGAGCAACACCTCTCCTGCTAACTGCGGCTGCAAGCCTGCCAAGGTGCGCAGCAACGTAGACTTGCCCGTGCCGTTGCGCCCAATTAAGCAGGTGAGCGTAGCTTCCGGGAGGCTACCTGTCAGCCCTTCGGCAATGACGATATCCCGGCTGCCGGTGTTGTAACCGATGGACAGATGATGGAACGAGAGGGTAGACATGATAGCGGTTTATGGTTCTAATAAAGGAAGCAACTCCCCAAAGCGGGTGATGGTATGCAGGCGTTCGTGTGTGTATTCCTTCGTACGTTCATACGCCCAGATATAGGCGAAGGGGATATGAACGGCATAGCCGCCTGACAGCAACACGGGTTCAATATCCGACTTAAAGGAGTTTCCCACGCTGAGCAGGTCGCTGAAGCAGATTCCCATGCGTGAACAGAGGTGTTGATAGGCTTCAACAGACTTCTCTTCGACGACGATGACATCGTCGAAATAGGGGGAAAGTCCTGACCTTTGCAGTTTGTTGACCTGATCTTGCAGTTCACCCTTGGTGAAAGCAACTAGTTGGTAGCGGTGTTGCTGGTGTAGGGTGCGAAGGGTTTCTTCCACTTCCGGCAACGGTGTGGCAGGCAAACGCAAAAGTGTTCGCCCCAAAGACAATATCTCCAACAGTTTGTCGGCAGCAATTCTTCCTTTGCTCACCTTGACGGCATTCTCTATCAACGACAGGATGAACGCCTTACAGCCATAACCTAACTCCGGCATGTTGGCTGTCTCCACCTTGAACAACTCCTGGGTGATATATTCCATGTCGCCATAGGGTGCCAGCATCATGGCATACTGGCGCTCAACCTCGGCAAAGTGGGACTGGCAGTCCCACAGGGTATCGTCGGCATCAAAGGCTATTACTTTTATTTTCATACTGCAAAGGTACAACAGAAACGGTGAAAATAAAGAATTTACGATGGTGTTTCTTCCTTGATGTGCCCGATGTAGTCGTACAACCGCTTGTAGAACGGATGGCGGGTCAGTGTGGCTACGTCGCCAAGGATGATGAGTTTCATGCGGGCACGGGTGATGGCTACATTCATGCGGCGCAGGTCGCGGAGGAATCCAATCTCACCGTCTTCGTTGGAACGTACAAGTGAAATAAGGATCACGTCGCGTTCCTGTCCTTGAAAACCGTCAACGGTATTCACGGAGATAAGGCTGCGGTAAGGTTTGAAGAATGGTTGCTTCTTAAGAAGATGGCGCAGGTACTGTACCTGCGCGCGGTAGGGCGAGATGATGCCCACGTCGATGCGTTCATCCAAGATGCGCTGTTTGCCAATCTTCGTAAAATAATCTTCTAAGACCTGCAAGGTCTGCATGGCTTCTCCTTTGTTGATGCGTCCGAAGGTGGAGGCAACAAAGGCTTCACCGTATGCAATAGAAGAGTCTCCGGGGCTTCCGGGCAGTCCGGATAATCCGGTTATTCCGTTGTCCTCTGGCTCAACCCACTCGATGGGATAGTCCCAATCCAGGATGCCGCGGTACTTGATCTGCGGGGCACTCTCCACCTTCCCGTCGTAAAACCAATTGCTGGAGAAACGCATAATCTGTTCGTTCATGCGGTATTGTATCCTCAAGAGGGTCACCACTTCGGGCTTGTTTTCCACGATACGCTCCATGAGGGTCTTGCCCAGACCTGCTTTCAAGGCGGCGATGCTCTTTACCGTTGGAGGCAGCTGGCAATGGTCGCCGGCAAGAACGACACGTGAGACGCGGCGGATGGGAATCCAACAGGCTGCCTCTAATGCCTGTGCTGCCTCGTCAATGAAGAGTGTTCCGAACTTGCGCCCGTGCAGCAGGCGGTTGTCGGCACCTACCAAGGTGGAGGCAATGACGCGTGCCTCACCAAACAACTCTGCCTGGATGCGAAGTTCTATCTCGGTAGCACGGCTCTTCAGCCGTTCCATCTTCTGGTGGAAGCTCTCTCTGCCGCGCTTGCGCTGACCGCGCAGTTCACGGATAGCTTTGCGGATGCTCCACAACGTCGTATAATCAGGATGTGCCTCAAAGCGTCTCTCGTAGGTAAATGACAACATCTTGTCGTTGACACGGGTGGGATTGCCGATACGCAACACGTTGATGCCACGGTCTACCAACTTCTCGCATATCCAGTCGACCGCCATGTTGCTCTGTGCACATACCAACACCTGCGGTTCGCGCATCAAGGTCTCATTGATGGCTTCTACCAGCGTGGTTGTCTTGCCCGTTCCTGGCGGACCGTGTACTACAGCAACATCCTTTGCCCACAAGACTTCGTTGACCGCCTGCTCTTGAGTGGTGTTGAGCCACGGAAAACGTAACGGTTCAAACGAGAACCGCTCTGCTTTCTGATGTGAATAGAACAGGTCGCGGAGGTAAGCCATGCGGGTACCCTTTGCCTTGATGACACGGTCAAGGGCGTCGAACATGGCACGGTAGCTGGTTTCATCGAACGATAGCTGGCAACCTACAGGCACCTCAGACAACTGCAAGTCAATAAGAGGTGCCGAATCGGGTACGGCCACCACCATGCGGTCGCCTTCCACATAGGAGACAGTACCCGTAAAGGGGAAGTAGCGGAGACGTGATGAAGCGTTGGTTTCGTTGTTCATCGGCGATTTTTGCTGATAAACCTGAAAGAAGACCACCGGTCGACCGAACTCAAAGTTATGTTCTATATCCGTATCTTCCGTCCTGAACACCTCTATGGTCAGTTGGTTCAGGGAGTTGTAGTAGCTCTTACCGATTCGTAACGGGTACCAGGCATCGCCGCGCTTCACCTTCCGCATCATGCCCGTCTGTTCGGTTTGCTTGCGGAAGGCTTCTTTCTCAGCATAGTATTCCAGCTGCAAGAGTAGCCGCTGTTGCTGTAGTGCTTGTATCGGCGATGACTGACTCATTGGGTTGCAAAGGTACGATTAAGCGGGCACAACGCAAAAGAAAAGAACTTTTTCTTTGCTTTTGCGTTGTTGAGGGAAAGAATCTTTGACGCAGTCAAAGGTACAAAAATCGGCAGAAAGGATGCTGTTATCTCTGTTTAATGGTGTATTTTTAGAGAATTTAGCGAGAATTTAGTTGCATTCGACATAAAAAACAAACAAGTTTATTTTGTTCTGCCCTTGTTATTTCGTAATTTTGCAGCCGAAAAGAAAACAGGAGTTCACTGAAAACCAAACTCCACAAACTCCCAAAAGGCAAAGATATGAACATTGAAGGACAGATAACCAGCGGCGTCATAGCTGCCGTGAAAGCATTGTACGGACAGGAAGTGCCAGAGAAGATGGTGGCTTTACAGAAGACCAGAAGCGACTTTGAGGGCAATCTCACCCTCGTGGTGTTCCCCTTGTTGCGAACCTCAAAGAAGAAACCGGAAGAAACGGCACAAGAAATTGGCGAATACCTGAAAGCAAATTGTACGGCGATAGCTGATTTCAATGTGGTGAAAGGATTTTTGAACCTTGTCATCGCCCCTGCCGCATGGCTTAGTCTGCTCCAAGACATAGATGCTGACCCAGATTGGGGATATAAAAAGGCTGGTGAAGACGCACCATTGGTGATGATAGAGTATTCTTCACCCAATACCAACAAGCCTCTTCACCTCGGACATGTGCGCAACAACCTGTTGGGCTGGTCGTTGGCACAGATTATGGAAGCCAACGGCAACCGTGTGGTGAAGACGAATATCGTCAACGACCGTGGCATACATATCTGTAAGTCGATGCTGGCTTGGCTGAAATGGGGCAACGGAGAGACACCGGAGACAAGCGGAAAGAAGGGCGACCACCTCATTGGCGACTATTATGTAGCCTTCGACAAGCACTACCGGGAGGAGGTGAAGGCGTTGAAAGAGAAGTTCATTGCCGAGGGATTGGATGCTGAGAAAGCGGAAGAGCGTGCTAAGAACGAGGCTCCGCTTATCGTGGAAGCACATGAAATGCTTGTCAAATGGGAGCAGAACGACCCGGAGGTGCGTGCGCTCTGGAAAAAGATGAACGATTGGGTGTATGCCGGTTTCGACGAGACCTACAAGGCTCTTGGCGTTTCTTTCGATAAGATTTATTATGAATCGAACACATATCTCGAAGGAAAGAAGAAGGTGGAAGAGGGACTTGCCAAAGGACTCTTCTTCCGGAAAGATGACAACAGCGTGTGGGCAGACCTCAGTAACGATGGCCTTGACCAGAAACTGCTGTTGCGCTCTGATGGTACCAGCGTCTATATGACGCAGGACATCGGCACGGCAGACATGCGCTTCAAGGACTATCCCATCGACAAGATGATCTATGTGGTCGGTAACGAGCAGAACTACCACTT
>DEJO01000016.1:42409-42585 GCA_002353555.1 Prevotella sp. UBA2746 | reverse complement strand
GAATACAGCGGTAATCTGATTCAAGATACCAGCCACATTCTCAGAGTAAACCAAAAGAGTATAGAGTTTCTTTTTTTCCATATCTAAATACGATAATCTACAAATAACTATGAACTATGCACTCCCCCCTTAAACTTCCAACATCATCTCGTCGACATTCATACCCGGAGGTGTCA
>DEJO01000016.1:22068-42271 GCA_002353555.1 Prevotella sp. UBA2746 | reverse complement strand
AGAACATGTCCTGCCACTGGCGCACATTTCCCAAGTAATGGTTGTTCAGCAGAATCATCTTCACGGGAGCCTTCCATTCCATGATGGTACCCAACTCTTCTATGCACATCTGGAAGCCTCCGTCGCCCATGAAGCAAACCACCTGACGGTCTGGTGAAGCGAAGGTAGCTCCGACAGCTGCCGGCATTCCGTAGCCCATGGTTCCCAATCCGCCACTGGTACAGATGCTGCGCTTGTGATGGTATTTGAAATAACGGGTAGCGAAGAGCTGGTTCTGACCAACATCCGTCACGAGGATGGCATCATCGGCAGCCTGCTCAGCCACCGCATGAACAACCTCTCCCATCAGTAGCGGACCGTCTTTAGGATGGATGGCAGGCTCTATGACCTTCACACGCTCTTTCTCGTCAAGAGGCTTGAAGGAATCGCGCCACTCCTTATGCTTGTTCTTGTTCAGCAGGGCGGTGATGGCAGGCAGCGACTCCTTGCAATCGGCCACGACAGCCACCGTCGTCTGCACATTCTTGTCTATCTCGCTGGGGTCAATATCCAAATGGATGATCTTTGCTTGCTTGGCATAGGTCTTCACGTTGCCCGTCACACGGTCACTGAAACGCATACCGATAGCAATCAGGACGTCACACTGTTGTTCCTTCAGATTAACAGCATAGTTGCCGTGCATGCCCAACATACCAACATTCAGCGGATGGTCGGACGGTAATGCACTCAGTCCTAACATGGTACGACCGGCTGGGATGTCGGCTTTCTCAAGGAAAGCCTTCAGTTCTTCCTGCGCATTACCCAACTCGACGCCCTGCCCTACCAGCGCCAACGGCTTCTTGGCATTGTTGATGAGTGCCGCTGCCTCACGAATAGCGTCGGCATCGGCTTTCGGATAAGGCACGTATGAACGTACAAAGTCTACCTTCTTCGGCTCCCATTCAATCTCTTCAACCTGCGCATTACGGGGGAAGTCGAGGACGACAGGACCGGGACGGCCGCTACGGGCAATATAGAAAGCGCGGCTCACAGCCCAGGCGATGTCCTCGGCACGGCGTATCTGATAGCTCCACTTGGAAATAGGTTGCGCCACACCCACAAGGTCTACTTCCTGAAAAGCATCTGTTCCCAAGGATGAAATGGCCACCTGACCGGCAATGACGACAATAGGCGTAGAGTCCATCATGGCATCGGCGATACCTGTCAGCGTGTTCGTCACGCCGGGACCACTGGTCACCAACGCTACACCAACCTCACCCGACACACGGGCATAGCCCTCAGCGGCATGAGCGGCTGCTTGTTCGTGACGCACCAAAACGTGGTCGAAACATTTCTTTTCACCTCGCGTATAGTCGAACAGCGCATCATAGACAGGCATGATAGCACCGCCTGGGTAGCCGAAGATCGTCTTCACGCCCTCTGCCTGCAATGCCCGCATCAGCGCTTTCGCTCCTGTTATGCGGTCTTTTAGGCTCTTTGAGCCTTTCAATTCTTCATTCTTCATTCTTCAACCTTCATTCTTCATTTATAATCCTCACGCCACCTTTGTCCGCAGAAGAAACGCTTTTGGCGTATGCACGCAACGCCTTGCTAACCATACGGTTACGCTTCAGCGGCTGTTGCGGACGCGCTGCCAGTTCTTCATCGCTGAGTTTCACATTGATGCTACGGCTGGGGATGTCTATCTCAATGATGTCTCCATCCTTAATCTTTCCGATATTGCCACCAGCAGCTGCTTCGGGTGAGATGTGCCCGATGCTCAATCCACTCGTACCGCCGGAGAAACGTCCGTCAGTAATCAATGCGCACTCCTTACCAAGATGCATGCTCTTGATATAAGAGGTTGGATAGAGCATCTCCTGCATTCCGGGGCCACCCTTCGGACCTTCGTGAGTGATGACCACACAGTCACCGCTCTTCACCTTACCGCCGAGGATACCGTCACAGGCATCTTCCTGTGAGTCGAAGACAACGGCAGGACCTTCAAAGTGCCACAACTCCTCATCCACACCAGCTGTTTTCACCACGCAACCATCCTGAGCGATGTTGCCGAAAAGGACAGCCAATCCGCCGTCTTTCGTATAGGCATGCTCGATGTCGCGGATACAACCGTTGGCACGGTCGGTGTCAAGAGTGCCCCATTGCGAAGACTGAGAACCTATCTTCGTGGAGAACTTGTTTCCGGGAGCGCTCTGATAGATGCGGTTGGCCTCCTCAGAGACAGCACCAGATGTAATATCGTATGCTTTCAGCTGTTCACCAAGCGTCTTGCCGTCTACTCTCTTTGCATCGAGACTCAGCAATCCTCCCTTTGCCAGTTCATTCATGATACCGAGGATGCCGCCGGCACGGTTACATTCCTGTACGCTATATTTCTGGGTGTTCGGTGCCAACTTACACAGACACGGCACCTTGCGGCTCAGCTGATCAATGTCTTCCATCTTGAAATCGGCACCGGCCTCCTGAGCAACAGCCAACAGGTGGAGCACGGTATTGGTGCTGCCGCCCATGGCTATGTCGAGGGTCATGGCATTCAGGAAGGCATCGCGAGTGGCTATGCTACGGGGCAGGACGCTCTCGTCACCATCTTCATAATAGGCAAAAGCGTTCTTTACCACCTGACGGGCAGCCGCCTTGAAGAGTTCTACGCGGTTGGTATGGGTGGCAAGGATGGTTCCGTTTCCGGGAAGCGACAAGCCGATAGCTTCTGTCAACGAGTTCATGGAGTTTGCCGTAAACATGCCGGAACAGCTACCGCAACCCGGACAGGCACAACGCTCCAACTCATGGATTTCCTCATCGGTGACCGACGGGTCGGCTCCCTTCACCATTGCCGTTATCAGGTCGGCATTCTCACCGCGCCAGCGACCTGCCTCCATCGGTCCGCCCGAACAGAACACCGTCGGGATGTTCATTCGCATGGATGCCATCAGCATTCCTGGTGTCACCTTGTCACAGTTGGAAATACAAATCATGGCATCAGCCTTATGTGCGTTGACCATATATTCTACCGAATCGGCAATAATGTCACGGCTCGGCAGCGAATAGAGCATGCCGTCATGTCCCATCGCGATACCGTCGTCAATGGCAATCGTATTGAACTCGGCAGCATAACACCCCATCGCCTCAATCTCCTGTTTGACGATCTGACCTATCTCATGCAGATGGGTGTGTCCCGGTACAAACTGGGTGAACGAGTTGACGATGGCAATAATGGGCTTGCCAAACTGCTCCTGCTTCATACCTGCAGCTACCCACAGAGCGCGGGCACCTGCCATCTTTCTACCTTCCGTGCATACAGCACTACGCAACTGATGCTTCATAGAACTTGTCTTTACTTATTGTTTTTTATAAAACCTATCGTTCAGGTGTGCTAAACATACCATTTAGGGATGCTAAACATACCATTTTGAAAGTGCAAAGATACGTGATTTCCACCTAATATGCAACTAATTACATAAAAAAAGCTCCTGATGCCTAAGCACCAGGAGCCTTGTATTGTGTAATCTAAGGATTACTTCTTAGCTGTTGTCAGTCGATTACTTTACGTAAACGATAGCCAGACGGTTAGAAGTAGTGCCCTGAACACCCTTACCGATAGCCTCGTCAACAACGACGCCGCGACCCTTCAGGTAGTCAGCAACAGCGTTTGCACGGTTCTGAGACAGACGGTCGTTGAGTTCCTTGCTACCCTCAGGAGAAGCAGTACCTACGATCTGTACGTGAGCACCTTCCTTAACCTTGTCAAGAGCTGCCTTAGCATCGTTGGTCAGGTTGTACTTGCCCTGTGCGAAGGTTACGAATACGAGGTCTTCTACGCGAACTTCCTTACCAACCGGAACTTCCTTGATGACTTCCTTGGTGATCACCTCAGGCTTGCGGTTGCGGAGCTCGTTGATGATGCGGTTCAGCTCATCGATTTCAGCCTGGTCGCGGAGCTGAGCAATCTTGAAGTTGTGAGTACCGTTAGAGTTCTTGAACTTGTAAACAAGACCTGCGTTAAGACCGAAGATAGAGTTGTTGATGTTGTAAGCAGGATCAGAAGTCGTAGCACCAATGCGAGTAGCGTGGTTGTGCAAACCGAAGATCCAAGTCATAGAAGGCTCAACATAGAACTGCCACTGCTTTGCAGAACCGAAGTTGAAAGCAATGTTCAAAGCAGCCTTAGAAGACAGCTTGTTCTGGCTAACCTTGTCACCAAATCCAGCGTAGTCCACAAGAACACCATCAATGTCATCGAGATCCATGCGGGTAGGATCGATTTGAACTCCATACTGATTGGCAATTGCATAGAAAGGATTCTCGAACAGACGGCTTCCCTTGTGAGAACCGAAGGTGTGGAACCATCCAATACCGAAGAGACCGCTGATCTCGACAGCACGGGGCTCACCCTTGTAACCAGCAAACAGGTTGTTGAAGTTAACAGTTCCGAGAACAGAAGTGTTAATAGCCTTGAAAGCGGTGCTTACAACGTTATGGTTAGCTACGAAGGGATTCTCCTGACGCAGAGCCATGTAAGCTGTTCCGTCGATAGCAAGACCGAAGACCGGAGTGATGTTCTTACCTACGCGAATACCAAAATTCGGCATCAGGTTCTTCATCCACTTGTTGTGCTTAGGAACAACACCTACACCACCGTTGATACCAACATAAATGTTGTCGGTAAATTTGCTTCCCTCAACAGTTACCTGTGCAGAAGCAGACACTGCCATAGCAGCAGCAGCAAAGAATAAAACTAACTTTTTCATTTCTCTCTGAATTAAATTAATTATTATTAAAAAGAATTATTATCTCTTCATTTTGGGTGCAAAGTAATGAAAAATTTATTTATCCACCAAATTATTTTGCAAAAAAGTGCATCAAATAGGCTTTAACCTGTGAAAAATGCTTTAAAGACGGGCTTTTTTGATCTGTTTCTGCCATTTCTTACTTCTTTACTTTTGACAGGATATTGTTTCCATTTCCCGTTACACCTTATTATATATATAGGGTTTTCACCTCTATTTCCCGTTACACCTTATTATATATATAGGCTATTCTACAGGACGGATGAGCTTCATGCCCTCTTCCACCGCCTGCATGTTCAAGGGAATCATGCCGTGATGACGCTCTGGCAACGACTTGAAGAGTGCCTTGTTCAGACCTTCGGTGCTGACCACGGGACACACTTTCAGCAATCCGCCCAATACAATCATGTTGAACACCTTCCCGTTCTTCATCTCTGCCGCCTTGTCCATAGCGTCGATACGGTAGACGGAAATATCCTTCCTGGTAGGTGGGTTCATGATGCCGTATCCGTCATAGATGAGTATGCCGCCCGGCTTCAACTGGGGTTCAAACTTATCCAACGACGGTTGGTTCAGCACAATGGCAACATCAAACTTGCTCAGGATGGGCGAAGAGATACGCTCATCGCTGACGATGACCGTCACATTGGCGGTACCTCCACGTTGTTCCGGTCCGTATGCCGGCATCCAAGTCACTTCCTTGTCCTCCATCAGACCGGAATACGCCAGAATCTTACCCATAGAGAGTACACCCTGACCGCCGAAACCGCTGATAATTATTTCTGTTTTCATAACGTATCTTTTAAGTCTCCTTTTTCGTAGTAGTTGAACATGTTCTCTTTCATCCACTCATTGGCTTTCACCGGTGACAGTTTCCAACCGCTGTTGCAGGTAGAGACAATCTCCACCAGAGAGGAACCCTTGCCCGCCATTGAAGCCTCAAAAGCCTTACGGATAGCTTTCTTTGCCTTGCGTATAGCCCCGACGCTCTCCACGCTCTGCCTGGTGACGTAGCAGGTACCTTCCAACCGAGCTGCAATCTCAGTAATCTTCAGCGGATAGCCGTGCAGCTCCGGCGTACGTCCATACGGACACGTTGCCGTCTTCTGTCCCATCAGCGTGGTGGGAGCCATCTGTCCACCGGTCATGCCGTAGATGGCATTGTTGATGAAGATGATGGTGAAGTTCTCGCCGCGGTTCAAGGCATGGATAGTCTCTGCCGTACCGATACATGCCAAGTCTCCGTCACCCTGGTAGGTGAAGACAAGGCGGTCGGGCCACAGTCGCTTCACCGCCGTAGCCACAGCGGGTGCACGGCCGTGTGCTGCTTCCTGCCAGTCGATGTCTAAATAGCGATAGGCGAAGACGGCACATCCTACCGGGCATACGCCTACGGTCTTCTCTTCCATCCCCATTTCCTCTATCACCTCAGCCACAAGCTTGTGTACGACACCATGCGAACATCCCGGACAATAGTGCATGGGGGTGTCGTTCATCAATGCCGGCTTCTTATAAACGATGTTATTTGGATTAACTATACTATTTTCCATTGTCAATTATCCATTTTCAATTACCCATTAGCTTTGTTTTCAAAGCGTTAACAATCTCTTCCGGATCAGGAACGATGCCGCCGAGACGACCGAAGTGTTCCACCTGAATAGAGCCATTCACAGCCAGCCGAACGTCTTCTACCATCTGTCCGGCATTGATTTCAGCCACAAGAATGCCCTTCTTTCCCTTTGCCAGCTCCGCAATCTGCTTCTCCGGGAACGGCCAGAGCGTTATCGGTCGGAACAGTCCCACCTTGATGCCCTCTTCACGTGCTATCTCAATCGCTTTCTCTGCAATACGGGCTGCACTTCCGAACGCCACAATCACATAGTCTGCATCGTCCATCTGCTGCATCTCGAAGCGCACCTCCTTCGCCTTTATCTCTGCATACTTCTCTTGCAGGTGGATGTTGCGGGCTTCCATTACCTCCGGCTTCAGCTCCAGTGAGGTCATGATGTTGGGTTGACGGTCTTTCGTCCTGCCTATGGTAGCCCACGGACACTGCTTACGGATTTCCTCTTCCGTGCGACGGGGCTTTTGCGGCGGCAGCACGACCTTCTCCATCATCTGCCCGATGACGCCGTCACTCAGAATCATCGCCGGGTTACGGTATCTGAAAGCCAGTTCAAAAGCCAGGTCTACGAAGTCTGCCATCTCCTGAACGGAGTTTGGAGCCAACACGATGACGTTGTAGTCGCCGTTGCCACCCCCTCGTGTTGCCTGAAAATAGTCGCTCTGCGAAGGCTGGATGGTACCCAGTCCGGGACCGCCGCGCTGCACGTTGACGATCAGTCCGGGAATCTCCGAGCCTGCCATGTAAGCAATACCCTCCTGCATCAGTGCCACACCGGGACTTGACGAAGAAGTCAGGACGCGCTTGCCGGCACCGGCACCGCCATGAATCATGTTGATGGCAGCGACCTCGCTCTCAGCCTGCAAGACTACCATTCCCGTTGTCTCCCACGGCTTGAGCAGCGCCAATGTTTCCAGAACCTCACTCTGCGGCGTAATCGGATAGCCGAAGTATCCGTCAGCACCGCACCTAATGGCAGCATAGGCTATCGCCTCATTGCCTTTCATCAATGTAACTTCTTGTTCAGCCATCTTCTATTCCTCCACTTTTTTTCGATAAACGGTAATACATCCGTCGGGACATACAATAGCACACGATGCACATCCTACACATTTCTCTGCATCGGCAGCCTCCACGTATGGATAACCATGAACGTTAACCTTTTTCTGTGCCAAGGCTATCACCTTCTGTGGACACGCCACGATGCACAACTGGCATCCCTTGCAGCGGTCGGTGTTGACCACTATGGCACCTTTCATCTTGCTCATATACTTATTTCTTTATATTTTACGGATTATACGCATCCTTATGATAGAAGTTCAGAATGTCTTCCAGCATCTTTTTTGCTTCTACAGCCGGCGAGTCCGGATCAAGTGCAATGGCTTCCATATAGCAGTCGAGGGCATGTTGCCAGTCGCTCTGCCTTCGATACTCATTGCCTTGTCTGTACCATTCCTCTGCCGTCATTGAAAAGCCCCCCAGCCCCCTAAAGGGGGTGTTGTTAATTGTGAATTGTGAATTATGAATTGTGAATTATGAATTATCTCTTTCCTGCCTTCAGCGTGTTCATCATCAGCGAACAGATGGTCATCGGACCGACACCACCCGGCACAGGCGTGATGTAGCTGCACTTGGGTGCTACCTCGTCGAACTTCACGTCACCATTGAGACGGAAGCCACTCTTGCGTGTGGCATCCGGGACCCGTGTCGTACCCACATCGATGACGACGGCACCCTCCTTCACCATGTCAGCCGTCACAAAGTCCGGGCGACCGATGGCAGCGATGATGATGTCGGCTTCCCGGCACTTCTCCTTCAGGTCCTTCGACCGGCTGTGGCACACCGTCACCGTTGCATCGCCATACTGCTTCTGCATCATCAGCTGTGCCATCGGCTTGCCGACAATGTTAGAGCGGCCAAGGATGACGCAGTTCTTTCCGCTGGTCTCGATGTGATAATGTTTCAGGAGCGTCAGGATGCCCAACGGTGTTGCCGAGATAAAACAGGGCAAGCCGATAGCCATGCGGCCTACATTCACGGGATGGAACCCGTCGACATCCTTCCGGTAGTCTATTGCCTCGGTAATCTTCTGCTCGTCGATATGCTTGGGCAAGGGCAGCTGGACGATAAACCCGTCTACATCGTCGTCCTTGTTCAGCCTGTCTACACAAGCCAGCAGTTCTTCTTCCGTAACATCCGCCTCATAGCGAATGAGCGTGGATTTGAATCCACACTGCTCACAGGCGATGACCTTGTTCTTGACATACGTCTCCGAGCCGCCGTCGTGCCCTACGAGGACGGCAGCCAGATGGGGCTGCTTGCCGCCACCGGCAACCATCTTTTTCACTTCTTCGGCAATCTCAGCCTTGATAGCTGTCGCCGTAGCCTTTCCGTCGATAAGTTTCATGTCTGATATGATTTCAATTCATCTTTGGCATTCCCTTCATCATCCCCATCATTCCTTTCATACCTCCGCCGGTGACCATCTTCATCATCTTGCGGGTCTGGTCGAACTGCTTGATGAGCCGGTTCACCTCTTGTATATTAGTACCCGACCCTTTGGCGATGCGCTGGCGGCGGCTGGTGTTCAGCAGTTCGGGGTGCGACCGCTCCTTGGGTGTCATGCTCTGGATGATGGCCTCGATGTTCTTAAAGGCATTGTCGTCTATGTCCATGTCGCGGATGGCCTTGCCCACGCCCGGTATCATCGATGCCAGGTCTTTCAGGTTGCCCATCTTCTTGATCTGCTGAATCTGGTTCATGAAGTCGTTGAAGTCAAACTGATTCTTGCGAATCTTCTTCTCCAGGCGGCGGGCCTCTTCCTCGTCGAACTGCTCCTGGGCACGCTCCACGAGCGAAACGACGTCACCCATTCCCAGTATTCTGTCAGCCATGCGCGAGGGATGGAACACGTCGATGGCTTCCATCTTCTCCCCTGTACCGATAAACTTGATGGGCTTGGTGACGACGGTACGGATGCTCAGCGCAGCACCGCCGCGGGTGTCACCGTCGAGCTTCGTTAGTACCACGCCGTCGAAGTCCAGCCTGTCGTTGAACTCCTTGGCTGTGTTCACGGCATCCTGACCCGTCATCGAGTCGACGACAAACAACGTCTCGTCGGGCTGCACATGGTTCTTCAGGCGCTCTATCTCGTCCATCATCTCCTCGTCGACAGCCAGTCGGCCGGCGGTGTCGATGATGACGACGTTATATCCCTTTGCCTTTGCCTCAGCCAGGGCGTGGTCGGCAATCTCGTTCACGTCCTTGCTGTCGGGCTCGGAATAAACCGGTACGCCAATCTGTTCGCCGACGACATGCAACTGCTGGATGGCTGCCGGACGATAGACGTCACATGCCACCAGCAGCGGCTTCTTGTTCTGCTTCTTCTTCAGCATGTTGGCAAGCTTGCCGCTGAACGTGGTCTTTCCCGAACCCTGCAGGCCCGCCATCAGGATGACGGCAGGCTTGCCTTCCAGCTTCATGCCGACAGCGTCGCCGCCCATCAGCTCAGCCAGCTCGTCGTGAACCAGCTTCACCATCAGCTGTCCCGGCTTGATGGCAGTGAGCACGTTCATGCCCATCGCCTTCTGCTTCACCGTGTCCGTGAAGGTCTTGGCAACCTTATAGTTGACGTCGGCATCCAGCAATGCCCTGCGGACATCCTTCAGCGTCTCCGCCACATTGATTTCGGTTATCTTACCTTCGCCCTTGAGTATCTTAAACGAGCGCTCTAATCTGTCACTAAGATTTTCAAACATTTTACCTTAAATTCTGATTGCGGCGCCAAAGGTACGGAGAAATGAGCGAAAAGCCAAATTTATTTGGAATTTTCCGAAGGCAAGGGTTTTTATCATTAAACTATTTGTATAGGTTACAGTCAAAATGATGCGCTTAGTCGTTCGACTTATGCTGCAAAATGACTCATTTCGCAACCTAAAAAATGTACTGAACATGGAGTATTACGTGAGCATCAACAACGAGAAGAGAGGTCCCTACAGCGTAGAGGAGCTCCGCGCGAGAGGCGTCACCGACGAGACGCTGGTCATGGCTGACGACGGCAACGAACGTTGGCAGGCAGCATGGCAGATAGACGAAATACCTACGGGAATACCTATACAGGAGGAGGAAGAGGAAGAGCCACGGCAGCCGGTGGCTGTCCCACCCGTTCCACCCGTTCCTGTCAAGAAGAAAAAGAGCCGCCTGGGCTGCCTGCTGACCTTGCTGCTGGTCGCCGTCGTGGTGGCGGCTATGGTCTTCACCTGTCCCGACAGCCGGCGCCACAAGGAGGTGGTGACAAACGTCATGACGGAAACCCTCAACGACATGTCGGCAAGCGGCTCTGCCGGCGACGACCTGCTGACCCACGGCATACGGGTCGTCGGCGACCTGCTCGTGGGCAACGTGGCAGAGACCGCCATCGACAAGATGCTGACCGTCGACAACTACTTCGTCTGCTCGATAGGGAAAATACACTACGACGGCAAGGATCATGTCGTCTCGGCGGGCATCCTCGGCCATGTCTTCACCATCAACAAGGAAGACCTGACGAAGGCTGCCGAGAAATACTACAGGAACATCAGGCAGGAAGCTGAGGATGCCGTCAGGCAACAGATACGCAAGAACGTCCTGGACCCCATCGACGAGGCACTGGGCGACATCTTCAACGACATCATGGGAGGACAGCCGGACGGCACGGACGAGCCAGGCAGGTCGGGCCGTCCGGACACCCCCGACCCCTCATCAGAAAGCAATCTCTGACACCAACGGCAGGTGGTCGGAGAAACCGTTCAGGTAGCGCGGACCAAGATAATTGCGGCGGGGCTTCACTCCGCCGTACTTCGTATCCTCCTCCAACAGGAACGGCGCGTCGAAGATGCGGCACCAGCGGACGCGGGAGCCCATATTGTTGCTGACGAGCATCTGGTCGAGGCTGCCCCACTCGCCCTGCCAGCGGTAGGTGCCCCTTGCGCCGTTGCGCCCGCGTGCCCCCTCCGACACGTTCGTCATCCCGTGACCGCAGATCAGCTTCAGCGACGCGTCGCCAGCATAGTCGTTGAAGTCACCCATCACCAGCACCTTCGCCCCCGGCGACGCCTGGCGGACAGAGTCTATCGACTGCACCAGCCGGTCGGCCACCCGCAGCCTGTTGGCACGCGTGGCACCCTCGCCGCCCGACCTGCTGGGCGCATGCACCACGAAGACGTGCAGCGTGTCGCCCGACAGCACCTCACCGCAGGCATACAGGATGTCGCGCGTCGGCCTCATGTCCCTCAGCGGTGCCACCCGTATGGCGTAGCTGCTGACCAGCCGGAACGTAAAGGGCGAATACAGCAGCGCCACGTCTATGCCGCGAACGTCGGGCGAAGAGGTCATCACATATTCATAACGTGCCTTCCTCAACAACGAACGCTTCGTCAGGTCGCGCATCACCGTGTCGTTCTCCACCTCGCAGAGCCCCACCAGGTCGGGCAGCCGCCAGCGCCCGCGCTCCCCCTCCGCTCCGTCCTCCCCTCCACAGGCTATCAGCGTCTGTCCCACGCGGTTCAGCTTGCGCCAGTATCTCGTCCGCGTCCAGTGGTGAGCGCCCTCCGGCAACAGCGCGTAGTCGTCCTTCAGTGAGTCGTGCTCACAGTCGAACAGGTTCTCCACGTTCCACTCCACCACCCGCAACGACGACTGCGCTACGGCAACGCCCGCTGACCCCGGTACCAGCGCCGCACCTAACAGCAGCGCCGCAAGGCGGTGCCGCAGCGATAAAGACCATATCAACTCTCGTTTCATATCATTCCCCCATCCGTTCATTGTTGCTCACAAAGATACGATAATGAGCGGAAAAGACAAAACATAAGCGCATTTTTTACTCAACTTCTTCAAGTTTTTTCCAAAGGAAAGCAACTGAAGGTTAAGCGGAGCGAATACGAAACCTGAAATAGTCAACACGGATATCAACTAAGGCTGATCCTGAAGTGCATATTCGCGCATGCCGTCGGCAAGGTTGATTGTTGCCGTTTCGATGTCGCCCTCACGGTAGAGCAACTCCACCACCTTCTCAACAGCACAACGGAGACAGCCGTCGCAACGTGAAAAGCCGTTAGGACCATAGATGTCGCCACAAGAGACGGTACCCTCTTGTGCCCTGAAGGTCTCATACAACTCGGCTGCCAGCCTGAGATGCTTCGACTTGTCACCGCTGGCATAGAAGCCCAGTGCCATGACCGCCCCCGTCAGCGCACCGCATGTTCCTTGCGAGAACTCATGTCCGATGCCTCCGGAGAAGGAGTCGGACATGCTGCGCAACTGTTTTTCTGAGAACGGTGCGCCCAACGTGGCGGCAACCGATGTCAAGGAAAGAGCCGAACAGCCGTAGTGTTGCCCGAAGCGAACCTTCAGTTGCCTTACCGCCTCGGCTTTCAGCGAGTCTAATGACCGGTGTTGCGTCGTTGCCTGAAATGCAGGCGGATAAGATATCCGCAGCGAATCAGAAGAAGCATTGCCTGCGAAAACCGTCGCAGGCAATGACGCAAAAGTGATGAGGGGGAATGCTAAAAGTCTCATAAAGAATGTTTTACCTGTTCTACTTTACCTTTGCCGTCACTCGTTCTATGCGCCCTTCTATGCGCTGTGCGTTCACAACGAGGTTGTAGATGGGGCAGGAACGTTCCGTGTCTTCGACTAACTGACGGATAACAGCCTCTTCGCGTGGACTGCTGATAACGACACGCATCTTGATGTCTGTGGGATAGAGCGGTGTATGTTCGAAGCCTTTGCGTCCTGCACGCGGGTCAAACTGAGCTGTTAGCGACACCTTCAGCGTGTCGAGGGGTATCTGCTTACCAGCAGCCTGACCTTCAGCCACGTGAGTGAAACAAGAGCCGAGCAGTCCGATGTGGCTCTCTATGCCTGTGGGGCCGAGGTCGTTACCGCCGAAGATGGCGGGATGGTCTTGGTAAACACGATGGTGGCGCACCTGCAAGACTACTACACCTGTGCTGGGATTGACAAACGCTGTGGGATCGCCAGGAGTCAGGAAACTCTCGGTATTGAACGGAGTGAACTCGTTGGCTCGCGAATAGGGATAGTCGAAGGCGTAGCCTCCGAAGCGCGAGTGGTCGGGACGCTGTCCTGCTGTCCGTGCCGCCCGTCCTGCCTCGTGTTTGCGTGTTTCCCACTCGATAAACTCGCGAAGACCTGGCTGATAGGTAGGCGGTATAACGAGCGAGTCGGCACTCTTCGTGTAATCGACGATGGTCTCGACATCGTGTGCACGGATAGAGAACTGATACAAGGGAGAATTTGCTTCAGCCTGTTTTTTCAGTTCTGCCAGAGCAGCATCCGAGGCAGGAGAGTCGATGTGCAGCGTATATTGCAGTCCCCAGTCTTTCACTCCACGTCCCGTCTTCTTGATGCTGATAGCGAGGCTGTCAATGGCGATACCCTTCAATGCTGCTTGGGTAACGTAGCTGTCAGCAAGGTCGCCAGCGATGGCTGCCACCACATGGTCGGGCGTACCGATACCGAGGTCGAATCCACCATTGTTATAACCGCTATCGTTGAGATACTGATGTTCACGAATAATGACATGACGCGTGCCGGCACGTTGCTCGGCAACGGCGAAAGCCTTGAGGGTTACGGGCTGCAGCCGTTCTGTAGGGATAGCACGGAATGCTTTTACAGCCTTCTTTCTCCGCGCCAACAAGTCACGGAAACCGGGAGCGCTCTTGGCTGCCTTCTGGAAATACTGGGCATCTGTTATCGCCTTGTTCAATCGCTGGTCGTTCTGCTGTGCCTGCGCCGTTGTCAGTACAGCAAATGCTGCTATTACTAATGCTGATAATTTCTTGTTCATATCACGTTTATTTTTATGGTTTTAAACTCTAAACTCTCAAAACTCCTACTCTCTCCCCACATACGGGTTCGCTGAAATTTCTGATCCGTCGTATCCATAGTTTTGCCAGAGGTTGGGGTTCACGTCGCGTTGCGCCTGGGGGATGGGGAAACGGTAGTGCTTAAAATCTACGTTCTGCTTGTTATACTGCGGATATTGTTTTGCCACGGGACTATTCTTGATGGTCTTGACGAGAATCTTCCAACGCTTTAAGTCGGGCAGGTGTTTCTGTTCCAAGACAAACTCCCATGAACGTTCTTGTATGATGGCATTCCTGAAGCCGTTATAGTCTAATCCTTTCTCCAGGTCATGAGGCTGCGGTGTGCCGCTGTAGATATCTTCTCGGAAAGCTCGGCGACGCACTTGATTAAACGCATCGTAAGCCTCTTGGTTGGGTTTTCCGTCACGTTCATTGATGGCCTCGGCAAGGATGAGCAGCACCTCGGCATAGCGTATGACGGTGCGGTTCATGGCACGGTCGGCAGCACTGGTCTCCGGACTATCGTGGTCAATATATTTGTTGTAACGCGAGAAGCCCGATTCCCGTTTTCCGTCACCATCGGCATCATAATAGAAATGGAAAAAGCTGTTGGTAGAGGGTCGCCACAGGGAGTCGGCAAAAGAGACATTCTTTCGCTGGTCGCCTTCGAGGTAGGAATCCTTTACGGCATTGCTGGGTTCAGGGGTGATGTGGGGCAAGTCCACGCTGAAGGAAGTGGAGAACGAGCAGTGGCAGAGGTGGTTTCCACCAGTGTTGTCGCCGGCATTCGTTCCCGACCCGATGTAATACTGTACGGCATAGATGCTCTCCTTGCCATTGCGGTGCTGATTGTTCCAGTTATCGTAGAAGTTTTCCTCAAGACTATATTCATTGGAATTGATCACTTCCTGGGCATACTGTACGGACTTGGAGAAATACTCGTGGCGCTCGGCATCGGTGAGCTCGTCATCGACTTGCGCCCAAGTGAGATACACCTTTGCCAGTGCCGACTTCGCAGCACCATGCGTGATGCGTCCTGCCTGCGTTGCCGAGTATACCGAAACAGAGGGCAGGCGTTCGGCAGCATCCTCCAGGTCAGCGACAATCTGCTTATATACCTCGCGTTCAGGACTGCGCACGGCGTTGTGACCTCCGCTTGTAGAAGTTACGATGGGCACGGGCCCCCACACCTGCACAGCATAGTTAAGATAATAGGCACGGAAGAATTTAGCCTCGCCGACGATACGTGATGCCAATTCGGGAGAGACACCAGCGGGACTGCCAGAAAGTTTCTCAATGACATCGTTAGCACGTGCCAGACCTTCATAGACGGTTGACCAGGCGGAGTTCATGTAGCTGTTCTTTCCGTCCCAGGAGAAGAGTGAGAGCGTGCCGGCACCACTGTTGGAACTTTCACCTGATATGGTGGTCTCCGTCGTCAGGTCGAAGAGGTACATCCAGACCGTGCTAGTGGGGATGTTACGGGCATAGACACCATTAATGAGGGCCTCAGCATCGGCATTGTTTTGCGGGACATTGCCTTCTGCCAGCTGGCTGGACGAACTTTGGTCCAACGACTCGCAGGAGGCGAGGGTGAAAATGCTGATGCCTATGAGTGCTGCGAGTGCGATATGTTTGATATAGTTGTTCTTTATCATTGCTCTTGTATTTTTTTTTGTTGTTAATAGGAAAGTCTGATACCAAAGGTGAAAGTGCGTGCCAGGGGATAGGTGCCACTGTCGGTATAGCCAGAATATTCAGGATCGAAACCGCTGTAGTGGGTGATGGTAATCAGGTTCTGTGCCGATGCATAGAGATAGATGTTGAGCGCAGTGCCGTTGTTGAAGCGGGGCTTGAAGTTGTAGCCCAACTGGATGTTCTTCAGTCGCAGGTAGCTGGCACCTTCGACGTATCGGCTGTCCAGGTAGCTGCTGCCCTGGTTCAGGGCGTAGGCACGCGGTACCGAGGTACTGGGATTTTCGTCTGTCCAACGGTCTGACAGCTTGGTAGAGACGTTGTAGTTGATGGTGGGCGACTCCAAGGCGTGCTGCAAGGCGTTATAGAGCTTGTTGCCGTAGGAACCCTGGAAGTTCAGGCTCAGGTCCCAGTTCTTATAGCGCAGCTGCGAGGCGAAACCGTAGGTGAACTTGGGTTGTGCCGAGCCCAGCACAACGCGGTCGCTCTGCTGATCGACCTTGCCGTCGCCATTCTGATCAACATATTTTGCATCGCCATATTCCACTCGTGGTTTATTCGATGGCGAGGGAACGCTGCTCAGGTCGTCGCCATGCTGTACCACACCGTCGAACACCCATCCGTAATAGGTTCCCAACGACTCACCCACGCGAAGGATGGTGTTGCCGTTGATGATTTCAGTCTGACTTCCGAGGCTCGTCACCTTATTCTTATTATGGGCAATATTGGCAGAGGCGTTCCAGGTAAGGTCTTTTGTCTGAATGATGGCTGCATTGACAGCAAACTCAACACCGTTGTTGGTGACATTACCCACGTTGCTCAGCTGGCTACTGAAACCTGTAGTCAGTTCAACAGGTTTGTTGAGCAACAAGTCGCGGGTCTTCTTATGATAGAAATCGAAGACAAAACCAACGCGGCCGCGCAGGATGGAGAAGTCCAGGCCGAGGTCGTAGGATGTGGTCGTCTCCCACTTCAGGTCGTTGTTGCCCAGGGCACTACGGTAGTAGCCCGTGTTGCGTTGTCCGTCGCCAAAGTAATAATGGGTGGCAACATAGTCGGAGAGGAAACGGTAGTCGCCGATTTCCTGATTGCCGACTGTTCCGATGCTGGCTCGCAGTTTCAGGTCTTCAATCCACTTCACCCCCTTCAGCCATTTCTCTTCGTCTATGTTCCAAGAGAAGCCGAGCGACGGGAACCATCCCCACTTGTTGTTCTTGGCGAAGCGCGACGAGCCGTCGGCGCGCAGGGTGGCCGTGAGGTGGTAGCGGTCGAAGAGGGAGTAGTTGATGCGTCCGATACCGGAATAGAGTACGGAGGTAACAAACTCCGATGTGGGTTCTATCAGCTGGACACCCGACTGCAGGCTGTGGTATGTCAGGTTGTCGTTGGCAAAGTTGGCAGAGGCGGCAATAGCGCGTTCGCTCTTCTCCTGCTGATAGGTATATCCGCCGAGCACCTCCAGCTCGTGAATGCCCTTCCAGTTCTTGTGCCAGGTGAGGGTAGCCTCAAGCTGGTCGCTCTCCCAGCGTTTGGAGCCGATGGAGCCAAAGCCGTTGGTGTTGAAACCGGCTACGGAGGTGGCAGGGCCGAAGAAGTTCTGGCGCGTGTTGATGATGTTGGCTGAACCCTGGACGCGCAGGCGCAGTCCCTTGACGATTTCCCATGCTGCAAAGGCAGAGAGCAGGGTGTTGTCGACTTTCGTTTCAGCCCCTACCTTGTTGAGGTCGGCAATGGGGTTGGGGGTGAGTCCGTTGCGCACGAAGTCGCCCGTCTCGAAGGGGTTGGCATAGTTGTAGGTGCCGTCGGCGTTGTAGATGGGTACGGCTGGCGAGGTGCGCAGAGCCTGTTCCAGCAGTCCGCTCATGCTGTTGGTGTTGCCTGAGAAGGTGTAGGAACCGCGCTGGGTGCTTTTGGCAAAGTTAGATTTTAGTCCTACGGTGAGGTTTTTCAGCAGGTCGCGCTCGTAGTTGATGCGCGCACCGAAACGGGTGAAGTCGGTAGCCTGGATGATGCCGTTCTGGTCGGTGTAGTTGGCAGAGAGCAGGAAGCGGTCTACTGCCGAGCCGCCGCTGACGGACAGCTGGTGCTGCTGCGAGACGGCAGTGCGGAAGAGGGCATCCTGCCAGTTGGTGCCGCTGCCCCAACTCCTGACCACCTCGGGGGTGATGCCTGCGGCTGCCTTCTGGGCGTCGGTGGCAAGCTCCAGGTAGAGGTCTCCCCACTGGCGGGCATCCATCAGGTCGAGTTTCTTGTGCACGTTGGAGATGCCTACGTTGTATCCGTAGTCTATCTTCACATGGCCCTTACCCTTGTTGCCGTTCTTGGTGGTCACGATGATGACGCCGTTGGCTCCGCGCGAGCCGTAGATGGCTGATGCCGATACGTCTTTCAGCACTTCTATGCTCTCGATGTCGGCAGGGTTGATGGCGGCGAGGGGGTTCACGTTGGCATTGGCGAAGGAGACGCCCGTGTCTGTGGACGACGTGCTGTTGTAGATGAGGACACCGTCGATGACATACAGCGGCTCGTTGCCGGCATTGATGCTGTTGCCGCCACGTATGCGGATGTTGACGGCAGCACCAGGCTGACCTGAAGACGATGTGGCGTCAAGACCGGCTACGGAACCGCCCAGAATGTTGTCGAGCGAGGTGGAGGTCTGCAGCAGGGCATCGTTTTTTACGGTGGCGACGGAGCCGGTGAGCGCCTTGCGCTTCTGGGTGCCGTAGCCTACTACGACAACCTCGTTCAGCGAGTTCAGGTTCTCGGTCAGGGCTACCTCTATAGGGTCGTCGCTGACCTCGTAGAGGTCTATCTCCTCGGTGTTGTAGCCGGCATAGTTGACAACGAGCACGGCAGGCAGCTTGTTGACTTTCAGCGTGAAGTTGCCGTCGAGGTCGGTAGCCACGCCGCCGACAAGGGTGCGGCCGCTCTTCAGGGCTACGGTAGCCCCGATAATGGGGGTGCCCGTCCTGCTGTCCTTCACCGTTCCCGTGAGTGTCTGGGCTGTGGCGAGGGTTGCCAGCAGGAGCGTGAGCAGGGTGAGGACACACCGGCTGGGTGTGCCAAGATGTAATGGTTTTCTCATAAGTCTAATGGTTTTTGTGATACGTAGTGATGGGGTTATTTCTGGGCTGTCAGCCTGCCTTGTACTTTCAGATAGCCATATTCGGCGGCATAGTGCTGGCCGTCACGGGCTACCCAGTTGATGAAGTCGTTGAGCTTTCCGGCACCGGGGTTGCTCAGCACGATGTTGACGTCGCCTGTAGCCACCGCCGTACTGGGTGTGTTCTCTACCAATGCCGTCAGCAGGTCGAGGTTGCGGGCAGCCTGACGCTCGTCGTCGCTGA
The DNA here is from genome assembly GCA_002353555.1 of Prevotella sp. UBA2746. Taxonomy (GTDB): domain Bacteria; phylum Bacteroidota; class Bacteroidia; order Bacteroidales; family Bacteroidaceae; genus Prevotella. The sequence goes on along the minus strand of DEJO01000016.1, from coordinate 22,953 downwards.
TCTTGCCGTTGTTGTCTAAGTCTACAGCAAAGACATACAGGCCGTCTACGGGCTTGCGACTCTGAAGGTCGTAGATAAGGTTGGCAACATTGAACGAGACGGCATCCTGACGGGTCTTGACGGCGGTGAGCACGTTCTCTTCCCTGCCCAGCACCTTCTTGCCCTTCATGCGTGAGGGGGTGGTGCTCAACGATTCGGCAAAGAGCTGCGTCGTGGTGGCACGGCTGCCGGTGAGCGTATAGACGGTGGCTGGCAACGGCTGGGCTGACGACTCCTCGTCCAGCAGCTCGTCCAGCTCTTTCTCTATAAAAATTTCCTTTGCAAGCCGCGAGGTGAGGCCTTTCTGCACCTTCTTGTCGTGGAGAATCTCGCCTTGGGCATTCGCTATCGGCAAGATCAGGTAGCGTGCCACCGACGTGTGGGGCTGGCCGACGGCTGGAAGTTCGCCTATGCTGACGAGGGCATCGGCAGCGGCTCCGCGCTGGCTGACAATCTCTATCTCTAACGTCGGGTCTATCTGACGATATTCTTCTATCCACTTCTCTATGATAGGCATCGTGAAATGAGCATCTGAAACGTTAATCCTGAAATGCTCGGCTGTGGCGGTAAGAGGAAGTGCCAGCAGCATGGTCGCTAAGTTAAAAATTACCTTTTTCATCTTTCAATCCTTTCTTTAATTGGTTTCACGGTGCAAAGGTACTGCCGTTTGTTGCCGCACACAATCCCCCAGATATGGTATTCCGCATCCCACAAACATGGTATATGCCACTCTGTCAGCTGCATCCACTTTGGGCGATCAGGCTGTCTTCACCTTATTTTAAAGTAAATACTGAAAAAGTTCGTACTTTATAGAAGATACTAACGCTCGACAATGAAAGAAAAAGC
>DEJO01000016.1:0-22022 GCA_002353555.1 Prevotella sp. UBA2746 | reverse complement strand
GTCCTCGCTTAACCGTATCTTTGCACGCAAAAAGGGAATAATCATGCATATCAAAACATTCGTCACTGCCGTCATGCTCTGCATCGCAGGCTGCATGCACGCACAACAAACAACAACTATCAACCATAAAGAAAAGAACATGGAACAGGAAAACACATGGACGGCATTCGTTGCCATTGCCGCCCAAGAAGCCAAGGGCAACATCGAGGCGCTGAAGAAAGCCATCGACGAGGGGTTTGAACAGGGACTCACCGTCAGCAAAATCAAGGAAGCGCTCTCACAACTCTATGCCTACACGGGATTTCCACGCTCACTGAATGCGCTGGGCGCACTCCAGCAGGTTATCAAGGAACGACAGGAGAAAGGACTTGCCACGCCTGCCGGAAAGGAAGCCGACGCCATGGCACCAGACTACGACGCCCTGAAGCAGGGCACGGAGGTGCAGACAAGGCTCACCGGCGTGCCGTTCAACTATGAGTTTGCACCGCAGACTGACTACTACCTGAAGGCTCACCTCTTCGGCGACATCTTCGCACGCAACAACCTGACCCATGCCGAGCGCGAAATCGTCACCGTCAGCGCCATCGCCGCACTGCCGGGATGCGAACCGCAACTGAAGGCGCACGTCAGCGGCGCACGCCACATGGGGGTTACCGATGCAGAGTTGTGTGCCATACCCGCACTACTGGCAACGAAAGTGGGAACGGAAGAGGCCATCCGTTGCACCAAAGCCGTCAACGAGGTGTGCGGCACCACCCTACCCCTGCCCGCCGACGGCATCGTCAGCACCGTATGGCCCAAAGGAAACCTGAACACAGCATACGCCAAAGACTTCATCGGCAACAGCTATCTCGCACCGATGGGAGGGGCCGACGGCGCACTGGTCAACGTCACCTTCGAGCCACGCTGCCGCAACAACTGGCACATCCACCACAAGTCGGTACAGGTGCTCATCTGTGTCAGCGGACGAGGATGGTATCAGGAATGGGGCAAGGAGGCGGTACCCATGACTCCCGGCACCGTCATCGCCATACCCACCGAGGTGAAACACTGGCACGGAGCAGCCAAAGACTCATGGTTCCAGCACCTCACCTACATGACCCACGTGGAAGAAGGAGCCAGCAACGAATGGCTGGAACCCGTCAACGACGAGGTCTACGACAAGCTGAAATAGGCTGTAACCACGCTGAACATCCTGAGATTTATATGATGAAGTTGGGCACCTCATGTTGAAGTGCCCTCTTCATTTATGTTACCGATGAAGTTGGGGGCTCTGCATCTTCATTGTCGCGGTAGATCTGCGCCATAATTTTCTTCTTGGCATACTTGTGCAACTTAATACAGAACCAGATGACGACGAAGAAGCCGATGATGCCGAAATAGGGATGCACCTGACCGCTCATCAGGAGGGCATCATAGATGCCATGCGCCAGGACAGGCATCAGCAGGATGTTGACGGCATTGCGCCTTGAACGGTCAACAAAGTGGTAGAGGGAATAATAGTAGCCCATCAAGACGGCGAAAGCATAGTGGCCGGGGACGGCAAGGAGCGCCCTGCTGATGGCTACCGTCAACCATTCTTCTTCGCCTACGACATAGAAGATATTCTCTATGGCTGCGAATCCCAGTCCAACGAAGACGGCATAGACGATGCCGTCGAAGTGTTCGTCGAAGTAAGGGTTCTTCCTTACCAGCAACCATAGTGCCAACAGCTTGAAGGCTTCTTCGGGAATGGCAGCCACGAGGAACGCCTCGGCGGTGGAACCTATCAGGGTGGTGCCCTCTCCACCTTCACCAAACAGCAACGACTGTATTGCCATTTCCACTATAGAAACAGGGACACAGATGAGGACTCCTGCCAGGAATGCCTTCAGGAGCTTTGAAGTCGGTTCCGGCTGCGGGTCTTTCTTCCAGATGTAGAGCAACAGAAGAAGTGCCGGAAGCAATGCGGCTGCGAATAGTATCATGATGAATGTGTTACCATTTTGCTGAGAAGATGCGTGGCGAGATGCTGAGCATGAGCCACGCCCAGTGCATCTGTCGTTTATCGGTGCTTCGTTTCAGACGTTCCATCGTCTCAGAACCCTTCATGTATGAGTAGCCGGCAGCGACGGAAACGTCACGCATGATCTTGTAGGAGGCGAAGACCTCCAGTTCGTGGCCGAGCGTCTTTTTCAAGTTCGTCAGGTTGCTGGCGATACTCATGTAGTGGTAGGCAGCATCGATGGACAGGTTCTTGACGGGTTTGATGGTGACTCCTCCGTAGAGGTTCTGCAAACCCGGCGAGTTGGTTCCGTAGTAGGCACTGACATAGAAGAAGTCCATAGCCCCATAGAACTTATGGCTGGAGCCGAAGATAGAGGTAAAGGCGGTAATCTTGGAGTGTAGCGTCATACCGATGGCGCCTTGTTCCGGAACAACAAACTCCTTGTCGCCGCTGAGGTAGTCGTAGCCGGCGTATGCCGAAACATAGGAATTGAAGTCGTAGCCCGTCTTCACACCCGCCATCCAAGCCTTGAGCGGCAAATCCATCCCACTTTCATAGTTCAGCGAAGCCTTTCCGCTCTGCCGATAGTAGGATGCTTCCAGGGAGAAACGCTTCGGCTTGAACTTCAGGTATCCGCCGAAGAGCTGCTGGTTGGTGGTATGGTTCTTCTCCTCTGTGCCGCTCTGCATGCCCACGTTCATAAATATCAAAGAGACACCCAACGGAATCTTAGGCACATCATAATGGTACCATACCGCCTGCATCGACTTATAAGGCTGGGCACCGTTCTTGTAGAAGTTGCCGCCGATCACGTTCTTGTTGTTCTGGTTGTAGGCAAAGAAGGCATGCGCCTTATGGCCGTGTCCCTCATAGCCCACTTTCAAGACATCGTGAGACAGTGCCGCCATCGCCCAGTCGTCGTTGCCGAGGATGCGTTCATCGTCATAGACCAGCTCCTGCCTGCCGACACGGGTAAAGAAACCGTTTTTCGTCTTCAGCTGAGCCCATGCCTCGTAGATATTTAATTCTCCGTTGCTCTCGCTGCCCCACAATCCTTCGTGCTGGATGCTGACACGTGCCTGAAGAAAGTCACGCTCATAGCCCAGGATGAGTCGGGCACGCTCCACCACGAAGTTGGCACGGTCTTTCTCCTCGCCGACATCTGTTACCGGCAGTCCGCCCCTTCTCATCTCTCCGCGCGCCATCAGGTTGGCATTCAACGTGAAGTGGTTGGGACGGTTCTCCCCTGCCTTTCCTGTTGACGTAAAGAGTGTTTCAGAGCTCTTCAACGTGTCTGTATCTTGGTGGTTTTCAGCCTTGCTGCCGAGTGTCAGCAGGAGTGCGGCTATGAAGATGAGTCGTTTTTTCATTGTGCCAGTCTAATGGTTTCACGGTGCAAATATACAATTTTACGCTCGACCATGAAAAGAATAAGGACATTTTCTTTTGCATTATCCTCGCTTAATCGTACTTTATTGAAAATACTTACACTCGACCATGAAAAGAAAAAAGTTTTTCTTTTGCATTGTCCTCGCTTAATCGTATCTTTATAGAAAATACTTGCGCTCGACCATGAAAAGAAAAAACGTTTTTTCTTTTGCATTGTCCTCGCTTAATCGTATCTTTGCAACCATAAAAACCTATTTCCAACTAAAAAGGACAACTTAAAACAAAAAACTATACGACTATGAACAACAACACCAGTTTCCCCTTGTCACAATCGCAAATGGGCATCTTCGTAGTATGCATGCAGCGCTCGACGAATGACATATACAACATGCCTTGCCTGTACAAAATGGACAAAAGCGTCGACACGGAACAACTGCGTCATGCCGTCATGCAGGCTATTGCCGCTCATCCGTATATCTATTGCCGCATCAGGATCAACCAGGAGGGTGCCCCTGAACAATATATCGACGAAAGCGAACCGATAGAGATAGGCATTGATGCCATCGACGACATAGAGGCTATAAGACAGCAACTGGTACAACCGTTTGACCTTATCGGCGGCAGACTGTCTTACATCCGCATATTAAAAGCTCCCGATGCCGTATACCTGTTCATCCAGATTCACCATATCGTCTGCGACGGCACAGGCATGACGGTCTTCTACCAAGACATCGAGCGCGCCTACCGGGGCGAACCGGTAGAAGACGAAGGGATGAATGCCCTGCAATGGGCTGACTACGAACAGGAACAACGTCAGGGTGATGCGTGGAAAGCCAACGAGCAGTGGTATCTGGAGCACTTCCCTTGCGACGACGTAGACACACTGCTGTTGCCCGACATAGACCAAGCCGCCAACCGAAACAGCAAAGATAACAAGCAGCACAAGGAGGCGATCATACAGGTAGACATTCATCCCGACACGGATAAGATAAAAACCTTCTGCAAAGAAAACCGCGTCAAGCAGAGTGTCTTCATGACCTCTGCATACGCCTTGCTGCTTTCCCGCTTCACTGGCGACGAACAGGTGCTCTTCTCCACGATCTGGCATGGACGCTACGAGCACATGGAGCGCTCAATGGGTATGTTCGTACAGACACTGCCCTGCTATTTCCAGCTGAGCGACGATACTACCGTCGGCGACCTGTTCCGCCAAGGAGAGACATCGGTAGTTGAAAGCCGTCGGCACTCCCTCTACTCCTATGCCGATTTCTGTAGCGGAATCAGCACACCACCCACCTCACTCTTTGCCTATCAGGGCGACTTGTTCCAGAGCTTGTCGATGGGCGGAAAGCCGGTGACGCTGAAAATGGAGGACGATGCAGCCACAGGAATACCGCTGAACGTACAACTGTACAGGGTAGAAAAGCACTACAGGCTGGAGTTCACCTATCGCACCGATTACTATTCGGTGGAAATGCTGCGGCAGCTGGCCCAGAGCTATGAGTGTGTGATAGAACAAATGACAGAACTCGACAAGCCGTTGCGCGACATCAGCCTCACCACAGCCGGGCAGTTGCAGCAACTCGACCAGTTCAATGCCAATGACGTCGATTATGACAGCACGCAGACCATCGCTTCGCTCTTCCGCCGTCAGGCACGACAACACCCCGACCATACTGCCGTAGTCTACCAGGACCGGAGCTATACCTATCAGGAAGCAGACGACATCAGCGACCGACTGGCTGCCTTCCTTGCGGCACAAGGGTTGCAGACCGAAGATGTAGTCTCCATATTGATACCCCGTTGCGAATGGATGGCTATAGCGTCGATAGGTGTCTTGAAGGCTGGCTGCACCTATCAGCCCCTCGACCCCACCTACCCTGCCGAGCGGCTGAACTTCATGATGCAGGATGCCGATGCCAAATACCTCATTACCACTGAGGAGCTGCGCCCGCTGGTCAGCAACTATCAAGGCAACGTGCTCTATACCAAGGACATCCCCACCCTCACCGTCCCGTCTGCTGAGGCACTGCCTCAGCCAACAGAGCCCAAGCCTGACGACCGCGTCATCCTCCTCTACACCTCCGGCTCTACTGGCACGCCCAAGGGTTGTCAACTGGAGCACCGCAACCTGGTAGCTTTCTGCCACTGGTACCAGCGCTACCTCCACGTCGACGAGACCTCACGCATTTCAGCATACGCTAGCTATGGCTTCGATGCCAGCATGATGGAAACATACTGTGCGCTGACCAACGGCGCTACGCTATACATCGTTCCGGAAGAGATGCGACTCGACCTGATTTCCCTGAACGACTACTTTATCCAGAACGGCATCACCCATGCCTTCATGACCACTCAGGTGGGCTACCAGTTTGCCTCCATGATGGAGAACAGCACCTTGCATTATCTCCTTACCGGCGGCGAGAAGTTAGGTTCGTTGCAACCACCAAAAGACTTTAAGCTGATCAACCTCTACGGACCTACCGAGTCTACCGTCAGCGTCACTTACTTCCATGTGAACGAAGTCTTGGACAACATCCCTATCGGCAAGGCTAACGACAACACCCGCTTGTATGTCGTCGACAAGTACGGACACCGGCTGCCCATCGGAGCCTCCGGCGAACTGTGGGTCAGCGGTCCGCAGGTGGGACGCGGCTACCTGAACCGTCCGGAGAAGACTGCCGAGGTCTTCATCCCGAATCCTTTTATAATTGAAGAATGTAGAATGAAGAATGAAGAATCATCCCTTCATGCGCCAGCCGATTCTTCACTCTTCACTCTTCATTCTTCATTTAACCGAGTATACCGTACCGGCGACATCGTCCGTTACCTGCCCGACGGCAACATCCAGTTCGTAGGCCGCAGGGACGGTCAGGTGAAGATACGCGGATTCCGCATCGAGCTGAAAGAGGTGGAAGGCATCATCCGCCAATACCCCGGCATTAAGGAGGTAACGGTGCAAGCCTTCGACGAAACCGGCGGCGGCAAGTTCATTGCTGCCTATATCGTCAGCGACGAAAAGGTGGATATTCAGGCGCTGAACAACTTCATCATGGAAGAGAAACCGCCCTACATGGTGCCTGCCGTAACGATGCAGATTGACAAGATTCCGCTGAACCAGAACCAGAAGGTAGACAAGAAGGCGCTGCCGAAACCTGAAAAGCAAAGCAGTGCGGGAGCAGGAGGACAAGGCAACGAGCCATCGGCACCGATGAACATCCTGGAAAAAGAAATCCACGACATCATCGCAGGCATCGTCAACAACGATGATTTCAGTCTCACTACCCCATTAGGCTATGCCGGTCTGACCTCCATCATGGCTATCAAACTCGCCATCCAGATCAGCAAACGCTTCGGAGTTACCCTCAACTCGAAGACGCTGGCAAAGTCAGCTACGCTACAGAGCATCGAGAACACCATCTTGCAAGCATACATGGAAGGCAACGGCAAAGCACAAGAGGCCAAGAAAGAGACAAGGGACGACCTTCAGCCATCGTCCTCCCGCTCGACCGAAGGTCGCTTGCAAGGCAAGAACCTTCAACCTTCTTCTGAAATCCCCCTCTCCTACGCACAGATGGGTGTCTATGTCGACTGCATGAAGAACCCGACCTCCACCGTATACAATATCCCCTTCCTCTTGAGGTTCTCCCCCAAGACCGACAAGGAGGCACTGGCGAAGGCACTGCAGACGCTCATCAAGGCCCATCCAGCCTTGACAGCCCACTTCGGCAGCCAAGGTTCCGACATCGTCATGCTGACCCAGCCCGGCCAAGAGGTGGCGGTGACCATGAGCAACATGAGTGAAGAGGAACTGGAAAACTACAAATGGGAGTTTGTACAGCCGTTCAACCTCAAGCAGGGACCGCTCTACCACTTGGAAGTGGTCACTACCGGGCATCATGTCTGTCTCCTGATGGATGTCCACCACCTGGTCATGGACGGTGGTTCGATGGATGTGTTCATTCATCAGCTGTGCGACTTGTTGGACAGTCGGGACATAGAACCTGAAGATGCCACCTTTGCCGACTTTGTCGCTGCGGAGAAAGCAGCAGAGAACACCGAACAGTTCCAGGCTGCACGCGACTTCTTCCAGCAGCAGCTGGGCGAGTGTGAAGGTGTTACCGAGATACCGTCAGACCTGACCAACCCGCAGGAGGAAGGTCACCAGCGTACCGTCACCAGCGCGTTAGACTTCCCCGCGATAGAAGCCTTCTGCAGGCAGCACAACCTGACGGCAGCCCATCTGACGCTGGCTGCCACCTTCTACACCCTGGCTCGGTTCACCAACAACGAGCGCCTTTGCATCACCACCATCAGCAACGGCCGCTCCGACCTGAGTATTCGCAACACCGTCGGCATGTTTGTCAACACGTTGGCACTGAGCAGCGCCATCAACCAACAGACGGTTATGGAATACCTCGAAGAGACCAGCCGGAACTTCGACGAGACGCTGACTCACGAGAACTATCCCTTTGCACAGATTGCTGCCGACTATGACCTGTCTGCCGAAATCATGTTTGCTTACCAGATGGGCGTCCTCGACAAATACATTTGCCAGGGCGAGGAGGTAAAGATGGAGAATATGGAGTCTGACACGCCCAAGTTCCGTGTTGCCTTCTACATCCGCGAAGAAGCAGGTCAGCCTTCCGTCTGCATAGAATACGACAACGGGCGCTACAGCAAGGAACTGATGCAGCACCTCGCCCAGTCGGTTGTCAACGCCACAAAAGCATTTGTTGCCGACCCGCAACAACAGCTGTTGCAAGTATCGCTATTGGACAAGCAACAGGAGCAGTTGCTCGACAGCTTCAACCAGACCGAGGTTCCCTACGACAACACGCAGACCATCGTGTCGCTGTTCCGCAGTCAGGTGGCTGCGACCCCCGACAACGAGTGTGTCGTCTACCATGAGAACCGCTACACCTACCGTGAGGTGGACGACATCTCGGAGCGCATCGCCCAGTACATCAGCGCCAAGGGGCTGGGTAGCGAGGATGTGGTCTCTGTGCTCATCCCCCGTTGCGAATGGATGGTCATCGCTTCGTTGGGTATTGTGAAAGCTGGCTGTGCCTACCAGCCTCTCGACCCCAGCTATCCGGAAGAGCGGCTGAACTTCATGATGCAGGATGCCGATGCCAGGCTGCTGATCGCCGACGAAGGGCTGCGTCCGCTGGTCAGCGACTACAAGGGCGACGTGCTCTTCATCAAAGACATCCCCGCCCTCTCCGCCCCGTCTGCCGAGGCCTTGCCTCAGCTAACCGAACCAAAGCCAGAGAGCCTCTTCATCCTCCTCTACACCTCCGGGTCTACGGGAGTGCCGAAAGGCTGCCAGCTGGAGCATCGCAACATCGTGGCTTTCTGCCACTGGTATCAGCGGCAGTTCTGCCTGAAGGCTGACAAACATGTCGCCGCCTATGCCAGCTATGGCTTCGATGCCTGCATGATGGACATCTATCCTGCCGTTACGTGCGGTGCCTGTGTCTACATCATCGGCGACGACATCCGGCTGAACCTGCCCGACCTGAACACCTACTTCAACGAGAACGGCATCACCCACTCGTTCATCACCACTCAGGTGGGCTACCAGTTTGCGACGAATGTCGACAACCACTCACTGGAACACTTCGCTGTCGGCGGCGAGAAGTTGTCGGCTCTGAATCCGCCGAAACACTACAAGATGTACAACGGCTACGGACCCACGGAGTGTACCATCTTCACGACAACATATTGGGTCCAGAACTACGAGACTGACATCCCCATCGGAAAAGCACTCGACAACCTGCACCTGTACATCGTCGACAAAGAGTTCAACCGACTGCCGCCAGGAGCAGCCGGAGAACTGTGGGTCAGCGGCCCGCAGATAAGCCGCGGCTACCTGAACCGCCCGGAGAAGACTGCCGAGGTCTTCATCCCGAATCCTTTTGTAAATGAAGAATGTAGAATGAAGAATGAAGAATTATCCCTTCATGCGCCAGCCGATTCTTCACTCTTCACTCTTCATTCTTCATTTAACCGAGTATACCGTACCGGCGACATCGTCCGTTACCTGCCCGACGGCAACATCCAGTTCGTAGGCCGCAAGGACGGACAGGTGAAGATACGCGGATTCCGCATCGAGCTGAAAGAGGTCGAAGCCGTCATCCGCCAGTTCGAGGGCATCAAGGATGCCACCGTTCAAGCCTTTGAATACGACAACGGCGGCAAGTATATCGCTGCCTATATCGTCAGCGACAAGCAGATAGACATCAAAGCCCTCAACAACTTCATCGGCAAGCAGAAGCCGTCGTACATGATACCGGCTGCCACGATGCAGATTGATGCCATTCCGCTGAACCAGAACCAGAAGGTGAACCGCAAGGCGTTGCCCGCACCGGTCATCCAGGCCGGCGACCGCGACTACGTAGCACCTGCCAACGACACGGAGAAACTCTTCTGCGACATCTTCGCCGACATCCTGTCGATGGACAAGGTGGGAGCTTTGGACAACTTCTTCGAACTCGGCGGCACGTCGCTCATGGTGACGCGCGTCATCATCGAGGCCGACAAGCACAACCACCGCATCGCCTACGGCGAACTCTTCTCTTACCCCACGCCGCGACAGCTGGCACAGTTTGTCAGCGGCACTGCCGACGACGTCGTCCAAAGCGACGACACCGAGGATGCAAGGTACGACTACAAGCCCATCGACACCATGCTCATGCGCAACACCCTGGACAGCTTCAGGAAGGGCGAACGGCAGCCCATCGGCAACGTCCTGCTGACGGGAGCCACCGGCTACTTAGGCATCCACGTGCTGAAGGAGCTGATTGAGCGCGACGACATACCTGAGCTGTGGTGCATGGTACGCGCCAAAGACCTCGACAAGGCCGAGCGACGATTGCGCCAGATGTTGTTCTACTACTTCGGAAAGAACTACAAGGAGCTCTTCGGCAACCGGCTGCACGTGCTCCTGGGTGACGTCACCCAGGAGATAACGGTCGACGGCAAGATAGACACCGTCTTCAACTGTGCCGCCATGGTCAAGCACTTCTCCAAGGGAACGGAGATTGAAGACGTCAACATCGGCGGTGCCGTCAACTGCGTGAAGTTCTGCGCCAAGACAGGAGCACGACTCGTACACATCTCCACCTACAGCACCGCAGGACTGTCGGTAGACGGGAAGCCCGGACCGGAAGCGAAACTCACCGAGCAGAAGCTCTACTACGGACAGTACATGGACAACCAGTACATCCACTCGAAGTTCATCTCCGAGCGCGTCGTGCTCGAAGCGGCTGCCGTCCACGGCGTCGGCACCAAGGTGATGCGTGTGGGCAACCTGGCACCGCGCTCCTCCGACGGCGAGTTCCAGATCAACTTCCAGACCAACAGCGCCATGGGGCGCATCCGCGTCTTCAAGATGTTAGGATGCTACCCATACGCCATGTGCGACGACCCCATGGAGTTCTCGCCCATCAACGAGGTGGCACAAGCCATCGTCCTGCTTGCCCAGACTCCACGCGAGTGTACGCTCTTCCACCCGTTCAACAACCACCACGTCTACTTCGGCGACGTGCTGAACGAACTGGGACAGATCGGCAAGGCACCCAGACCGGTAGAGGCTCCCGTCTTCTCCGAAGAAATGGAAACTGCCAAGCAGGACGCAGAGAAGGCTAAGCTCCTGTCCAGCCTGTTGGCATATCAGGACATGGCACACGGACACGAGTCCTACATGATTCCGACGAAGAACAACTACACCACCCAGGTGCTCTACCGCCTCGGATTCCGATGGTCGCCCACGTCATGGGACTATGTACGCCAGTTCCTCAAGGCCATCAACGACATGGGGTACTTCGACTGAAGTTTCACGTAGTTAAAAAAAATCTTTACGGCATGAGAAAAGAAGAAAAGACAGATGCTGTGCCTCGTGCGCATGGCTTTGTGGCGACACACCGACGACGAGGGACAGCTCTCTGCCGACCCCGACAGCTACGAGGACGAGAATCCCAAACACATCAAGCTGGAACGCAACGGTGTGGAGATAGAGTTGCACAGGTATGTCATCAACGCGACAGGTCTGCTGCGTCAAAGGTGCTGGAACAATGGGCGGCAGAAGAACTGCAAGCAGCCAACTGCCGACAGGCAGCCATCGGCGATGCCACCGCCACACTGCCCTCCCTGACGTTCGACACCGTCTACTGGCATGGCATCACACATGTCAGGGAATGAATCAATTATAATAAAGGACAATGATGCATCGTTTGGACAAGAGCATCGAATGATAGTTTACAAACCGTACCTCTTTTCAAAGGAATTCATTTGTCACGAAATGACACTCCTTATCAGCCTGTTAAAAATCTCATACAGAGGCACAGAGGAAGAGGGTGCCCCAAAAGGGGGGCACGCCTATTCGAAATCGAAGATGTTGATGAAGCCCGTCAGCTCGAACACCTCCTTGATATCCTCATTGACGTTCTTCAAGACCACATGGTTGCTGTTGGTCTTCGCCTTCTTGAGGATGCTGAGCAGGATGCGCAGGCCGCTGGAGGCGATATACTCCAGGCGGGTGCAGTCGATGACAATCTCCCGTCCCTCGCTCTCGTAAAGGGGTTTCAGCGCTTTCTCTACTTCCACGGCTGCCGCCGTGTCCATCTCTCCCTGCAACGTGGCAACCAGCTTGCCGTTTACTTCTTGAATTGTTGTTTCCATTTTTTTTATTTTATTTTTTTTATTCAGTCTGGTATTTCTTACGCAACGTCAGCACGTTCTTTCCCTCGACGCGCTCGTAGTTGATGGAGTCTACCATCTTGCGGACGAGGAACAGTCCGAGTCCTCCTATCGGGCGCTCTTCCGCCGCCATCGTCGTGTTGGCACTTTGGATCTTTGTCGGATCGAACGCCGCTCCTGAGTCGATGATGACGAACTGTACCTGCCTGCCGTCTGACTTTGCCTGCACGACGATGTCGCCCGTCTCGTCTTCGGGGTAGGCATAGCTGATGACGTTGACGACAGCCTCCTCGACCGCCAGCCTCATGCCGTTGGCCTCCTTCCGGTTCATCTTCAGCCGGCTGAAGACCGTCTTGCTGAAGTCGCTCAGCAGGTCTATCTGTCCTACGTTATTCTTCAAGGTGATGGTGTCTTCCAGGACATACGTCTCCTTCTTGCGCTGATAGCGGATGGCCAGCAGCGTCAGGTCGTCGCTCTGTTCGGCATCCTTCGCAAACAGGTGTACCTGCCGGGCAATCTCACCGACCAGCGGCTGGGCAGCGACCAGCTTGCGCTGGCGGCAACGCTCCAGCACCTTCATCATCCGTTTTCTGGTGAACTGCTGACGATGGGGGTTCTTCGCCTCGGTCAGCCCGTCGGTATAGAGGAAGATGGTGGTATCGGTAGGCAGCATGCTGTCGTGCATCTGGTACTCATAGTTGTCGAAGACGCCCAGCGGCAGGTTAGCCTTTGCCTCCAGCTTCTCCGTCTGCTCACCGATCAGCACGGGGTTGTCATGGCCTGCATTGCAGTAATACAAGTGTCCTGTAGGCAGGTCGAGGATACCGATGAAGAAGGTGACGAACATGTTGGTCTCGTTGTTGCGACAGAGTTCCCTGTTCAGCATCTTCATGATCAGGGCCGGGTCGCTCTCGCTGCGGGTGACCATGCGGAAGAGGGTGCGAATGACCGACATCACCATAGCCGACGGCACTCCCTTTCCGCTGACATCACCAATGCAGAAGAACAGTTTCTCGTTGCGGATGAAGAAGTCGAAGAGGTCGCCGCCCACCTCCTTGGCAGGCACGAGCGACCCATAGATGTCTATGTCGTTGCGGTCGGGATAGGGCGGGAACGTCTTGGGCAGCATCTCCATCTGAATGGTCTTGGCAATGCGCAGTTCGCTGCCTATCCGTGCCTGGTCGATGTTAGCCTGGTGCAGCCGTTTCTCGTTGCGTGCAAAGCGGTTGATGATAAAGAACATCACGAACAGACCTGCCAAAATCATGAACATGTTGCGCGACCGCATCCTGTACAGCGGCTCGTATACCTCGCTGTCGTAGTTGACGATGGCTATCTGCCAGTACGGGTTGCCGTCCATCTGCAGGAAGTAGACATAGGCCTTTTCATGGTCTTCCGGGTCTATGAACTCCTTCACCCAGTACTTCCCGTTGGGTGTGCGCCTGCGCTCCACGGTGCTGTCGTTGATGACCTTGACAATGGAGTTGACGTCGTTTTGCTTCACGTGCCGTGCCGAAGGACCCGCCACGAGCTTGCCTTTTCCCGTGAGCATCAAGCCGAACGACGACGGATGTGCCATCTCGGCATTGAGGGTGTCGCCCAGCCACGACAGGTTGATGTCGAGACCGACGACGGCTGCCATCCTGTCCTTCTTGTCAACCAATGGGAACGAATAGGTCGTCAGATACTCCTCCGACTTATCACCATATATATATGGGTCGCTCCAGAACTCCTTGCGTGTTGCCACCACCTTTTGGTAGGCAGGATGGTCGGTATAGTTATGCTGCTCGGTGGCAATCTGCTCCACCTTTACTGTCCCATCCACCTTATAGGCGTATGGCTCAAAGAGCCTTCCCTTCTCCGGATAATAGTCGGGCACAAAGGCTATGCAGCCACCGACGACATGCGGGTTGGCCATGATGAGTCGCTCGGTGACGCCGAACATCGCATCAGGATTCCCCAGGTTGGCCTGGATGTCCCATACGTGCTCCGCCATCGTTGCCTCGGCATCGTCCAGCATGTTGTCAATGATTTCACCCTTCGCCACCAGTTCCATCTCTGCCCGCTGCTCCAGCTTGTTCCTGAGCAGGTCACGCACATAATTGTACTGCACGATAGAAACCAGTTCCACCATGAGTGCGGCGATGATAATCAAAGTCAAGCTGATGTTCGACCGCGCCATTTTCAGCAATTTTCCGATCCACTCTTTCATGTTGACGATAGGAATTGCGCACAAAGATACGATGAAGTGAGTGAAATACAAAATGAAAACTCGTTTTTATTTTCATTTCAGAACGGAAAAGCCTTCGGCGGTACAGAGCGTATAGACATAGCCGCGCTCCTCGTTGACCACAGTCGTGAACCGATAGGGAGCAGGCAACAGCAGCTTCAGGTCGGTGTTGATACCCTCTCCCGTCAGCTTCAGCATGCTCTCCTTCTTCGTCCAGAAGCAGGTGAATTCGACGTCTGGCGACGACGAACGCTTCACCTGCTCATACTCTTCGTCGCTGAGTACATAGCGCATCAGCCGTTCGCTTTGCCGTCCTATCGACTCGATGTCCACCCCGACAGGCTGGTCTGACAGCACACAGATGGCAGCCTCACGGCAATGGCTCAGGTTGAAATGGATGTCGGGATGGCCGATGAGAGACGGCTTGCCGTGCTCTCCGTATTCAAACTCCACCGCCTCGCTGATGCCATACTCCTCCTGCAAGCCCTGCCGCAACAGCAAGTAGGCAGCAGCACAGAGCTTCTTGCTCAGCAGGGGCTTGAACGCCTCTACCTGTTGCAAGCGCTGCGGCGACAACTGTCCCAACGCTGCCTGCAGGTCGAATGTTTCTATCTGGTCGTTAAGATAAATCATCATCAAATAAATCTACGCTATTGATGCAAATATACTGATTATTTCCGATTACACAAAATGTGTAATGGCAATCCTTGAAAGTCTGCCAAAGTCCCTGACAAGGTATCACAACACCGTCTTCAACCAAAGGTCAGCCATCTTCTGATGGCCGGCAGCCGTAGGGTGAATGCCGTCCCAAATCCAGTAAGAAGGATTCTTTTCCGTCAGTTTGCCAAACATCTGTTCATAGTCCAGCAAGGTGGCACGATAGTCGGCAGCTATTCGCCGTACCGTCTTGGCACACTCCGCAATGAGCTGCTTTCGCTGAGGGTAGTTGTCAGCCGAACCAATCCGTCCTGCCTGAGCGACAAAGGGAGTACCGAGAACTATCTTCACCTTGGGATTGAGGGCACGCAGTTGGTCGAGCAGGTGCCTGTAGTCTTGCTCCCACCTCTTCATGTCGAGAGTAGCCTTACCACTGAGGTGCAAGTCCACGTCGTTAGTCCCGATAAGTAGTGTCACCACGTCCGGTCTTAGCTTCAGACAGTCTGCCTGCCATCGTTGCTGGAGGTCATGGAGCGTATTACCAGAAATACCCCGGTTAAAGAACTGTGTTCCCAACTCCGGATAATCGCCCTGCACCCTTGCAGCACAAAGCATCATGAAGCTATGTCCATAGATGTGGTTCTGGTCCTTTTGGTTCCGCTGTTCAGTCGGCAGCATGTTCCCGCCACTTCGTCCCCATCCACCATCGGTAATAGAGTCGCCGATAAAGAGGAAGCGCACACCCTTCCCCATCCTACTGTTCCTCGATGCCTCGGCATGATGGGCATCAACGCCCACCCCCACTTGGGGAGACACCAAAAGCAATAACCACAACAGCAACAGCCTCTTTGCCATACGCCACCACTTCTTATCTTCCAACATCTTCTATTCTCCTTTTGTTCACATTTCTACTATACTGTCGCAGGAAGTTCTATACCCATGAATCCTAACCAGAACTCCTGACAACTGATGCAAAATTACGAAACATATTTGACTACACAAAATGAGAAGCGGGAAATGTGGAATCCTGGCAAACAAAAACATATCAATAGTAACCCCAAACCGCCTTCTGGAGGTGCAGGAGGGCAACTTCCGATATGAGATAGGATGGGCGCAATACTGATGATGAATAAGATGCCTACCCTAGAAGATGCCTGTTGCAAGCGTCGAAGATGGTAGGTAGAAATGGTATGAAACAGAAGAGGTTATTCAACCATTTTGTAACTTTGTTGCGCCAAGCACTTGATTTTCTCACAAAAAAAACAAAAATGTTGCAGATTCTCGTCCCATTCTTGCGATAAACTGCATTTAGTTTTATATCTTTGTGGTCAGAATTTGAAAAACCCAAACAAGTAAAGCCCATATTATTTATAATGAAGAATCCTTATATATCACAAGTTCTTACTATTCAAGAAGAGGTTAAGAAACAACTTCCCTATGGTCTTGAGACCACAGGAAATTTGATGTTGGAGTTTATGAGTAAGAGCAAGGATGAACAGCAGAGAGATACTGCTGCATTCATCAAGGCTTCTAAGAAATTGCCGGAAATGGTAATGGTTTTCGATTTCGCCATGTCTCTGTTAAAA
Organism: Prevotella sp. UBA2746; assembly: GCA_002353555.1. Lineage (GTDB taxonomy): Bacteria > Bacteroidota > Bacteroidia > Bacteroidales > Bacteroidaceae > Prevotella. The sequence goes on along the minus strand of DEJO01000016.1, from coordinate 5,470 downwards.
CACGACATCACGCCCATTCGCGAATCCATTTATGACACAGGCATAGATGGAATTAAAGAACTGAATGACTATTGGGCAGATAAGTATGGAATAGATGAGAACCATAAAGGCAACGCAAAAGCATACAATTTCTTCAGTTGGGTGATTCTAAGATTACCTGCGAAAGAGGAAATGAAGAAGTTTGGACTAATCTATTAATTCTTGAAAAATGATAGAACATTATTCATATAAAATACAGAATGCTATTCAAAAAGAACTATTTAAGGCCAATAGTTCAATAAAGATTGCTGTCGCATGGTTTACGAACGATTTGCTTTTCCAGCCTTTGTTGCTTAAACTTGCTGCTGGCGTTAGTGTTGAACTCATACTGAATAAGGATGATATTAATTGTTCAGATGACAATGAAGTAGATTATGATGAGTTTGTTAAAGATGGAGGTATATTGCGATGGAATAACACCAAGCAACTGATGCATGAGAAGTTTTGCATTATTGATGATAAGATTGTTATTTATGGTTCATATAATTGGACAAATAAGGCCGAATACAATGAGGAATCAATCACTATTGCGAGACAAGAAAAGGGTACTATAGATTTTTATAGTGATAAGTTTAAAAAGTTGTCTGAAAAATATAGCGCGGTAATTTATACTGGAAAATCTTATGATAACGATTCATACAAAATCTCAGAACAGTTTCACGAAAGTCACACAGACAATTCTACCACAAATTCTATCAACCAATCTTTTATAGATTCAGTTTACAATAAGGGAAAATTTCCTTCTCATATGTTTGATATTAGTAAAGCAAAATTATACCCTACTATTTATTTAGAATTTCCCAAATTGTATTTTTATGATGAGATAATTACCCCTCCTGATCATCCTTATTTCCCAAACTATGACACTGCTTGTCATTTTGTAGGTAAAAACGGCAATATACTATTTTTGCTTGAAGAACAATATTTTGCGCCAATCAATGATTTTTTCTTTACCGACTATAAATGTGTGGGGGACGCCCCCAAATGGGAACATACAGATAGGATTATTTGGTTGAAAACAGATGGGAAATGGGGACTTTATGATAAAGGAAAGAGAAAGTTTTGCATACCTCCTATATGTGATGATTTTTGGAATCCCAAACAAGACTTTACACAATTTGTTATCATCATTAAAGATAAATATGGTGTTGCAGATATAAATGGTAATATTGTATTAGATTGGGTGTTTGATGATATTAATATTGTTGGTCATGACTTATTTCGAGTAAAGATAGACAACAAAAGGGTAATAATAGAAAATGGTCAGTTGAAATAGAAACTCCTTTATAGAATTGAATTATGAAAAGAGAATACTCTGAACCTACAACACCTAGCTTAGACGAGCAGGTTGCTAAAAAGAAAAAGCTTTTTGAAATGTACAAATTGGATATGGTATATGGACAGGAAGCTTTGTGTCTTCTTGCAAATAGAAAAAGAATTGAAGTGGATAATTATATTCATGGTAAAGTAGGATCTGAACAATACAAAGATGGCGTTACTAACTACCTGATTGCAATAAAAAGTCATTTGTTGAGAATGACAAATAAGGAGGGCTTGAAACTAATTCCCGTGGGAACAGAGATATTTATAGATGATAAAATTAATAATATTTTTGCGAGTAAGGTAGATAAAACGTTTTCTGGCGTTTTTGCTTTTTATTATAATATACTTGGCGATAAAACATTGGCAACCTTTACATTTGAATATCTTAATATGGCTCTTCCTGAATATAGTGTTAATACTTTAGCCCCAACAGGAAAATTAGTCTATCCTTACAACGAGGAGTTTCATGATGTGTATGATAAGACAAGGAAATGTGCTACTCATCTTGACTTATGGGATACATTGAGAAATTCGTGTATTAAAGTATGCGAAATAAAACAATATCGTGATTGCTATTTCTGGAAAGACGAAGTATCAAAGCGTAGTTCGTCTCCATATATACGGCATGTACGCTCTATTCCGTTGTTTGTGTTCTGCTTTGCTCATAAGGAATGTCAATCAATAGCCCATTATATGAATAATCCACGCTTATATCACGGTAATTATAGGGCATATAAAGGTAAAAATGGGAAATGGGGTATTTGTATTGATAAAACAGGAGAGGAAATAGTAGATTGCTTTTTCGATGAAATCGTATGGGGTGAGAACCATGTTCGCTTTTACAAAGACGGGAAGGTGGCGATATGTAGAATTGAGCAAATAGAACATCTTAAGGAGTGAGTTATGAGTATTTATGCAGAATTTGGATTTACATGTAAAAGAACTCTGCAAACTCCCAGACGAGACGAGGTGGGTGGAGTTTAAGCATAACAATGATGAGCCACATAGGTTTGGTGAGAACATCGGTGTACTGGATAATATCTGATAGTAACAAAACGTTATAGAAATATGAACAAGAACGACATAAAGAAACTTCTGCAAAAAGGTGAGCGGCTGACGTTGGAGGCAAAGCTGGCCAAAACGGATGTGCCCAAGTCGGTTTGGATGAGCTATTCTGCTTTCGCAAACACGATGGGCGGAACTATCTTATAAGGTGTTTCTGAGGACTTGAAGGAGAAAGACCTTGCAAAGAGGTTTCGAATAGAAGGGGTTGATGATGCTGAAAGAATCCGGAAAGATTTCTGGAATACTATCAACAGTAATAAGATGAGTGCCAACATCCTGACAGATAGTGATGTGGAAGTGGTGGATGTGGATGGCGATGACGTGGTTTACATCCATGTATCGATGGCTGATTGGCATGTAAAACCTGTCTATCTGAATGAGAATGTCTATAAGAATACGTTCAAGCGCAACCATGAGGGTGACTTCCATTGCACGGAACAGCAGGTGAGGGCAATGATTCGTGACTCCTACGAGGGAGGAAACGACGGAGCACTGATGGAGCATTACGATATGAATGATGTTGACCCTGATACACTACGCAGATACCGCACGTTGTTCCAATTCAGGAATGAGGGACATGTATGGAACGAAGTGGATGACAAGACTTTCTTGAAGAATCTTGGTGGCTATATCGTTGACCGTGAGACAGGCAAAGAGGGTTTAACGATGGCAGGGCTGATGATGTTTGGCAAAGGTCTCTCAATACAAGAGCGGTTTGCAAACTTCAGGATGGACTATATTGATTTCTGCAATCTGATAGGTGAAGAGCGCTATAGTGACCGCTTGACCTACGACGGACGCTGGGAGAACAATTTGTATCAGTTCTTTAGCCGTGTGATTCCCAAAGTGACCTTCGACCTTCCACGCCCATTCCGCATGGAAGGTATTCAGCGAGTAGATGACACGCCCCTGCATAAAGCTGTGCGCGAGGCATTCACCAACGCCATTATCCATGCTGATATTATGCTGGAGGCGGGGGTGCTGAGGATTGAGAAGCATGAAGACCGACTGGTTTTCCGCAATCCTGGGTTGTTGATGCTGCCCCTGAAGGACATCTATGAGGGCGGTGTGTCAAAAGCCCGTAACCCAAAGATGCAGAATATACTGAGGATGATTGGCTATGGTGAAAACCTCGGATCTGGATTCCCTATGATACTTAATGCTTGGAAGGAGGCTGGTTGGGGTGAGCCTATTTTGGATAACCGCTTGGATGTGGATGAGGTTGCCTTGGTGCTCCCCATTAAAAGAATTGAAGGCAGTGCCCCCAAAAGTGCCCCCAAAAGTGCCCCCAAAAATAGGAAAAGTGTCCCCAAAAAGTTGTCTCCGCAAGAACGGCTAGACATTATTATTGCTCATATCAAAGGAAATCCGTCGATTACTCGCGAAGAAATCGCAGATATGATAGGGGTTAGTCTTACTACATTGAGGAAAGACCTTCGAATCCTCAAAGAGCAATATGGTGTACGTTACGAAGGACCTAGCAAAACTGGCAAATGGGTAATACATGCAATAAATAAAAGACATTTATAGTATATGGATACTAATAGTGAAATGATTCCTACAAAGGAAAGACTTGCTAACGCAGTAATACCAACTTCGAGAGTATCCACAAGAGTATGCTTGATGTGAGTGGAAGGGCTTTAGATAACTGCCTCGGATGGAAAACACTATCAGACACTATTCTATTCACTCGATGCAATCATCGCTGTGGGTTATCGTGTTATTGACAAGTATCTGGGGGAATTACCATTTGATACGTGAGTTCGGTTTTAGCATGAGTGTAGGATGACGCTTTTTCGAGCGCAATCCTGCGCGTGGTGCCCCTACAGGGGTAATAAAAAATAAAATTATACATACGACACCAACTTTGTAAATCGTTAACACATAGCGACTTACGAGACTATGGTCGCATAAAGTACTACACTTTTAGGCGAAAGTCGAACACCGACCTTCCAACTACTATGAGTTTGCAAGCCAACTACTATATAGTTGCGTTGCAAACTCATAGTAGTTGGAAGGCAAACACATAACAGTTGCAGAAAAGGGACTAAATGTTTGTATTTTCAGCTTTTGGGGGCGGTGTACGACTTGCGCTCGATTAGCGTAAACGTACACCCGTTCCTCTGTCACGTAGACTGCTCTAACAGAGCAGTTTACAGAACCTGGTGTCGTATGTACAATTTTTATTTAAATTCTCCCTGTACAGTTTGTGTGGTCACTCGACGACCAGCATGTGGTAGCCGAGAGGGGATTACCGATTGATCTCGATGTCGCGCTTGACGTTGTTCCTGATTTTCGTCAAGTAAGCCTTCATTCCGTCGGCATCCTTGTTGTCGATGATTTCCAAAAGCTCCTTCAGTTCGGTACGAATCTGCGACACCTGGTCGTGGGTATAGGGGTTGAAGAGGATTTCCTGCAACAGGTAGTCGTCTTCGTTGAGCACCCCCTTGGCAATGCGCATGTGGCGCTTGAAAGTTGTTCCCGGCGCATCCTGATGCTTCATGACCGCAGCAAAGACGAAGGTGGAGACGAAGGGAATACTCAGCGAGTAGGCAACGGTCTTATCGTGCTCCTCGAAGGTGTATTCGTAGATGTTGAGTCCCAGCCGCTGGTAGAGGTCCTTGAAGAAGATGCGCCCCATGTAGTCGCCCTCGGTGATGATGATGGCATTCTCTTCGCTCAGCTGGTTCAGGTTGGCAAAGGTGGGACCAAACATCGGGTGCGTGCTGACAAAGGGATGACCGCACTGCTCGTACCAGTCCTTCAGCCCCGTCTTCACCGACGATATGTCGCTGAGGATGCACTCCTGACGAAGGTAGGGCAGCACCTCCTCGAAGGCAGGAATGGTGTATTTCACCGTGACGGCATTGATGACGAGTTCGGGTTGGAACTCACGAATCTCGCCTAACTCTTGGAATCGCTGGCAGTTGTAGGTGAACCGCAGCCTGCGCGGGTCTTTCTCGAATACTGCCACTTCGTGGTCGAAACTCAGCAGGTCGACGAAGAAGCTTCCCATCTTGCCTGCTCCTAAGATCAGTATTCG
>DEJO01000033.1 GCA_002353555.1 Prevotella sp. UBA2746 | reverse complement strand
AGGGGGACAGAAAAATCAATGCGATGCTCTCCCTCACAGCATGGCTCAACGAGCATGGAGGAGAAGCCCGATTTGAGGCTCTAGAAGGTCTCCGCCACTCCCAAGCCACTCAGGCAGCCTTCACTGATAACCGTCTGCAATGGGTGTTCGCCCACAGGAAACAGTAGCAAAAAGAGGCGGACAATTATTCCAATGAATGTTATGTCGTTAAGGAGTAGAGGACGAGTTTTCGAGCCGTAAGAAAAAAAGCCTTCCCAAAAGGGGAGGCTTTTTTAATGGACAATTGACAATTGACAATTCACAACACCCCCTTTAGGGGGTTGGGGGGCTTTCAACACCCCCTTTAGGGGGCTGGGGGGCTTTCAATTGTTTCATTCCTTTCCGTCTTTCAGTTTTCCCACATACGCATCGATGGCGGCTACGGCGGTGATGTTGACGATGTCGCGTACGGAGGCGCCGAAGTCGACGAAGTGGATGGCCTTGTTCAGTCCCATCTGGATGGGGCCGATGATCTCGATGTCGGAGCTCAGCATCTGCAGCATCTTGTAGCTGGAGCGTGCCGAGGTGAGGTTGGGGAAGACGAGGGTGTTCACGTCGAGTCCCTTCAGGCGCGAGAAGGGGTACATGTTGTCGCGCAGCTCACGGTCGAGGGCGAAGCCTATCTGCATCTCGCCGTCGATGGAATACTCCGGGTATTCTGCCTGCACGCGTGCCACGGCGTCTTTCACCTTCTTTGCTCCGGGCGTGACGCTGCTGCCGAAGTTGGAGTGGCTGATGAGCGCCACGACGGGCTTCTCGTTGAAGAACTCCACGGAACGGATGCTCAGCCGGGCAAGGTCTGCCAGCGTCTCGGTGTCGGGGTCTTCGTTGACGAGCGTGTCGGCGATGTAGAGTGCGCCGCGTGCCGAGTTGATGATGTGCATGGTGCCGAAGTGCTTGTACTCCGGACGGATGCCGATGACCTCGTTGACGACCTTGATGGTGTTGCTGTAGCGCGTGTAGAGACCCGTGATGAAGGCGTCGGCCTCGCCCGTCTCTACCATCATCATGCCGAAGTAGTTGCGCTCGTACATCTTGTCGTAAGCCTCCTGGAAGGTGTATCCGTCGCGTCCGCGCTTTTCTGCCAGGTGCTTGGCGTAGGTGGCACGCCGTCCCTGTTCGCTGTCGGCACGCATGTCGATGATTTCGATGTCTTCGATGTCGAGCTTCAGGCGTGTTGCCATGCGGCGCAGACGGTCGGGGTTGCCCAGGAGGATGGGCTGGCAGATGCCTTCCTGACGGGCTTGCACGGCAGCCTTCATCATGGTCTGGTTCTCGCCCTCGGCATAGACGACTCGTTGCGGATGGGCGGCAGCCGAGGCGTGCAGGTTGCGGGTGAGCTTAGACTCCTGTCCGAGCAGCTGCTTCAGGTTCTGCTTGTACGCCTTCCAGTCGGTAATCTGCTTGCGTGCCACGCCGCTCTCTATGGCAGCCTTGGCAACGGCAGCGCTCACCTCGGTGATGAGTCGCGGGTCTACGGGCTTCGGGATGAAGTATCTCGGTCCGAAGGTGAGGTCGTTGACGTGGTATACCTGGTTGACCACGTCGGGAACGGTCTGCTTGGCAAGGTCGGCGATGGCGAGAACGGCAGCCATCTTCATCTCCTCGTTGATGGCGGTAGCGTTCACGTCGAGGGCTCCGCGGAAGATGTAGGGGAATCCGATGACGTTGTTGATCTGGTTGGGATAGTCGCTGCGGCCGGTAGACATCAGCACGTCGGGGCGTGCAGCCATGGCGTCCTCGTAGGAAATCTCCGGTACGGGGTTGGCAAGTGCGAAGACGATGGGGTTGTCAGCCATCGAGCGCACCATGTCCTGGCTGAGGATGTTGCCCTTGGACAGGCCTACGAACACGTCGGCACCCTTGATGGCCTCTTCCAGCGTGTGCACGTCACGGCGGTCGGTGGCGAAGAACGCCTTCTGCTCCGTCAGGTTGGGGCGGTCGGAGGTGATGACACCCTTCGAGTCGAGCATGAGGATGTTCTCCTTGCGTGCGCCGAGCGCCATGTATAGCTTGGTGCACGAGATGGCGGCAGCACCGGCTCCGTTGACGACGATGTGCACCTTGTCGATGTCCTTGCCGGCAACCTCCAGCGCATTCTTCAGTCCGGCAGCCGAGATGATGGCGGTGCCGTGCTGGTCGTCGTGCATGACGGGGATGTCGAGCGTGCGCTTCAGCCGTTCCTCGATGGCGAAACACTCAGGCGCCTTGATGTCTTCGAGGTTGATGCCGCCGAACGACGGGGCAATCTTCTCCACCGTCTCGCAGAACTTGTCGGGGTCTTTCTCGTCGACCTCAATGTCGAAGACGTCGATACCGCCGTAGATCTTGAACAGCAGTCCCTTGCCTTCCATGACCGGCTTGCCGCTCATGGCACCGATGTCGCCCAGTCCCAGTACGGCTGTACCGTTGGAGATGACCGCCACGAGGTTGCCCTTGTCGGTGTATTTGTAGACGTCGTTGGGGTTCTGCTGAATCTCCAGACAGGGGAACGCCACCCCCGGCGAGTAGGCGAGGGAGAGGTCTGTCTGCGTACGATAAGGCTTGGTGGGTTTCACCTCAATCTTTCCTGGGCGTCCGGATGCGTGGTATTCCAGAGCTGCTTCTTTCGTTATCTTTACCATAATTATAATATAAGCTTTTAGATGTTTTCGTCAAAGAAATGCAATGCACAAAACGGCAATGTTTGTGCAAAGTTAATGAAAAATCTGATATAAAAAAGAGAATGCGATAGTTTTTTGCAATAAGTTTCTGAAAGTTTTGTATTTTTGCACGCTGTAAGCTCAAAATATACATGCATCAACTCAACGTAAGTACCGTTTACAGGCAAGAACTGAAAGGCCGCATCATACAGGCGGCAGCCGAGCTCTTCAGCAAGTTTGGCATCAAGGCAGTCAAGATGGACGATGTGGCTAAGCACCTGTCTATCTCTAAACGTACGCTCTATGAAATCTATGCCAACAAGGAGGAACTGCTCCTGGAGATGGTGAAGCAGCGCGACAGCCAGCTGAAGCAGCACCTCGACGGGTTTGTGCAGGGCGAGGACACGGACGTGATGGACTGCATCATCGAGTTCTACAGCGTCCAGGTGAGGGAGTTCGCAACGGTCAACCCGCTCTTCTTCGAGGAGTTGCACATCTATCCGAAGCTGGTCGAATACTTTGACGAAAGGGGCAAGGAGCGCAAGAAGCGCGCGGCGGAGTTCCTGCGCATGGGCGTGAAGAGCGGCTACTTCCTCAAAGACGTCAACTATGAGCTGATTCAGCAGATGGCCGAGGACGTCAGCAAGCGCGTCTTCGAGACGGAGACTTACAAGAAATACCCACTGGAAGAGATTTTCCGCAACCTCATCAGAATGTTCCTGCGTGCCATCTGCACCGAAAAGGGCATACGCCGACTTGATGAAGGGATGCTATAAATGAAAAGAACCCGACATGAAGGATCACACAGATAAGACGTTTATACTTGTAGCGCTGGTCGTCTTCGTATTGCTCCTGCTACACTTTCTACCTCCACTTTCGTTGGGAGACGCTAAATTGCGACAAGTCAACATCTTATCCGACTTGTCGGATGCACCTTCCGATGGCGAGGAGGAGGGCATCATTCCGTTGGCGAAAGTGCCCGTACAGACACCGCAAAGCGCCTCTGCAGACAGCATCAACGATACGTTTAGAAACATCAAATGGCCAAAAGGCGTCGAGCCCATCGACGACTATTCGGCTGGAGCGGCTAACGGCATGGAACATTTCTACTCGATGCTGGACTCGCTGGCGAAGAAGGCAGTCGTGGGAAGACCTGTGCGCATAGCCTACTACGGCGACTCGTTCATCGAAGGCGACATCCTCACCGAGTATCTGCGCGAGATGTTGCAGGCGAAATACGGCGGATATGGCATAGGATGGCTCGATGCCGGCAACGGGCTCAACCAGTATAAGCAGACCATCGACACCCATTCGTCGGGGCTGACGGAGTGCATGGCGATGAAACAGCAGGGCTACAACGCGCAGAAGGCGGGCATTGCCGAGCGATACTATCCCTTCAGCGGCGGAGCCTCAATGACGTTCCGCTCCAGGAGCGTGCCCGCTCAGGAGAAGGATGCCAAGGGACAGCCCTTGCAGGAGTTCCCGCATGTGCAGAAATGGCAGTCGGCGCGTGCCTACTTCGTGGCTCAGACTCCCGTTTCGTTGTCGCTCTCGGCAACGGGCGGCCAGTCGGCAAGTCCCCATTTCGATGCTGCGGACGGGGTGCAGATGGCTGAGACGACACAATGGATGAACAACCTGTCTGTGAGCGTGTTGAGCGGCAGCGGTTCACTCTTTGGTGTAGCCTTGGAAACCGACAACGGCATCGTGGTAGACAACTTCAGCATGCGTGGCTCGTCGGGCATCACCCTCTCGGCGCTATCGCCCAAAATGCTGGCAGACTTCAACAGGGTGCGCCCCTACGACCTCATCATCTTCCAGTTCGGAACCAATGCCATCACTGCCAACACGGGGCAGAAGCACCTCACCTGGTACATGGAGCAGATGCAGAAGGTCATCACCTTATTTAAGAAGTGCTTCCCCGAAACCAGCATCCTCGTCATGAGCACACCCGACAGAGGAGCACGTACGGCGCAGGGACTGGGCACGATGAAGAACATCGAGGCGCTGGTCAGCTACCAGCAGCAACTGGCTGCCGACAACCACGTGGCGTTCTACAACCTCTTCCGGGCGATGGGCGGCACAGGCTCTATGGCCAAGCTCTGCGAACAGGGCATGGGCTCGAAGGACTTCGTCCACATCAACCACAAGGCAGGCAAGCTGATAGCCCGCCACATCTTCAACTCGTTCAGCGCAGCGGTACCGTAAAGAAGCCCCCCAGCCCCCAGGCCCCCAAGCCCCCTAAAGGGNNATTATGAATTGTGAATTGTGAATTGTGAATTATGAATTGTTAATTGTGAATTGATAATATGTTCGATAAGTTACTCCATCTGTTGCAATACAATCCGCAGGAGCCCCTGATGTTCTCGTCGGGGCTGTTCCTCGTCCTGTTCCTCTTCCTGTCGTTCTTCTACATGTTGCTGCGCGGAAAGACATCGTGGCGGCTGCTCTTCGTCACCCTTTTCTCCTATTACTTCTACTATAAGAGTTCCGGACTGTGCTTCCTCCTGCTGGCACTTGTAACGGCTACGGACTTTCTTCTGGGCAAGGCCATAGGCAACTGTCGCGGAGAGCGGAAGGCAAAGTGGCTGCTCCTGCTGAGCATACTCATCGACCTGGGGCTGCTCTTCTACTTCAAATACACCAACTTCTTTGCCTCGATGATAGCACAGGCCATCAACGGCAACTTCCAGCCGTGGGACATCGTGCTGCCCGTGGGCATCAGCTTCTTCACCTTCAAGAGCCTCAGCTACACCGTCGACGTATACCGGGGAAAGATGCAGCCCGTCACGTCGCTGCTCGACTACGCCTTCTTCGTATCGTTCTTCCCCGTCCTAGTGGCAGGACCTATCACCCGTGCCACCGACTTCATGCCACAGCTGAGACGGCCGCTGCACATCTCGGCAGACATGCTGGCACGAGGCACCTACTTTATTGCTACCGGACTGTTCAAGAAAGCCATCATCAGCGACTACATCAGCCAGAACTTCGTAGACCGCATCTTCGACAACCCGACGCTCTTCTCCGGCGGAGAGGTGTTGTTAGGCATCTACGGCTATTGCGTACAGATCTATTGCGACTTCTCCGGCTACAGCGACATGGCGATAGGCATTGCCATGCTGATGGGATTCTCCATACCCATGAACTTCGACGCACCGTTCAAGGCGGACTCCATGAGCAACTTCTGGCGACGGTGGCACATCTCGCTATCCTCATGGATACGCGACTATGTCTACATCCCGCTCGGCGGGAGCCGCAAAGGAAAGGTGCGCATGTACCTCAACCAGATGGTGGCGATGACGCTGTGCGGACTGTGGCACGGCGCAAGCCTTAACTTCATCATCTGGGGAGCGCTCCACGGGGCACTGGTCAACATCCATAAGTTCTTCTCGCAGACCATCCTGCACCACGACCGCAAGTACCATCCGGCAGGAATACGACGCTTCTTTGCCGTACTCCTGACCTTCCACCTTGTCTGCTTCACGTGGCTTTTCTTCCGTTGTCCCGACTTCGAGGGCGTGGGACTCATGCTGACCCAGCTCTTCACGAAGTTCAATCCGGAGGTGTTGCCCGACGTCTTCGTAGCCTACAAGTATGTCTTCATGATGATACTCCTGGCATTCCTCTCCCATGCCGTACCTGCAACGTGGGAGAACCGCATGGTAGACTGGCTCAAGCGGGGTGGGGTGGTAGCAGGAGCAGCGCTCCTGATTGTCGTCATCTACCTCGTCATTCAAGTCAAGTCGAGCGACGTACAGCCCTTCATCTACTTCCAGTTCTGAGTCTTCCATGCATTGGCATGTGAACTACCGCATAGTGGTATTCACAGTACCACACTTTGCTCTTTTTCGCCAATAATACATAAAAGGTTTGGTCATCATAGTGATTATTTGAAATATTCTTTGTATCTTTGTCGCCATAATCAAAGAAAGGAAAGTAGTATGGCATTGGAAATAGCAGCAGTACCAGTATTGACTGGAGAAGCATCCGACCGCTTTGACCAAATGATGGAGCAGAGCGAACAGCGTTGCGGTTCCGTGGATTTCAGCAATGAAATCAACGAAGCTCGCGCCATTCTCTCTAAAGCCAACTTCTAAACGTCATCCCAACGTATGAGTTTCTTACAGGAAAAATGTTGTTTTGGTTTTTATAACCGAGAGACAGCTGACAAAAGCAAACTGTTTCGTTGTGGTGATGATGATTTAGACGAGTTCTTTACCAACGATGCATTCTTGCAGAGCGACCAGTTGCTTTGCAAGAATTATTGCTTTACGCTTGATGAAGACCCTTCTATTATCGTAGCCGCATTTACCCTTTCAAACGACAGCATTAAGAAGATTCCTGGTTCGCGTAAGAAGAAGGTCGAAAAGAATATCCCACGCGAAAAGCAATATAGCAGCTACCCTGCCGTGATGATTGGTCGTCTTGGCATTGGTATTGATTTCCAAAGTCGGCACCTTGGCAGCGATGTGCTCAGCTTCATCAAGGCCTGGTTTGTTGACCCGCTCAACAAGACTGGTTGTCGTTTTCTTCTCGTTGATTCATATAACAAGGAGCGTAACCTCTCATTCTACGAGCGCAATGGCTTCAATTATCTTTTCAGTACAGAGGAACAAGAGCGAGAGTTCCGAGGCATCAAGCCAATGTCTCCGTTGAACAGCCGTCTCATGTACTGTGACCTGATAGAGCTGAAAAAGAAGAGCTGAATAACCATAAAATAGATAAATGTATAGGGCGAAACTAAACAAGCCCAAACGAATTAAAACAAAAAGGAAGATGAAAGAAACTATTCTGGTGACTGGCGGAACGGGGTTCATCGGGTCTCACACCACCGTGGAACTACAGGAGGCTGGCTACGACGTGGTCATCGTCGACAATCTTTCCAACTCAAAGATAGAAGTGCTCGACGGCATAGAGAAGATAACGGGCGTGCGCCCGGCCTTCGAACAGGTGGACCTGCGCGACCTCGAAGCTACGGAGGCTGTCTTCAGGAAGTACCCGAAAATTGCCGGCATCATTCACTTTGCAGCATCGAAGGCGGTGGGCGAGAGCGTTCAGAAGCCGCTGATGTACTATCGCAACAACGTGGTGTCGCTGGTGAACCTGCTGGAACTGATGCCGAAATACGACGTCAAGGGCATCATCTTCTCCAGCAGCTGCACCGTCTACGGACAGCCGAAGCCTGAGAACCTGCCCGTGACTGAGGAGGCTCCACACCAGAAGGCTACCTCTCCCTACGGTAATACGAAGGAGATCAACGAACAGATTATCAGCGACTACATTCACAGCGGTGCGCCTATCAAGAGCATCGTGCTGAGATACTTCAACCCCATCGGCGCACACCCGACGGCAGAGATAGGCGAACTGCCCAACGGGGTGCCCAACAACCTGATTCCCTTTGTCACACAGACCGCCATTGGAGTGCGTGAGCAGCTCACCATCTTCGGCAACGACTACGACACGCCCGACGGCACCTGCATTCGCGACTACATCTACGTGGTAGACTTGGCAAAGGCACATGTGGCAGCCATGACGCGCGTACTCGATACGGACAGCGACCAGCTGGAGTACTTTAATATAGGTACAGGAAAAGGCAACTCTACACTGGAGATTGTCGAAACCTTCGAACGTGCAACGGGAGTGAAGCTCAACTGGAAATACGGACCGCGACGCGAAGGCGACATAGAAAAGATATGGGGCAACGTAGACAAGGCGAACAAAGTGCTGGGATGGAAGGCTGACACCCCGCTGGAAGACGTGCTTGCCTCTGCATGGAAATGGCAACAGAAACTCCGCAAGGACGGGGTGATGTGACGATAAACTCGTCTCTCATCTGAGGACGAGTATTTTGTGTTTGTGTTGTTGTGGGCTTCCGATGCGAATCGGAGGCCCATTTCGCAACCTGCTAACTTTTATCAACAGGATACACTGCATGCAAAACTAATGACTTCTACCTCCCTCTACCTCCCTCTATCTCCCTCTCCAAAAGCTGAATAAACCTTAAAAAGGCGATTATTTTCGTTCTGAACGTTTTTCATGTCGCAGAAAATGTGTAATTTTGTACGTTCTAAAATAGCTGAAAACGGCTTAGAACGCAAATAAACGGCATTTGCGACGGTTTTATCCATTCGTGGTGTCTGTCGCGATGACCTCAGAAAAATGAATAACCAATCATATATTTAAATCATTTCATGGACGAAAATCAAACTATTGATCAGGACAGAATCCTGAAAATCAACATTGAGGAGGAGATGAAATCCTCATACATCGACTACTCGATGTCGGTGATTGTAGCCCGTGCCCTGCCTGATGTGCGCGACGGCTTCAAGCCAGTGCACCGCCGCATACTCTATGGTATGCTGGGTATAGGAAACACCAGCAACAACCCGTACAAGAAGTGTGCCCGCGTTGTTGGTGAAGTACTGGGTAAGTATCACCCGCATGGCGACTCATCGGTATATGGAGCACTGGTACGTATGGGACAGGAGTGGAACATGCGCTACAAGCTGGTAGACGGACAGGGTAACTTCGGTAGCGTCGACGGCGACTCACCGGCAGCCATGCGTTACACCGAGTGCCGTCTGTCGAAGATGGGCGAACACATCATGGACGACTTGGAGAAGGACACGGTCATCATGACCAACAACTTCGACGACACGTTGCAGGAGCCGAGCGTGATGCCAACGAAGGTGCCCAACCTGCTAGTAAACGGTGGAAACGGTATCGCAGTAGGTATGGCAACCAACATGCCGACCCACAACCTGGGCGAGGTCATTGACGGCTGCTGCGCCTTCATCGACAATCCAGATCTCGACACAGAGGGACTGATGAAGTATATTCCGGCTCCCGACTTCCCGACGGGTGCCTACATCTATGGTCTTCAGGGTGTGAAAGATGCCTACGAGACTGGTCGCGGCCGCATCATCATGCGTGCCAAGGCAGAGATAGAGAGCGACGACCAGCACGACCGCATCGTGGTGACAGAGATTCCATACGGTGTCAACAAGCAACAACTCATAGAATACATTGCCGACCTGGTGAAGGAAGGCAAGCTTGACGGCATCTCTAACGTCAACGACGAGACTGGTCGTCAGGGTATGCGCATCGTTGTCGACGTGAAGCGCGATGCCAATGCAAACGTTATCCTGAACAAACTGTTCAAGATGACGGCGCTGCAAAGCTCGTTCTCGGTCAACAACATCGCCTTGGTGCCCAATCCTGCCAACCAGTTGCAGCTCCGTCCGAAGCTGCTGACGCTGAAAGAGTGCATCAGCTACTTCGTTGATCACCGCCACGACGTCACCATACGCCGCACCAAGTTCGACCTGAAAAAGGCACAGGAGCGTGCACACATCCTGGAGGGACTGATCATCGCGGTGAATAACATCGACGAGGTGGTACACATCATCCGCAACTCGAAGACACCTGCTGACGCTCAGCGCAACCTGGAACAGCGTTTCGAACTGGATGAAGCCCAGTCGAAGGCTATCGTCGACATGCGTCTGTCTCAGCTGACAGGTCTGCGTGTAGACCAGTTGCATGCTGAATATGATGACTTGATGAAGCTGATAGCCGACTTGCAGGAGATTCTCGACAACCCGGAACGTTGCAAGGAGGTGATGAAGCAGGAGCTGCTGGAGGTGAAAGAGAAGTATGGCGACGAGCGTCGGACGGAGATTATCCCCGACGAGCATGAGTTCAACGCCGAGGACTTCTATCCCAACGACCCGGTAGTGGTGACGATGAGCCATCTGGGATATATCAAGCGTACGCCGCTGAGCGACTTCCGCGAACAGGCACGCGGTGGAGTGGGTGCCAAGGGTGCCCGCACACGTGACAACGACTTTACGGAAGACATCTATCCGGCTACGATGCACCAGACACTGCTCTTCTTCACGAAGAAGGGACGTTGCTACTGGCTGAAGTGCTACGAGTTGCCGGAAGGTGACCGCAACGCCAAGGGACGTGCTATCCAGAACATGCTGAACATAGAACCCGACGACAGCGTAAATGCTGTATTGCGCCTGCGCGGACTCAACGACGAAGAGTTCCTGAACAACCACTACGTGGTCTTCGCTACGAAGAAGGGATTGATTAAGAAGACGTGTCTGGAGGCTTATTCACGTCCGCGTGCCAACGGAGTCATCGCCATCAACATCAACGAGGGCGACGAGGTAGTAGACGTTCGACTGACCAACGGCCACAACGAGCTGATCATTGCCGACCGTAACGGACGTGCTTGTCGTTTCGACGAGAACAAAGTGCGCACGATGGGACGTGTCTCTACGGGTGTGCGCGGTATGCGTCTCGATGACGGCGACGACGAGGTTGTAGGCATGATTGTTGTCAACAACGCTGAGACGGAGAACGTCATGGTGGTATCTGAGAACGGTTACGGAAAGCGTTCTGAAGTGGAAGACTACCGCAAGACCAACCGTGGCGGAAAGGGTGTGAAGACTCTGAACATCACGGAGAAGACAGGTCGCCTGGTAGCCATCAAGAACGTTACCGACATGAACGACCTCATGATCATCAACAAGAGCGGCATCGTCATCCGCATGCCGGTTGCCGAGTGTCGTGTCATGGGACGTGCCACACAGGGTGTGCGCCTCATCAACCTGGCAAAGAAGAACGACGTCATTGCAAGCGTATGCAAGGTGATGAGCGCTGAACTGGAAGCTCAGGTGACCATGGAGAGCCGTGCGGCATGGGCGCAGAACAACGAAGCGTTCAAGCAGGAGACGACTCCGGAGACTGCTGAAGTTGAAACAACAGAAACAACAGAAACGGAAAACAACTCTGAAGAATAAATTAAACAGACCTGTAGGCTTTACGTCAAAGCCTTACAGGTCTTTCATCCGAATCATCTACTTTTAACAAAAAACGAGTATGAAGAAATTATTCATCGCAGCCATGATGGTACTCAGTACATCTGCTGCATTTGCCGCTGACAGCGACGCACTGAAAGCAATCCTCAAAGCAAAAACCTACGACGAAGCAAAAGCACTGATCGGTACCAGTACTTTGGCTAACGATGCAGAGAAAGCCGAAGCCTACAACAAGTTGGTAGACCTGGCTTACGACGCTTTTGAGAACGAGCGCAACAACATGTTGGAGAACGAGACGGCGAAGACCATGGGACAGCAGCCGTCGAAGACCGTTGACGAAGCTAAGATGTACACCTCACTGGCTCAGGCTATCGAGGCTGCACAGGAGAGCTACAAGTATGACCAGATGCCTAACGAAAAGGGAAAGGTCAAGCCACGCTACGCCAAGAAGAATGCCGAACGTCTCTATCCCGCACGTCCGTTCCTGATTAATGGCGGTGGCTTCTTCCAGAACAAGGACGACGCCAAGGCTTACCAGTTGCTGGCTGCCTATTGCGAGACAGCAGAAGCTCCTCTCTTTGCCAGCGTCAAGAAGGAAGACAAGGACCTGCCCAATGCAGCATTCTTCGCTTCCTACATGGCACTGAACAAGAAGGACTATGCTGCTGCCGAGAAGTATGCCGGCTATGCCATCGGAGATGCCGAGCGTGGTGTTGATGCACAGAAGATTCAGCTTGCTGCCATGCAGGGACAGCTGAAGAGCCATGAAGACTCTGTAGCATACGTGCAGAAGCTGGAAGGCATGATTGCCAAAGACCCCAACAACGAGACCATCTTCAGCACCCTGACAGGACTTTACAGCATGATGGGACAGGGTGCCAAGGCCGACAAGATGATTGACGACCGCCTTGCTGCCAACCCCAACGACTATGCTGCACTGATTCAGAAAGGTTCTATCGAGAGCCAGCGCAAGAACTACGATGCTGCTACGGCAGCCTTAGAGAAGGCGCTGCCCATGGCTAAGGACGACGACACCCGCATCACCATCAACGCCGCCATCGGCGAGTGCTACTTCTTCAAAGCTCAGGAGCGTGTCAACAACTTCAAGGGCGTGCTCTCTCCTGCTGCACGTGAGCAGTTCAATGTTGTCTACAACAAGGCTATCAGCTACCTTGAGGCAGCCAAGAAGCTCGATGTCATGAAGGAGCAGAAGCGTTCATGGGCTTATCCGCTCTATGGCTCTTACTACTTTGTGAAGGGAGCCGAGGCACCTGAGACCCAGTCGGCAGCTGCCGATGCTGGCGTTCAGCAGTAATCGGGTCATGATTATAACAGGGCGATGGGGTATCGGTCGAATTGAGACTGTGCCCGTCGCCCTTTCATTTGACTATTGACGTATATATATAAGGTATCAGCAAGAGATATGCTATTGAGAAGAAGGTATCAGTTTGTATTTTTATTATCGTGGCTGCTGATGTTGCCACTCTGCACGGCGGCACAGAAAAGTCAGAAAGCCATCAAAAAAGAGATTTCACAGGCACGCGACAAGGTGAAGGAGGGGAAGAACCTCGACAAGGTGGAAGCATCGATGCGCAAGCTGCTGAAAGACTCTGCCAACAGGGATAACGTCAAGATATGGAACGTGCTGATAGAAGCCGTCAGGGGACAGTATGCGCAAGCCAACGAGAAACTCTACCTGAAGCAGAAGCAGGACACGGCGGCTTTGTTCAAGCTGGCAAGCCAGCTCTTTACCGATGCGTGCAGCTTAGACACCATCGATGCCCATCCCAACAAGAAGGGTAGGGTAGTGCCCGTCTATCGCCAGCGCAACGCCCACAACCTCATGATCATCCGTCCCAATCTCTATCATGGCGGCTACTACTTCATCATGAAGGGCAACTATCAGGAAGCCTACCACCTCTTCAGCCAGTACATAGACTGTGCACGCCAGCCCCTGTTCTCTTCCATACATGCCGACGAACTGGGCAAATGGATGCCCCAGGCAGCCTATGGTGCCATGTATTGCGGCAACAGGATGGACTGTCCCGGCAAGGTATTGAGATACAAAGAGGTGGCTCAGCAGGACACTGCCCATCTGGACCGCGTGTGGCAGTTTATGTGTGAAGCCTACTACCAGCTGGGCGACACGGTAAACTATGTCAATACCCTGCGTAAGGGAGTCAGCAAGTATCCTGCCTATCCCTACTTCTTTCCGCGACTGGTGGCGTATGAGCAGCATCGGGGCAGGGAAGACGAAGCCAAGAAAGTGGTAGACCGCGCCTTGGCTACCGACTCCACCAATGTCATCTTCCTCCTGGGCAAGTGTTCGGTGCTGCTCAACCTCGGACAGTATGACGAGTGCATCCGGCTGAGCCGCCATCTCGTCGAGCAGGACGACTCACTTGCCGATGCCCATTACTATGCCGGTCTGTCGTTCTTCAACAAAGCCATCTTGCAAGAGAAGAAGCTGATGCTCTCTGAACTGACGAAGAAACAACGCCAGAAGGCGAGAGGCAAGATCATGGCACTCTACGAACAGAGCCGTCCCTATCTGGAACGCTATCGCCAGCTATCACCCAAGGATGTGCGCAAGTGGTCGGCACCTCTCTATACGATCTACTTCAACCTGAACATGGGAAAGGAATTTGACGAGATAGATAAGTTACGCAATGAATACAGAAAACATATTAAATAAGCTGAACATCAGCCAGTTGAACGAGATGCAGGAAGACGTTTCCGAAGCTGTCCTGCATAGCAACAAAGACGTTGTTGTATTGTCACCTACGGGTACAGGCAAGACATTAGCCTACCTGCTCCCCATCGTTCAGCGGTTGCAGCCTTCCGAACGGTCTGTTGCGTTGGAAACGCAACAGACAGAACAACTTCCGGACGAGCCTTCACCCATTGTGCTGGTGATGGTTCCCGGTCGCGAACTCGCCCTTCAGTCGGCAGAAGTGCTGAAGTCGATGGGTACCGGACTGCGGACGATGGCGCTCTATGGCGGCAGACCTACCATGGACGAACACCGCGAACTGCGGAAGGTGATGCCCAACGTCATCTTCGGAACGCCCGGACGCATCAACGACCACATTGAAAAAGGCAACATCATCATAGACAACATCACCTGGCTCGTCATCGACGAGTTCGACAAGTGTCTGGAGATGGGATTCCAGAACGAAATGAGCAGACTGGTAGATAGCCTTCCCAACATCCGACGGCGCATCCTCCTCTCTGCTACCGAGTCGGAAGCCATTCCTCGCTTCATCAACATGGGGCGTACGGTTCGCATCGACTATCGCACGGAGGATGAGCCCGTCAGTGACCGTGTGAAGATCTTTGCCGTTGCCAGTCCAAGCAAGGACAAACTGGAAACACTACGCAGCCTGCTGCTTGACTTCGGAGACCAGAGCACGGTGGTGTTCCTGAACTACCGCGACAGCGTAGAGCGCACGGCCTCCTACCTTCGTGAGCAGGGCTTCACCGTCAGCATCTTCCATGGCGGACTGGAACAGAAGCAGCGCGAAGCAGCTATCTATATGTTTGCCAACGGCTCAGCCAACATCCTGGTTGCTACAGATCTTGCAAGCCGTGGACTTGACATCCCTGATATTGACAACATCGTACACTACCACCTGCCGGAGACGCAGGACAACTATATCCACCGCGTAGGACGAACGGCACGATGGGACAAGCAGGGCAGGGCGTTCTTCATCCTGAGCCAGGAAGAGAGCCTGCCATACATCGACCTCGGCAGTCTGCCCCAGTATGCTCCCCGCTCCTCTGCGGAAGAGGCGGCAGCTTCCGTTCCCCGCATGGCGACACTCTACATCGGCAAAGGCAAGAAAGACAAGCTCTCCAAGGGCGACATCGTAGGCTTCCTGTGCAAGAAAGGTGGGCTTAAGAGCGACGAAATCGGGAAAATCAGCGTGATGGAGCGCTATACATACGCTGCCATTAGCCGCAAGCGGCTGCGCCAAGTGCTCAAGAACGTGCAGGGAGAAAAAATAAAAGGCATCAAGACCATCGTTGAAGAGGTGAAGGGCTGAGCACAAATACAACAGGTTAAGTGACAAGAATTGACGGGTGGAAATGGCAAAAACGTCATAATGAAGGCTTGTTTTTTGACATTTCTGTATAGAAAACAGCTCAAACGGTAACTTTTTGTTCTTTTGTTTGGGTATATCAGAAAATTGTTGTAATTTCGCACCGTTTTACAGAACAAGGTAAAGAATAGTAAACATAACAATATAATCATTCAATTTCAACAATGAAGAAGTACAACTTTAATGCAGGTCCTTCGATGCTTCCACGCGAAGTCATCGAGAATACTGCCAAGCAGATTTTGGATTTCAATGGTTCAGGCCTCTCTCTGATGGAGATCAGCCACCGTGCAAAAGACTTCCAGCCCGTGGTTGACGAGGCTGAGGCTCTCATCAAGGAACTGCTTTCAGTTCCTGAAGGATATTCGGTCATCTTCCTCGGAGGCGGTGCATCGCTGCAGTTCACACAGGTTCCTGCCAACTTCCTGATCAAGAAGGCTGCCTACCTGAACACAGGTACATGGGCAAACAAAGCCGAGAAAGAGGCAAAGCTCTATGGCGAGGTGGTTGAAGTGGCTTCTTCCAAGGATGCCAACTACACTTTCATCCCCAAGGACTACACGGTTCCTGCTGATGCCGATTACCTGCACATCACGACCAACAACACCATCTACGGCACGGAGATTCGCAAAGACCTCGACGTCAACGTTCCCCTGATTGCCGACATGTCGTCAGACATCATGAGCCGTCCTGTCGATGTGAGCAAGTATGACTGCATCTATGCCGGTGCCCAGAAGAACATGTCCATGGCTGGCGTCACCGTCATCATCCTCAAGAACGACAAGCTGGGCAAGGCTCCGCGCGAGTTGCCTACGATGATGAACTACTGCACCCACGTAGAAAAGGGCAGCATGTTCAATACTCCTCCCGTTGTGCCCATCTACTCCCTGCTCGAAACCATGCGCTGGGTGAAGAAGAACGGCGGCGTAGAGGCTATGGACAAGCTGGCTAAGCAGCGTGCAGAGATTGTCTACGGCGAGATTGACCGCAACAAGCTCTTCAAGGGCACCGTCGCTGAAGAAGACCGTTCACTGATGAACATCTGCTTCGTGATGAACGAGGAATATGCCGAACTGGAGAAGCCTTTCTTCGAGTTCGCTACCGCACGCGGCATGGTAGGCATCAAGGGCCACCGTTCAGTAGGCGGTTTCCGTGCCAGCTGCTACAACGCCCAGACCATCGAAGGCTGCCAGGCTCTCGTCCAGGCCATGAAGGACTTCGAGGCAACCATCTGATCAGAATATTCATAATATATGTTTAGGCAGAGAGGGGAGACCAACACGACCGTTGGCTCCCCTCTCTTCACTACAAAACTTATATGATGAAGGGACAAGCTCAATATGATGAAGGGACAAACTCAATATGATGAAGGGACAAACTCAATGTGATGAAGGGATAAACTCAATGTGATGAAGGGATAAAACCAATGTAATGAAGGGATAAACTCAATGTGATGAAGGGATAAACTCAATGTGATGAAGGGATAAAACCAATGTCATGAAATTAAAAACCTACAGGTTTTCATTTGAAAACCTGTAGGTTTTTATATGTTAACCTGCAAGTTCTTATATGGAAACCTATAGGTTAACGATTCTGTTCTATTTATTTCTGCATTCCTTCTTGGATGGAATTTCGAAGTCAAAGTTACAACATTTTTCTTGAAATTCCAAATGTTTGCAGCATTTTTATTCCAGATTTCTTGGCGTTGCATTAATGGTAAAAGAACTCACCTTGC
>DEJO01000051.1:48526-113805 GCA_002353555.1 Prevotella sp. UBA2746 | reverse complement strand
AATGAAGCTTGCTTCAATTGCCGAGGTGCAGCCGATAATCGAACGAAGTTCAACACCCCCTTTAGGGGGCTTGGGGGCTTTCAATTCATAATTCATCATTCATGAGACGGGGTTTATTACTTTTGGTATCAGGACTGTTGGGATGGTGTGCAGCGCAGGCGCAAATCAGCATCACACCCGACTCGTCGCTGACCGATGCCGTGAGGAAAGCACGGGAGATGAGACGCACGGGAAAGGCTGCGGCGGTGACCATACAGTTGGCTGCCGGTGCGTATAGGCTGTATGAACCGTTGCGGCTGCGCCCTGAAGACGAGGGGCTGACGATAGCGGGCAAGGATGCCGTCATCAGTGGCGGCATGCCTGTCGGCGGCTGGAGGAAACAAGGTAGGCTGTGGGTGGCAGACGTCCCCGACTTCAACGGCAGACCAGTGGACTTCCGGCAGTTGTGGGTGAACGGCAGGAAGGCTGTTCGTGCACGTGATGTCAGCGACTTTGAACAGATGAACCGCATCCGTACCTACGACAAGAAGAACCGGGTGCTGTGGGTGCCCGCGAAGAGCCTGCCAGAGCGTTGGAGGAAGTGGAGTAATCGGAGTAATCAGAGTAATCAGAGTCCTTATCAATATGCTGAGCTGGTGCTCCATGAGATGTGGTGTGTGGCAAACCTGCGCATCAAAGACATCCGCGTTGAGGGCGACTCCGCTGCCGTCACCTTCCATGACCCGGAGGCGAAGTTGCAGTTTGAACACCCGTGGCCGTCGCCGATGACGCCCGACACGAAGCATCCGTCACCCTTCTACCTGACGAATGCCAAGGATTTGTTGGACGAGCCTGGTGAGTGGTATCACGATATCCGCAGCCATCAACTCTATTATATGCCGCGTCAAGGAGAGGACATGAAGACCGCCGAGGTCGTCGTCCCCGTGCTGGAGACCCTTGTTGAGGTAGTAGGAACGGCAGAGCATCCCGTCCGTAACATCACGTTCAAGGGCGTCTCCTTTGAACACACCACGTGGATGCGCCCCTCTGAGCAGGGACATGTGCCGTTGCAGGCAGGCATGTACCTTGTGGAAGCCTATAAGCTGCGCCCGCAGACAGACCGGAAGAACAACCATAAGCTGGACAACCAGGGATGGCTGGGCAGAGCCGATGCCGCCGTGGAGGTGACCTTCGGCGAGGGGGTGAGCTTCAGCGGCTGCCGTTTCCGGCATCTTGGCGGTTCAGGTCTGGACTATGTATGGGGTTGTCGTGGCGGTGCCACGACAGACTGTACCTTCGCGGATATTGCGATGAACGGGTATGTTTGCGGCTCGTTCTCGCCGGAAGGACTGGAGACGCACCGTCCCTATCAGCCCACCGACCCGCGGGAGGTGTGTCGCGGACAGCGTGTGGAGCAGTGCCTGTTCCATGATGTCACGAACGAAGACTGGGGCTGCGTGGCTATTGCTGCGGGATATGTGTCGGAGATGACCCTTGAGCACAACACCATCCACGACGTGTCGTATACAGGCATCAGCGTGGGGTGGGGATGGAACCGCGACCTGGTGTGCATGAGAGACAACAAGATACATGCCAACCTCATCTACGACTATGCCAAGCACATGTATGACTGTGCTGGTATCTACACGCTCGGCAACCAGCCCGGTACAGTCATCAGCGAGAATGTGGTGCGCGACATCGCCAAGCCGTCGTATGTCCACGACCCCAACCACTGGTTCTACCTCTATACCGACGAGGGCAGCAGCAACATCACCCTCAAGGACAACTGGACACCGGAGGAGAAGTTCCTGAAGAATGCCGTCGGCCCGAACAACGTATGGGAGAACAACGGTCCTATGGTGAGCGAGGAAATCAAAGCCAAAGCGGGAATCATTGGCAATTAACAATTCACAATTCATAATTCACAATTCACAATTCATAATTCATAATTCACAATTCATAATTCTCCAGACTCGCTGTCGCTCATAGGAGCGGCAAAGCCGAAACATAATTCACAATTCATAATTCATAATTCATAATTGACAATTCACAATTCATAATTCATAATTCATAATTCACAATTCATAATTCACAATTAACAACACCCCCTTTAGGGGGCTTGGGGGCTTAAAAAATTATACTAATGGAAAAGAAAGAAAGTAGTTTAAAGAGTACCATTGCGGTATCGTTGACGAACTATCTGGATGCCGGTGCTATTGTAGCCGGTGCCAGTGGATTGACGTTGTGGCAGAAATACCTCGGACTGAGTGAGGTACACTTGGGGTGGCTGAACTTTATCAGTGCCAACTGCCTTGGTGCTGCCGTGGGAGCCATCATCGGAGGCTTCCTTGCCGACAAGTACGGCAGGAAATTCATTTTCACCTATAACCTGTTGGTGTATATGACGGGTGTGCTGCTCATCATGCTGAGTGTCAACTTCCCCATGCTGTTGGCAGGCTTCTTGGTGACAGGTATCTCCGTGGGTGTGGGTGTGCCGGCATCGTGGACGTATATTTCGGAGAGTTCCGAGATCAACAACCGCGGCCGTAACATCTGTATCTCGCAGATGTCGTGGGGTATCGGCCCGATGATTATCTTGCTGCTCGGTATGTTCTTCGCTCCCGGAGGCTACCTGTTCGGATGGGTGGAATCGGTGGCTCACTTCTTCGGTGGTGACGGTATGGCAGAGAACACGGTGAACGTCTTCTCGTCACGCATCGTCTTCCTGTCGTTGTTTGTCGTGGCATTCATCGCCTGGAACCTGCAACGCGGTCTTCAGGAGAGTGCAGAGTTTACGGCACAGAAGGCTGAGGGCAAGAAGAACGGGCTGATGGACAACATCAAAGTGCTTTTCCAGAACAACATTGCCGTGAAGACCGTCTGCTTCTTAGCTACCATCTACCTGACATGGAACCTGGTAGCGAGTGTGATGGGTTTCTTCCAGCCGCATATCTACGAGACGGCAGGTGGCGTGAGCAACGAGCAGGCGAACTGGATGAACTTCATCCAGTGGGCTATTATCGTGGGTGTGACATTCATTACCTCGAAACTGATCGACAAGACCTCCCATAAGGGTATCTATATCTTCGGACTGGTGGCAGCACTGAGTGCATGGTTTGTGATTGTAGCCATCGGTGTTGACGGCCCGGCAGGACTCTGGGCGTTTGCTATCCTATGGGGTATACAGGGTGGTGCCTCACCGCAGATATTCTATGCCTTGTGGGGTTCTGAGCTGTTCCCTGCAAAGTTCCGTGCCGGAGCTCAGGGACTGATGTTCTTCATCGTGCGTGGTCTGTCGGCATTGTGGGGACTTGTCTTCACCTATATCTACGGTGAGAATGGCGAGGGCTTCACCATTGCAGCCTACTGTATGATTACCTTGCTGCTCATTTCGCTCGTCGTCGGTGTCGTACTGGCTCCGAACACACGCGGAAAGTCATTGGAGCAGATTACGAAAGAACGGTATGGGAGTCTTGATAATTGATAATTGACAATTCATAATTGATGGCAACATGGATATGGTACCCTGGCGACTTTGAGGTGTGGTTAGGGAATATCTTCAACAACAGGCGGACGGAACGGGGCGCGATGTTCCCGCCGTTCTGGAAGCAGGACAGCCACTGGGTGACGGTGGAGTTCTCGAAAGCGTTTGTCTTGGAACGGGAAGAGAAGGTGACCATCGCATGCGAAGGACAGTTCAACCTGATGCTCGATGGGAAGTTACAGTTGGTCATGCCGCATGTCCTGCATGTCGAGAACCGTGAGAGGACGCTCCCACCCTTACGTTCGGTACAGTTTACCGTACCTGCCGGTGAGCATCAGCTGAACTTGAAGGTGTGGAACCAGTCGACTCCACCGGCACTATATATAAAAGGTGATACCATCCATAGCGACAGTTCGTGGCTTGCCACATACGAGGATAAGATATGGATTGACGAAAACGGCGTGGCGCATGGGTCGGGAATCTATGTGCCGGCAGCCTGTTGGTGCTTCAACCAGATAGACACTCCACCGTCGGGGTATCGGCTGGAGCGAGAAAGGAGGGAGGCGGTGTGTTGCGATGAAATCGCAACAGACGGAGCGGACGGAACGGAAGGGACACTCTATGATTTCGGAAAGGAGACCTTCGGATATTTGCGGATAGAAGGGTTGCGTGGCTCCGTGCACATCTACTACGGTGAGAGTCGTGAGGAAGCCCTGGACAAGGAGCACTGCGAGACGCTCGACCGTTTGGTGTGTTGCGATAAAATCGCAACAGGCGGGACGGTAGGGGCTGACGGACTGCTGGGCAGCAAGGCGTTCCGCTATGTCTATGTGGAGAAAGAGGCTGGAAGCAGCTACGATGGGGTATATATGGAGTATGAATATGCCCCGATAGACAAGGCGAGGAGCGGTAGCTTTGAATGCAGCGACCCGCTGTTGAACCGTATCTGGGAGGTGGGTGCCTATACGATGGACCTGACAACCCGTGAGTTCTTTATGGACGGCATCAAACGAGATCGATGGACATGGAGCGGCGATGCCATCCAGTCGTATCTGATGAACTACTACCTGCGCTTCGACAACGAATGTGTGAAACGTACCATCCGCCAGTTGCGCGGAAAAGATCCGGTGACGGCACACGTCAATACCATCATGGACTATACGTTCTACTGGTTCAAGTCGGTGTATGACTACTATCTCTATACGGGAGATGTCGACTTTGTCCGGGAAATCTATCCCAAGATGCGAACGCTGATCAACTATGTCAGGAGCCGTACCAACGGAGAAGGCATGGCAGAAGGACAACCCGACGACTGGATTTTCGTAGACTGGGTCGACTTCCCGATGCACAAACGTGGAGCACTCTGTTTTGAACAGTTGCTCTACTGTGAGGCGTTGACGGCAATGGCAGCCTGTGCCGAGGTGTTGTATGAGCATCCTCTTGACAACCCACCGCAAGGGAGTATCGACACAACAGACTATGCCGCCGACCATGATATATTCTATATGGAAGCCCATAACCTGATGTGTCGGGTGGACGACACCTTCTGGGATGAAGAACGGCATGCCTATCTCCATGCCTTGGAGGACGGAGAACTAAACACACAGGTAACGAAGTTCCCGAATATGTTTGCCATCCTCTACGACTTGGTCGAGGATGACAGGAAGCGTGAAATTACGGAACACGTGCTCCTCAACAAGCAAGTCGATGACATTACGACACCCTATATGCGGTTCTACGAGTTGGCAGCCCTCTGTCAGATGGGTATGCAGAAAGAGGTGTTGCAGGAGATGCGTGGCTATTGGGGCGGCATGTTGCAGGAAGGCGCCACCACTTTCTGGGAGAAGTATAACCCGGAAGAACGTGGAACACAACATCTGGCGATGTATGGGAGACCCTACGGCAAGAGTCTGTGCCATGCCTGGGGTGCCAGCCCGGTATATCTGCTGGGACGTTACTACTTAGGAGTGAAGCCTTTGAAGCCTGGCTATGAGGAGTATGAGGTGCGCCCAAGCTTAGGAGGCCTGCAGTGGATGCGTGGTGCGGTGCCGACACCCTTCGGGCTGATTCGTGTCGAAGTGGATGGTGACGATATCCGTGTCGACAGCGACGGCGGTACCGGCTGGCTGGTGAAGCCGAATGGAGAAAGGATAAAGATAGAACCTACGAAGAGATAACAAAACATAACATGACATAACGATGAAACGATACAGCATCTTTTACCTTGCCATGGCCGTACTGCTGCTTACGGGCTGTAAGAGTGAGGTCTTTATGTACAGTTCGTTCCACGAACCGGCTACCGACGGACTGCGGTTCCTGACCAGCAAGGACGGCATTCACTGGGACTCCATTCCCGGCACTTGGCTGACTCCGGCGGTGGGGAAACAGCGTGTGATGCGTGACCCCAGCATACAACCTACCCCCGATGGTACCTTCCACCTGGTGTGGACATCGAGCTGGAGGGGAGACCTTGGCTTTGGCTATGCGTCATCGAAAGACCTGAAGCATTGGACAAAGGAGGAATTTATCCCCGTGATGACCGACACCACAACCGTCAACGTATGGGCACCGGAACTGTTCTGGGACGACACTCGACGGGAGATGATGGTTATCTGGGCGAGTTGCATCCCTGGTAAGTTTCCCCGTGGCATTGAAGAAGAGAAGAACAACCACCGTTTATATTATACGACCACCAAGGATTTCAAGACCTTCTCACCGGCACAGCTGCTGATAGATCCCGGTTTCAGCTGCATCGATGCCACCTTGGTGAAGCGTGGAGAACGTGACTATGTGATGGTGCTGAAAGACAATACTCGTCCGGAGCGCAACCTGAAAATAGCGACGGCACATGACCCGCGAGGTCCGTGGAGCAGTGCTGGACCAGCTTTCACCGAGAAGTTGACCGAAGGTCCGGCGACGGTACGAGTGAAAGACGGTTGGATAGTCTACTACGACCGTTACGGCAACAAGGATTTCGGTGCTGCCTTCACCAAAGACTTCAAGACCTTTGAGGACTGGTCGCAGAAGGTGAGCATCCCCCCCCTGCACAAACATGGTACTATCTTTAAGGCAAAGCCATGTGTTGTGAAAGAACTTTCTCGATGAAACCGATGATTTTTAAATAGAATTTTAATATCTTGATAATGGCTAAGCGAAACTTGACAATCTTGACAGGACTGTTCTTTGCCGTTGCTGCAATGGCACAAGTACACTATAGTGGTGCGCAGTTGAGCAATCCTAACCGTCACGATGGTGGCTTGTCGCCCGTTGTCGGTGTGCATAACATCCAGATCATGCGAGCCGACCGTGAACATCCTGCTGCCGAGAACGGTGGCGGATGGACGTATAACCACCAGCCGATGATGGCTTACTGGAACAACAGGTTCTGGGTACACTACCTCAGTGACCCCAAAGACGAGCAGGTGCCGCCGTCGCGGACGCTCTTGTTGTCGAGTGAAGATGGCTACCACTGGTCTGCTCCGCAAATACTCTTTCCCGAATATGACGTTCCTGAAGGCTTCAAGAAGGAAGGAGTCGAGGGTGAGGCGCACAACCTGAAGGCAGTGATGCACCAGCGTCAAGGGTTCTATGTGTCGAAAGCCAACCGCCTGTATGCACTGGGCAGCTATGGTGTGTGTCTGAACAAGAAGGACCACAACAATGACGGCAATGGTATTGGTCGCGTCATCCGTGAGATAAAGGCTGACGGTACCTTCGGAAAAATCTATTTTATCTACTATAACCACGATTTCAACGAAAAAAATACAGACTTCCCCTATTATAAGAAAGGTGACAAATACCTGCGGAAAGCCTGTGAGGAAATCCTTGCCAACCCCCGTTTGCGTATGGGGTGGGTGGAAGAAGCCAACCGCAAAGACCCGTTAATCCCCCTGAACAAGCCTTACAAGGCATATTGTGACTACACCCTTCCCGACGGGCGTCTCGTCGCTCTGTGGAAACATGCGCTGACCAGTATCAGTAGTGACGGCGGAAAGACATGGAAAGAGCCGGTGGAGCGTGCTCCGGGCTTTGTCAACAGTAATGCGAAGATATGGGGACAACGTCTCAGTGACGGTACATACGCTACCATCTACAACCCTTCGGAGTTTCGTTGGCCGTTGGGTATCTCCCTGTCGAAGGACGGCTTGGACTATACCACGCTGAACCTGGTGTGCGGAGAGGTGCCCCCGATGCGCTATGGCGGTAACTACAAGAGTTTCGGTCCGCAGTATGTTCGTGGCATACTGGAAGGCAACGGTACACCGAAAGACGGTGACATGTGGGTGAGCTGGTCGATGAACAAGGAAGACATGTGGGTGTCGCATATTCCTGTTCCTGTTCTTACCGCAGCCCACTGCCATGCTTCGGATGACTTCAGCCGGTATGAAGGGTTGTCGAAACTGACCGACTGGAACATCTATTCGCCCCTGTTGGCACCGGTAACCCTCGATGGCAAGTGGCTTGTCATGAGTGATGAAGACCTGTTCGACTATGCGCGTGTTGAGAGGAAGATACCGGCAACGAGCGAGTTGAAGGTGGCTTTCGACCTACAAGCCGCACAAAACGACCACGGTCTGTTGCAGATAGAGTTCCTGGATGAGGCTGGAACAGCCTGTTCGCGTATAGAACTGACCGCCGAGGGAATCATGCAAGCGAAGGGTGGTGCTCGTTATGGCGGCTTGGGTAAGTATGAAGTAGGCAAGACCTACCATATTGAGGTAGAGTTGTCGGTATCTAAGCGTACAGCTACCTTCTATGTTGACGGAAAGAAAGCCGGTCAGCGTATGTTCTTTGCACCTGTGAAAACCATCGAACGCATCATGTTCCGCACGGGTAGCGAGCGTCGTTATCCCACTGTTGACACCCCTGCCGACTGGGATGGTATTCTTGAGCACACAGGTGACCGGGCACCGAAAGCCGTCTACCGCATTGCCAACGTGCAGACACAGTCTGTGGACGAGAACGCAGGTGCAGCCTTTTTGCGCTACGAAGACTATAAACATTACGTCGATTACTTCAACATTATGGAGCCTGAAGGCATCGTTCAGGCCATCCCCAATGCTGAGGCTTGGGACTGGATGAAAGAGAATGTGCCGTTGTTCGAGTGTCCTCAGCGTGACTTTGAAGAGCTTTACTGGTTCCGTTGGTGGACGTTACGAAAGCATCTTCGCAAGACAGACGAGGGTAAGTATGCCATGACCGAGTTTCTCGTCAACCGCAGTTATGCCGACAAGTATAACCTGATAGCGTCGGGCGTGGGGCACCATATCCATGAGGCACGGTGGCTGCGCAACCCGAAATACCTGGATGAAGCCATGGAGACTTGGTATCGTGGCAATGGCGGACAGCCGATGAAGAAGATATGGAACTACAGTTCGTGGATGCCCGCCTCGTTGTGGGAGCGCTATCTTGTAGATGGCCGCAAGGACTGGCTCGTCGGAATGCTGCCCGACCTGGAGCGTGAATACCGGCATTGGGACACCACTCATCGCTGGACGGAGCATGGGCAGCGCACCCTCTTCTGGCAGGCTGACGTCCAGGATGCGATGGAAGAGACCATCAGCGGTGGCAGAAAAAAGCAGTATGCCCGTCCGAGCATCAACAGTTACATGTATGGTAACGCCCGTGCCATTGCCCATATCGCCGCCATGAAGGGTGATGCCGCCCTTGCCAAGTCGTATGACCAGCGTGCCGACACCATCAGGACGCTCGTAGAGAGCCGCCTGTGGAACGACAAGCACCAGTTCTTTGAGACCTTGCGCAAGGATTCCTCATCCAATGTGCGTGAGGCTATAGGCTTCCTGCCGTGGTACTTCAATCTGCCTGGCCGGAATGTCAAATACGAAACCGCCTGGTTGCAGTTGGCAGATGAACGCGGCTTCAGTGCTCCTTACGGATTGACTACGGCAGAACGGCGCCACCCAGAGTTCCGTACCCACGGCGTAGGCAAGTGTGAATGGGACGGTGCGGTGTGGCCTTTCGCCACCAGCCAGACGCTGACAGCCCTTGCCAACTACCTGTATGAGCGGCGTAGCAACCTCATCTATCCGAAGTTGCATGAGGTGTTGCGCATGGACTCTGTCTATTTCTCTCAGATGGAGAAATATGTGCAGAGCCAGCACATGCGCGGCAAGCCCTATATCGGCGAATATCTCGATGAAACCACGGGTTATTGGCTCAAGGGCGACCAGGAGCGTTCACGCTATTACAACCATTCAACCTTCTGCGACCTCATCATCAGCGGACTCATCGGACTGCGTCCACGCGCCGATAGGAAGGTGGAAGTCTGTCCGCTGCTGCCCGAAAGCCGGTGGAACTGGTTCTGTCTCGACCGGGTGCGCTATCACGGTCACGACCTTACTATCCTGTGGGACAAGGACGGCTCCCGCTATCATGTGGGCAAGGGAATGTTTATCTATGTCGATGGAAAGCTGAAAGCACATCGTGAAACCCTAAATTGGCTGTCATGCGAACTATAAGAATCCTCCTTTCCGTGCTCGTCCTGCCTTTCCTCTGCCTCCAGCAAGGTTCAGCACAACAGTGGATTGGTGCCATCACCAAGGCTGATGCGCACATCCCTGACGGACGTTCCTTCTCCGGCGGGAAGCTGAAAGGCGAAGACAAAGCGTTGTGGGCGGCGGTGGATACGCTTTCGCGGCGTAGCATCATCGTTCAGAAGACGTTTAAGCCTCGCCGTAAGGTGCAGAAAGCCGAGGTGAAGGTGTGCGGTCTGGGCTTCTATGAGTTCTCCGTCAACGGCAGAAGGGTTGGAGAGTCAGTCTTTGCCCCGTTATGGAGCGACTATGATAAGACGGTGTTCTATAACATCTACGATGTGACAGCCATGTTGCAGAAAGGCGAAAACACCCTCTGCGTGCTGTTGGGCAACGGTTTCTACAACGAGCAGGGCGGCAGGTATGCCAAGATGCGTATCTCCTTCGGGCCGCCGACGCTGTGGCTCGATATGACGGTGACCTATCATGACGGTGCCGTGGAGCACATTGTCAGTGATGCTTCGTGGCGGTATCGGTTCAGTCCGATTACTTTCAACAGCATCTATGGTGGCGAGGATTATGATGCACGGCTCGAAGGACAGGGAGACTGGAAGCCTGTCGTCGTTCAGGAGGCGCCGCGAGGGGTGATGAGAGAGCAGATAGCCGAGCCAGTGAAGGTCATGGAGCACTATGGCGTGAAAGACACCATCCGGAACGACACCCTTTTGGTGTTCGACATGGGGCAGAACCTGTCGGGTTTTCCTGAAATCACGGTCAGGGGCAAGCGGGGACAGCGCTTGAAGATCACCCCTGGCGAGACGCTGACCGAGGCGGGATTGGTCAACCAGCGACAGACCGGGCGCCCCCACTATTATGCCTATACGCTGAGAGGAGAGGAAGGGAGAAAGAGAGCGGGAGAGGAGACATGGCATCCGCGTTTCTCCTACTATGGCTACCGTTATCTGCAAGTAGAAGGTGACATCGAAGTACTAAAGAACATCCGTTCGTGTTTCGTCTATAACAGTGCGCGAAAGATTGGCGAGTTCGAATGCTCCAATCCGTTGTTCAATCATACCTACCGTATCATCGACCGCGCTATCCGCAGCAACTGGCAGTCCGTATGGACCGACTGCCCGCACCGTGAGAAACTCGGCTGGCTGGAGCAAGACTGGCTCAACGGCGAAGGACTCATCTATAACTACGACTGCAAGTCGATGATAGAGCAGACCATGCAGAACATCGTCGATGCGCAGCATGCCGACGGGTCTATGCCCGAGATAGCTCCGGAGTATACCGTCTTCAAGGGCTCGTGGGCAAAACCGTTCCTGGAATCGCCGGAGTGGGGCGGCGCTATCGTAGCCCTGCCGATGCTCTACAGAGCCTACTATGGTGACGACAAGCTCGTCTTCCAGCATTATGAATCGATGAAACGCTATGTCGATTACCTGCATACACAGGACTCATGCTATATTCTGAAGCAGGGGCTGGGCGACTGGTACGACTACGGCAAGGGGCGTGCAGGCTTCTCCCAGAACACCCCCGTGGCGCTGGTCTCCACTGCCCACTATGCCCTGTGGACATACTATGTGGCTCGTGCTGCCGAGGTGGTGGGCAGGACGGCAGACATGGAGTCGCTGAAAGTGCGTGCAAGGAACATCATCGCAGCCTTCAACCGCGAGTTCTACCATCCCGATACCCGTCAGTATGGTACCGGCAGCCAGGCATCCAATGCCATTCCCCTTTCCATGAACTTCGTACCCGACGAGCTGAAGGACACCATCTTGAACAAGCTGATGGCCGACATACATGCCCACGGCGACCGGCTGACGACAGGCGATGTCGGCAACCGCTACCTCTTCGATGCGTTGTGGAAGAACCATCAGGGAGAACTTTTCTACAAGATGCTCAACCATGACGACGTTCCTGGCTACGGCTACCAGCTGAAGAAGGGCATGACAACCCTCACCGAACAGTGGAATCCCGAACATGGCGCCTCCATGAACCACTTCATGATGGCACACGTCAACAACCACCTCATCCCCCACATCGTCGGCATCGACATCGTCAAGGGCAAGGTTGCCGTCATCCGTCCCCATCCTGTGGGCGACCTGACGTGGGCACGCGGCAGCACCGAAGTCGGTGGCAGGCGCGTGGCAGTCAGTTGGAGGGTGGAAGGCGGACGCTTCAAGATAGATATAGACCTCCCCGACGGCGAGTCGGCACTCGTCGTGCTGCCCGACGGCGCCGCTACCCGACGCACGGCAACGGGCGGCAGGACCCACTTTGAGGTACCGTTTGCAAGATAAGCACACGATGTCCCCCATTTGAGGCATCAGGACAGTATATCAACATTGAAAAAAGAACAAATAACACAAGGAGAAAAGCAAAAATGAAACGATTGATGCTATTGTTGATGGTGAGCATGGCCGTCGGCGCAGCCTGCGCCCAGAACGACTATGCCGGGAACTACACGCGAAGCGTTTCCGACCTGCTCCGCGACGTGGAGCGGCAGTGGGGCGTGCGCTTCAAGTATAACGTAGACACCGCAGGTGTGAAATTGCCGTATGCCGACTGGCGCCTCCGTCCCTACTCGCTGGAGGAGACGCTGACCAATATCTGCAAGTACTTCGACTGGAACTGGTGGAAGCAGAACGGCCGGTTGTATAAGATCAAGCCCTACGAATATCCGCGCCGCCACACCGACGAGGGCAGGAAGATGCTCGACTACCTGAGCTCCCTCTACAAGGACCGCAGCCAGTGGGAGGCGCGCCGCGACACGTTGCGCCGCGAGGTGCGCCAACGGTTGGGCATAGACGCTTTCCTCGACTCCTGTGTGCGCAATCCCAAGCCGATTCTCTCCAAAGTGCTCCGTCACGACGGCTATACCACGCAAAACATTTGTCTGGAGCTCACCCCCGGACAGCACGTCTTCGGCACTATCTATACCCCCTCCACAAAGGGCAAGCACCCGCTCATTATCTGTCCTGACGGCCATTGGGTCACCCGCAGTCGCCCCGACGAGCAGAAACGGCTCGGAACGCTGGCGCGCATGGGTGCCATCTGCGTAGACTTTGACCTCTACGGCTACGGCCAGAGCGAGGCAGAGGTGGGCAATGCCGCCCACCGCACTGCCCGTGCACATGTCTATCAGGCGGCATGTGCCCTGAAGTTGCTCGACTATATGTGGAACTACCGCAAGGATGTAGACAAGACGCGTGTCGGTGTCAACGGTGGTAGCGGTGGCGGCAGCCATACCGTGCTTCTCACTGCCATAGACCCCCGCTTCACGGCGGCGGCACCCACCGTCAACCTCGCCTCCCACTTCGACGGAGGCTGCCCCTGCGAGAGCGGTATGCCCATCCAGCGTGCCGCCTCAGGCACCTGCAACCCAGAACTCCTCGCCATGTTTGCACCCCGTCCCGTACAGGTAGTCAGCGACGGTGGCGACTGGACCGCCAGCGTGCCAGAGCTGGAATATCCCTACCTGCAACGCATCTGGGCGTTCTACGGGGCAGCAGACAAGGTGGAGAATGTGCACCTTCCGAAGGAGCGCCACGACTATGGTCCCAGCAAGCGCCGCGCCAACTACGACTTCTTCATCCGCGTCTTCGGTCTCGACCGCTCAAAGCTCGATGAAGAAAAGGTCACCATCCTGCCACGTGAACAACTGGAAAGCAAGCTGAAACCGTAGATTTAATGTGCTGTCGCCCCGTCAGTTGAAGAACACGTACAACGCTACCATGACGACAGCCAATGCCGTCCAGAGGGCGTAGACCAGCTTGCCGCCGCCCGTGGAGGTGTCGACGGCATAGGAGATGGCGGCTGGCTTGGCATCGCGTTCGCTGAGGCTGATGACCACCATGCATGCCACGAGGATGACGAAGAGGTAGAACGACAGCAGCATGAAGTGCGGCCACTGGAGGGTGATCCATGACGGTGGCCACAGGTAGAGCACTCCCACGAGCAGACAGAAGGCGGTGCCGGCGGTCAGCGTGAAGTTGGCAGCGCGCGTGGTGGTGCGCTTCCAGAAGATGCCGAGCAGGAAGACCGATGCCAT
Source organism: Prevotella sp. UBA2746 (assembly GCA_002353555.1). Classification (GTDB taxonomy): domain Bacteria; phylum Bacteroidota; class Bacteroidia; order Bacteroidales; family Bacteroidaceae; genus Prevotella. The sequence continues at coordinate 99,791 of DEJO01000051.1, read as the reverse complement.
CGGCGGGGCGATGAAGCCCAATACGCTCTGGAAGACGTTGAAGAGGTTGAGTCCCTTGATGCTGTCGATGGCGACGGTGAGGACGATGGCGAGGCATGCTCCGATGACGGTGACGAGGCGTCCCACGTAGTTGATGCGCCGCTGCGAGGCATCGGGATTGAACTTCTTCACGTAGATGTCCATGGTGAAGACGGTGCTCAGGGCGTTCAGCGCTGAACCGATGGTAGACACCAGACAGGCGGTGAGCACGGCGAACACCAGACCGACCATTCCCACGGGGAAGAGGTTCTCGACCATCGTCAGGTAGGCTTCATCGGGGTTCTTCAGGGTGGGGAAGAGGGCGAAGCAGATGACACCCGGCAGGATATACAGGGCTACGTCGAGTATCTTCAGCCAGCCGGTGAAGTTAGTGCCGAGCTGTCCTTCGCGCAGGTCGCGGGCGGCAAGCACGGGCTGGACCATGCTTTGGTCGGTACACCAGAACCATACGCCCATGACGGGATAGCCCAGCAGGATGGGCAGCCACGGGAAGGCTTCGTCGCTGTTGGGCTTGAACATGACCCAGTAGTCTGACGGTACCTTGTCGACCAGTGCACCGATGCCGCCAACGCGGTGCAGACCCACGATGACGAGTACGGCAGAGACGACGATGAGCAGTATCATCTGGTAGACATTGGTGTATGCCACCGCCTTCAGACCGCCCATCATGGTGAAGAAGGCAGAGATAAGCAGCAGGATGAGTGCCGACAGCCACATCGGAATGTCGAAGACCTGCCGGATGAGGATGCCGCCGGCAAAGAGCGTCAGCGCCAGCCACGAGATGATGATGGTGACGATGGTGTACCAAGCCAGTATGTTGCGGGTCGACTGACCGAAGCGCAGCCCCATGAACTCTGGCAGCGTGTGTACCTTCGCACCCAGATAGTGCGGCGCAAAGATAAACGCCAGCAGTGCGATGAAGACGAAGGCATACCACGCATAGTTGCCCGACACGATGCCAGTCGTGAAGCCTGCCGACGCCGACGCGATGAGCATCGACGGTCCCACGTTGGTCCCCCACATGGAGAAACCGATGTGGTGCCAGCGCAGCGAGTGCTCGGCGAGGAAGAGGCTGCTCTCCTTCTTGCGTTTAGAACTTGCCCAGATGCCGATGGCGATGAGGACGATGAAGTAGACTGCTAAGATGGCCCAGTCAAGCCCTTGCATGTAGTGGGTGTTCATGGAGTTAAAGGTTGATGTTGAAGTGTTGTACAGGATTAAGGGATTAAAGAGTTCTAACTTAATGGTCAAATTGTTAAATTGTCAATTATCAATTGTCAATTATCAATTGCTTAACCCCCTTATAGTCGAGGCTGATGTCAAGGATGATGCTCTTCGAGAAGTCCATCTCGTCGGTGCTGTCCACTTTTTCGGGATAGAGCCGGATGTGTTCACCCGGACGGACGAACACAGGCATGCGATCGAGCGGCACTTCTACATCGTAGTACCAGCGTCCCCCGTCGTAGCGTTCGCCAGTGAAGAAGTCTATCCACAGCCCCTTCGGCAGGTAGATGTCGCGCCGGTTGCGGCTGTTCATCACGGGGCAGACCAGGAACGAGTCGCCAAAGTAGTATTCGTCGTCGATATGCCAGCACGTGCGGTCTTGCGGATGTTGCATGAGCAGGGCGCGTAACATAGGCCATCCCGTACGCGTCGACTTCTCTGCCTGCTCCATGATATACGGCAGCAGGCAGTAGCGCAACTGCCACCAGCGCTTGATGATGGGGGCGATCGAGGGATAGTGCCACGGCTCCCGCTTGCAGGTACCGTGGTAACGGATGTGGGAGGAGAACACGCCGAACTGCGTCCAGCGCACGTACACCTGCTCGTCGAGGGGGGAGTTCATGAAATCGGGGGTGGAATGGAAACCCGGAACGTCGTGGCTCCAGAAGGCAAAGCCGCTGAGTCCGAAGTGAAGACCGCCCTTCAGCGAGCCTGCCATCCCGTCCCATGAGCTTTGTGAGTCGCCGCCCCAGTGCAGCGGATAGCGCTGGCACCCTGCCCATGCCGCCCGAGCCCACACGATACCGTCGCCAGTCACCTCCTCGGTCACCTCGTAGGCAGCCTTCTGGTAGAGCAGTGCATAGATGTTATTCAGCTGTTCGGCAGTCATACCGTGGTAGCTGTGGTTCATGTGGATGTTCTCTCCGAAGTCGGTCTTGATACATTTCACACCCATCTGCAGTAGGTCGCGTAGCAACCCCTTATACCAGGCGGTCGCCTTGTCGTAGGTGAAGTCGATGGTTCCGGCATAGTCGAGGGCTGAGAAGTTGCTGGAAGCAGAACCGTCGTCGGAAGAGTCCGCCCCGTCCGACAAATCCGACACTCTCACCGGTTGGCTGATATACCCCTCCTTCTTCGCCTCCCGCAGCTGCTCGGCACCTGCTGCAACGTATGGCAGTTGCCAGAGGCTTACCTTGAAGCCTTTCTTCAGTAGTGACTGTACAAACTCTTGCGGGTGGGGGAACCGTTCGGGGTTGAACTTCCATTCACAAAGCCAGTCGGTGCGGAACCAGCCCGTATCAAGGTGGATGACATCGCATGGATAGTGCTCTTCGCGCAACCGGTTGCAGATGGCGTTCACCTCGTCGGCAGAGAAGTAGGTCATGCGGCTCATCCAGATGCCAAAGCTCCATAGCGGCAACATCGGCGGAAAACCCGTCAGCATGCGGTAGGTATGGAGGATTCGCTCTGGTGTCTTGCCGCCGATAAGGAACACGTCAAGTGTCGGACGGTCGCAGAGGAACTGCACAGAACGGGTGGAATGGTCTGCCAGCGACAGCTTGCAGTAGTCGGAGGTGTGGTAGAAAGCGCCATACATGCGGCTGCTGAGGTAGAACGGGATGTTCTTATAGCACCGCCGGTTGTTGACACCCTGACCGTCTTGGTTCTTCAACTGGAAGGTCTGCCCGCTGAGATCCATCTTCCGGAACCGCTCTCCCGTGCCTGCAAAGCATTCGTCAGGGGCGCAACGGAAGGAGATGGTGGCACGTTCGGTAGTGGTTCCCGTATCGTCTGTTGCGGCTTTGCCGCAACCTACAGAACAGAAGCCCAGAGGGAGCGCGTCGTAGCGGGGCGGCGAAAAGTGGTCGTCGCTGAGGGCTACGGGCTTGTCGGGGTCTCCGTCAGGGTAGAGGGTAATGAATGGTGCCGGCTGGGGTGCCGGCAGCAAGTCGCTCCAGGGGTCGGTAGGCAGCGGCCGGTTGTCGATGACGGCACGAATACGTCCTTCGCTGTCGCTGACGGTGAAGAGCTGTCCCTCTTCTTTCAGCGTCAATGGTTCGTGGCGGACATCCTCATGCATTGCCAGCATCAGCGATTTTTCTTGCAGCGTGTCGCCATTCATGCTGATGAATAGGCGCAGGATGTCGGGCTGATAGGCACGAATGATCAGGGTGTATGTCTGTTGTGGGACCTTGGTGTCGGGTGACATGTCCTCTTGTCGCAGTTGTTGCTGGAAGGGTATGTCTGCAAGGATGTCACCGTCATGCGCTCTGACCGCTGTCGGTGCATAAGCCTTCCATAGGAATTCGTCCTTCTTCAGGGACGGGTCGAAGTCCATGAAGTCGAAGAGGTGGTAGTTCGTTTGCTTCATATTATTGCTTTTTTTCTATTTCAGGTCCGTTTTCTCCCCAAACGATGGCTGGTCCCGGGTGGTTGTCGCCGAACTTCTGTTGCGGACACCAGTTGTTACGGATGGTATAGCCGTCGGTTTCGGCATCAAGGTAGATATAGAAACCGCGGTCGTTCGTAGCGTATGGGGCAGCCCCCAGGCTGTCGATGACATTGTTTTCGATGACGGAGTTGGGTTGGTTGGAGAGGGTGTAGATGCCACCGGCATCATATAGCTGGCGGGCAAAGTCGGTTACTTTGTTGCCGGCAATGACGTTTTCGCGCATGCCCGTGTTCTTTGGTGTCCATCCCCAGCCGACGCAGATGCCGGAATAGTTGACATGGCTGACGGTGTTGTCGGTAATGCTGGTGTTGCTGACATATCCACAACCGATACCTACCGCTCCCCAGTCTTCGCAGGAAGCGTTGGTGATGGTGTTCTCATGGATCAGTAGCCGACGGCAAAGGGGGGCAAGGTCGGTATAGGGGCAGTGAACTTCGCGTGGACTCTCTGCGAACGAGCCTGCGAGGATGGCGTTGCCGCCGATGTTCTCAAACCGGTTGTAGACGATGGAGCAGTCGCTGACGCCCGTCATGTAGTCGAGAGCCGTACTCCCCAGGTTGCGGAAGGTGCACCCGGAGAAGTCGACGTGCCGTGCATTCGTTACGCTGACGGCAGCTACAGGGCGCTCTATCCATGCCTGATTCTCCAGCGTCTCAGCCCATGGGAGTCCCTCTTTTGCCAGTTTGTATGCATCAATGATGGGGAATCCGCCTTGCAGGGTGACGTGTCCTTTATGCAACGGGCGGTTCCAACATGTGTTTTCAAACGTAAGGTCCTCAAAATGGAGGTGTTCAATAGGTTGCTTGTCCGTTCCTTGGATGACCACCAGCCGTTCTATGCCATCGCGTTGTTCCGTCTTGCGAATGAGGAACGACGAGCTACCTTTCTCACCGTTGATGATGGGTTGCGGCCAAGGATGTTCGAACTCCAGCTTGCTTTCCGGCTCAAGGAAAGATACTACCGCCTGTTTTTTGCTGACCGTAATGTCCTTGATGCGAAGGATGGCAATCGCCCATCGCTGGTGTACCACCATGTTGAGCGGAATAGCTGGTGTGAAGGTCTTGCTGCCCTTGGTCTGATGGAGAAATTCTTTCAGATGCTTTGTCACAGACAAGGGGACGGTGATGGTATGGTTTTCTTGGTCGAAACCGAGCATGCGCTCCATGCCGGAAGCAGGGTAGAGCTGCTCATGTTGTTGCATGGGGTCGCCGCAGAGCACAGCCCGTTCTCCCTCCATGCTGCGGATGTGTGTCGGAGAAACCTCTGTTCCGCTGTCTTCAGGACGGACCAGCAGGGGCTCCTCCATCCTGTAACGTCCCTCGCGCAGGATGATGTTGATGCCGTTAGCTTGCCGGATGTCGTTCAGACGGCGCCACTCACGGGCCATACGGAGAGCCTGATGCACGGTCTTTACAGGGGCCTCCTTCGTACCTTGCGAACGGTCGTTGCCATCGGTCGATACGAAAATGTCCCCTGCGGAAGCGTTCACGACGCAGTTCAGCAGGAATGTCAAAAGGAAAGATAGTCGTTTCATCTTTTTCTTACATGACGTTTTCAGTCCCTCTTTGTACTCATTTGGCGACAAAACGCTCCTTTGTCCGTCATCTAAATAATTAGATGACTAACCAATAATCAATCGTTACGATATGATGAGATGGAAAACAACGATGACGGGGTTGGCAATGTTGTTGTCAGCCGTGGTCGCAAGTGCACAGCAACATCGCCTGTGGTATGCCGAACCGGCACGGGTGTGGACGGATGCGTTGCCATTGGGCAATGGCAGGTTGGGAGCTATGGTCTATGGTATCCCTGCTGCCGAGCGCATACAGCTGAATGAGGAGACGATATGGGCAGGACAACCCAATGCCAACCATAACCCTGATGCCAAGAAGTGGATTCCGAAGATTCAGCAGATGATATGGGAGGGGAAGTACCAAGAGGCGCAAGATGCTGCGACGGCACATGTCATGTCTGCCAAGAATTGGGGAATGCCCTATCAAACCTTCGGAAGTGTGTACCTGTCACAGGCTGGTGTCGGCGACTATAGCGACTATCGGCGTGAGTTGTCGTTGGATTCGGCTCTTTGTGTGACGACGTTCAAGTCGGGTGGGGTTGCCTACCGACGCGAGGTGATGACATCTTTCTCCGACCAAGTGGTGACGGTTCGCCTTACTGCAGACCGACCTGGTGCCATCAGTTTCCAATCCCATTTCGCCACTCCGCACGAAGATGTCATCATCCTGTCGGAAGGTGACGAGGCAACCTTGTTGGGTGTCACGTCGAAACATGAGGGACTGAAAGGAAAGGTGCGCTTCATGGGGCGCATGGCTGCTCGTTGCATCGGCGGAAGTCAGTCGTCGAAGGACGGCGTTCTGAGTGTTTCGGGGGCTGATGAGGCTACACTCTATATCTCTATCGCTACGAACTTCAAGAACTACAAGGATATCTCCGGCGACGAGGCTGTGCTCTCTGAACAGTATCTGCGTGCAGCTATGGCGAACGACTACGGGCAGAGTCGTGCGAAACACATCTCCCGTTTCCAGTCGATGATGCACCGTGTGAGTCTGAACTTAGGTCCCGACCAGTATGCTAACGAGCCTACAGACGAGAGACTGATCCGTTTCAGTAACCGCGATGACAACTATTTGGTGGCTACCTATTTCCAGTTTGGCAGATACCTGCTCATCTGTTCTTCACAGCCCGGCGGTCAGGCTGCCAACCTGCAGGGCATCTGGAACGACAAGCTGTTCCCCTCATGGGACTCGAAGTATACGACGAACATCAACATGGAGATGAACTACTGGCCGTCGGAGGTGACCAACCTCAGTGAAATGAACGAGCCGTTGTTCCGGTTGATTGACGAGGTGGCTCAGACTGGTGCCGTCACTGCCCGCGAACAATATGGCAAGAATGGCTGGGTATTGCACCATAACACCGATATCTGGCGTGTTACGGGCGGCATAGACCGTTCGCCCAGCGGCATGTGGATGACGGGTGGCGCATGGGTGTGCCAACATCTTTGGCAGCACTACCTCTATACAGGCGACAAAGAGTTCCTGCGGAAGGTCTATCCTACGATGAAAGGGGCGGCACAGTTCCTTGACGAGATGCTTGTCAAGGAACCGAAGACAGGATATCTTGTCATCGCTCCGGCTGTATCTCCAGAGAACATACATCCCACTCCCGATGGTAAGAAGAATGCATTGACGGCAGGAACGACGATGGACAACCAACTGTTGACCGACCTCTTTACGGAGATTATCGAGGCTGCTACCGTCTTGAATGTGGATAAAGACCTTGCCAAGCACTATGAGGAGCGGCTGAAGCAGCTGCCACCGATGCAAATCGGGCGTTGGGGACAGTTGCAGGAATGGCTTTACGACTGGGATGATCCCGATGATGTGCACCGTCATGTGAGCCATCTCTACGGACTCTTCCCCAGCAGTCTGATTACCAAGGATAAGACTCCGAAACTGTATGAGGCTGCCAAGACATCGCTCATCCATCGCGGTGACCCCAGTACGGGGTGGTCGATGGGTTGGAAGGTATGCCTGTGGGCACGTCTGCACGACGGCAACCATGCCTATCGGCTCATCAAGAACCAGCTCTCTTTGACAGATGACCGCTTCCTTGCCTACGGAAAGGAGAAGAAGCAGGGTGGTACCTACCGTAACCTCTTCGATGCGCATCCACCGTTCCAGATTGACGGTAACTTCGGTTGCACGGCAGGCATCGCTGAAATGCTGATACAAAGTCATGACGGTTGCGTGGAACTGTTGCCGGCTTTACCCGACGTTTGGAAGGAAGGTGAGGTAAAAGGTCTGCGTGTTCGTGGTGGTTTCGAGATTGTGGATATGGCGTGGAAACATGGAAAAGTGGTGCGGCTAACCGTGAAGTCGGATGCCGGCAACGTGCTGAAGCTGCGTTATAACGGCAAGACCAAGGAGTTGAAAACGAAAGTAAACAAAACCTATCAAGTGATATGAAAAAATTATCTCTCATCATTTTGCTGGCTGTTGCATGCTGCCAGTTGTCAGTGGCACAGAAGCCTTGGGATAACGGAAGGCTGAAAGTATCAGATAACCAACGTTACCTGCAGTTTGAAAATGGAAAACCTTTCTTCTGGTTGGGTGAGACGGGATGGCTGTTACCTGAGCGGTTAGACCGTGCAGAGGCACAGTACTACTTGCAGAAATGCCGTGCGGCAGGTTATAACATGGTGCAGATACAGGTACTGGATGGCGTTCCTTCGTACAATATCTACGGCGCTCCTTCTCACCAAATGCAGAAAGGAGCGGAGCGGAAGGTAAGTTGGACGAACATGGGACAGAGTGCTGATGGCTATGGATACTGGGATCATCTGGACTATATCATCTCACTGGCTGAGCAGAACGGCATCTATATCGGCATGGTAGCCATATGGGGAGGGCTGGTGAAAGAAGGTCTTCTCGACGTGAACGGTGCCAAAGCCTATGGAAAGTTCCTGGCTGAGCGTTACAAGAACCGTCCGAACATTATCTGGATGATGGGTGGTGATATTCAGGGAGATATCCGTCCGGAGGTATGGGAAGCCCTTGCTACCACCATCAAGTCTATCGACAAGAACCACTTGATGACCTATCATCCGCGTGGACGCTATACCTCTGCCAAGTGGTGGAGCAAAGCCAAGTGGCTGGACTTCCACATGTTCCAAAGCGGACACCGCAAGTACGGTCAGCGCATGGGTAACAAAGACTATCCCATTCCCGACAATACTGAGGAAGACAACTGGATGTATGTGGATTCGACATGGGCATATAAGCCGATGAAACCCGTCTTGGACGACGAGCCCAGCTATGAGGATATACCCAAAGGACTACACGACCCGAACGAAGCACGGTGGCAGGACTACGACGTTCGGCGCTATGCCTACTGGTCAGTCTTTGCCGGTTCGTGCGGCCACAGCTACGGTCATAATGCCATCATGCAGATGCTGAAGCCCGGCTATCCCACCTCCTATGGTTCTGACGGTGCCGAGAAGTCGTGGTATCAGGCACTGAACGACCCCGGATTCCGTCAGATGAAGCACCTGAAGAACCTCATCTTGTCGTTCCCCTATTTTGAACGTATTCCGGACCAAAGTGTTATTGCCGGCAAGAACGGTACGAAATACAACCGGTTGTTGGCAACCCGTGGCAATGACTATATCCTTATCTACAACTACAACTCCGTTCCGATGAAGGTAGACCTGACGAAAGTGACGGGTGAGAAGAAGAATATTTGGTGGTTTGATGCCGCCACAGGCAAGCTGACCTATATCGGGGAGTTCGACAACAAGGTCATTACCTTCAGTCAGCAGAACCCTCATTACGGTATTCCCAACGACGGAGTGCTGATTGCGGTAGATGCTACGAAAAACTATCTGACGAAGGAACAGGTCGAAATCTCAGACCAGACATTGGCAGGGAAAGCGCGTGACCTGAACGAATAAGAACAAGACTGATTGCTAACGATGACGATGAAAGAGATGAAAAGAGTGTTCACAACATTATTGATAGCCAGCTTGATGATGCCGTTGTGTGCATGGGCAAAAGTTGAAACCTACGACCTGCGCGTGGAAAACCTGCGTGCACCATTAGGATTGGACACGCCGACACCGCGCTTCTCATGGAAAACCCGCAGCGACAAGAGAGCAGTCTTGCAGAAAAGCTACCAGATTTTGGTGGCCTCGTCGTTGGAGAAACTGCAACAGAACGACGGTGATTTGTGGAACAGTGGTGAGGTGATGAGTCGTGAACAGTTGTGGATTCATTATCAGGGTGTGCGTCTAAAGAGCAATCAGCGTGCCTTTTGGAAGGTGCGTATCACCACCAATCAGGGGCGAAGCGAATGGAGTGAGCCGCAGGAGTTTGGCATCGGACTTCTGGGAGAGTCAAAATGGCAGGGACAATGGATAGGGCTTGACGGCTTGCAGGCAGGCGAACAGGCAGGTTTGCACAGCCGCCTGGCAGCCCGGTACCTGCGTCGTGAGTTCAAGGCAGACAGCAAGGTGAAGCGTGCCACGGCATATATCGCCGGTGTAGGAGTCTATGAATGCTACATCAACGGTGAACGGTTAGGCGGAAAGCAGATGCTGCAACCCGTTCCGTCAGACTATCGAAAGACCGTCTACTACAATACTTTCGATGTCACAAGCCTGCTCACCACGGGGCAGAATGCTGTAGGTATGGTGCTTGGCAACGGTCGCTTCTTCCCTATGCGCCAGGAGAAAGCCTACAAATCTCCTGTCTTCGGCTATCCCAAGTGCCGTGTGAACATTATCGTTGAGTATGCCGACGGGAGACAAGAGACATGGTCTTCCGACAACAAATGGAAACTGACGACCACCGGACCGATACGCTCCAACAACGAATATGACGGAGAAGAGTATGATGCCCGTCAGGAAATGGATGGTTGGAACAGGGCTGGCTACGACGATTCAGCCTGGCAGAAGGTGCAGCGCGTGGCTTTTCCGGACGGTATCCTGCGCGGACAGATGACAGAGGGAATGACAGTAGAACAGCGCATCAAGCCCGTCAGTGGTCATCAGACCCCAGACGGTCGCTATATTGTGGACATCGGGCAGAACACTGCAGGCTTTGTGGCAATGAAGGTGCGCGGAAATGCCGGCGATACTATCCGCATCCGCTATGCTGAGAAACTGACTTCGCCCGATACCCTCTATACTGCCAACCTGCGAAATGCACTCTCTCGCGACATCTATGTATGCAACGGAAAGGAGTTGGGCAGGGAATGGCATGGACGTTTTGCCTATCATGGTTTCCGATATATTGAGGTATCGGGGCTGAAGAATGCTGTCAAAGATGATTTTGAGGCCCTTGTCGTCAGTGACAGGATGCTGACGAGCGGACATTTTGAATGTGCCGATACGATATTAAATAAGGTGTTGAAGAACGCCTGGTGGGGTATCAAGTCCAACTACAAGGGTATGCCCGTCGACTGTCCGCAACGCAACGAGCGTCAGCCTTGGTTGGGAGACCGCACGGTAGGCTCCTTGGGCGAGTCGTTCCTCTTCAACAACGAGCGATTGTATACGAAATGGATGCGCGACATTTGCGAATCGCAGCGCGACGGAGTCTTCTGCGATGTGGCACCTGCCTTCTGGAACTACTATAACGATGACGTTACGTGGCCGGCAGCCTTGCCTTTCGGATGTGAAATGTTGTATCGTCAGTACGGCAACCGACAGCCCATCATCGACAGCTATCCCTATTTGAAGCGGTGGTTTGCCCATGTCGTTGACGATTATCGCGATGCTGACGGCATCATTACAAAGGATAAGTATGGCGACTGGTGCGTGCCACCGGAGAAACTGGAACTGATTCACAGTCAAGATCCGGCACGCCAGACTGACGGTTCGCTGATTTCTACCGCCTACATGATACGCATTGCCCAGTTGATGAAGCAGTTTGCATCATTGCAAGGACTGGAGGCTGAGGCGCAGGAATATGGTCATCAGGCTTCGCTGATGGCGGAAGCCTTCAACAAGAGGTTCCTGACCGTGAAGCGAGGAACGTCGCTACGCCCTGGGCATGTGCTCTATCCGGACAGTGTTTTTTATGGAAACAACACGGCAACTGCCAACCTTCTGCCATTAGCTTTCGGTATCGTGCCCGACGACTATAAGGAAGAAGTGGTGAAGAATGTCGTTACCAACATCATCACTACAGGAAACGGACACGTCACCTGCGGTGTGATTGGCATTTCGTGGCTGATGCGTGGACTGTCGGACAACGGCTTTGCCGATGTCGCCTACTTGTTGGCAACGAACAAGAGCTACCCCTCCTGGGGCTATATGGCAGAGAATGGTGCCACGACGATATGGGAGTTGTGGAACGGAGACAAGGCAAATCCGGCGATGAACAGCGGTAACCACGTGATGCTTCTGGGCGACCTGTTGACATGGTGCTACCAGTATCTTGGTGGTATCAGGCAGGGTGACGACGCAGCAGGCAACACCTCTACTGCCTATCGCCATCTCTTGTTGCGCCCATCGTTTGAGATTCAGGACTGCGAATGGGTAAATGCCGACTATGAAACACCTTACGGTAAGGTGGTAAGCCGGTGGAAGAAGACGTTACAGCGTCTGGAGTGGGACGTGGAGATTCCTGTCAACACGACAGCAACAGTATGTCTTCCCGACGGAACAAAGAAGGAGATAGGCTCTGGTTCCTACCATTTTACGTCTGAGATACCGACAGCAAGTCCTGCCATCGTGAAGGATGAGTTCCTCTATGAACGCACTTCCTTTCCTCAATGCCATGCCGGTACCCTCGTAGAACTGAAGAACGGTGACTTGGTGGCAGCCTACTTCGGTGGTAAGCACGAACGCAATCCTGACGTATGTATTTGGGTAAGCATCAAGAAGAAAGGCTCCGACACGTGGAGTGAGCCTATCCTGGCTGGCGACGGGGTCTTCGAACTCGGTACGAAGGATGCGGAACTGGCGGGCATTACCTCCGCCTCAACCCCTGCCGGGGCAGGTCCTGTCTGTGGTAATAGCGGTTCTGTATATTACGTTGCCAACGCAACAAACGCGACGAAGGCACAGGAAGCCCTGAAAAACTACCGCCGGAAGGCATGCTGGAATCCTGTTCTCACGCTGATGCCCAACGGGGAGTTGTGGCTTTTCTATAAAATCGGCTTGAAGGTAGCCGATTGGACGGGCTGGGTGGTGAAGTCGAAGGACGGCGGACGCACGTGGAGTGCACGCGAACCACTGCCGAAAGGCTTCATAGGACCTGTAAAGAACAAGCCGGAACTTATTGGAAACCGGCTCCTTTGCGGGTCGAGTACCGAGGGAAACGGATGGAAATTCCATGTGGAAATCTACGACCTTGCCACCCGACAATGGAAGTATGTAGGTCCTGTTGAGGCAGAACCGGCGATGCGTACCGAGGACATGAAGGCTGGTACAGTTTCTTCAGCCGAAGACATCGAGGCTCCTGATGCCGGAGGAACGGCTCTGCAGGACGGCAGACACCCCATCGACTGCATCCAGCCAAGCATCTTGAAGCTGAAAGACGGTCGCTTGCAGGTGCTCATGCGTACCCGTAATGGCAAGTTGGCAACATCGTTTAGCAGCGATCATGGCGACACCTGGTCGGCAGTAACCCTTACAGATGTTCCCAACAACCAAAGTGGTACGGATGCGGTAACGCTGAAAGACGGTCGGCATGTGTTGATATATAACGACTTTGAAACCCTTCCCGGCACGAAGAAAGGACCGCGGACACCCGTCAGCATAGCCCTCTCGGACGACGGAACCCGATGGAGTCATGCGTTGACACTCGAAGATTCGCCCATCAGCCAGTACAGCTACCCTGCCATCATACAGGGAAAAGACGGTACGTTGCATTGCCTCTACACGTGGAGAAGGCAGCGGATGGCATACAAACAGATAGACCTCAGGAAGTTGAGGTAATGGTACCAGATGAGTACCACGGCTTGGTACTGTCCGTACCAGCGTGTGGTACTGTCCGTACCAACGTATGGTACTGCTCGTACCAACGCATGGTATTGCTCGTACCAACGCATGGTATTGCTCGTACCAACGCATGGTACTGTTCGTACCAACGTGTGGTACTCGCATGGTTAAAATGTGGTATTCTGGTGACCTGCGCCTGATGATGCCAGTACTGGCGAGAGGTGAGGTCATGAAGGGATAGAAATACAAAGATAAAGAAACAATAGACAGACATGAGAAAGAGAATTGTTGTAGGTATATTGATGCTGCTTTCCGTCCTGACGACGGCCTTTTCACAACGCATTAACGTGGTGACTGGTAAGCAGGCAAGTCCGCGTGAACAGTATGCTGCCGAGTATTTGCAGAAGAAGCTCACGGCAGCCGGCTATCAGGTAGTTGTCACAAACGATGGAAAACGGCAGAAAGCCGACTTCCGTATCAGCTTCATGCTGAAGAGCCCCAACCAGTTGCTCAAGGTGAAGAGCACTCCTGCTGCCACTACGGTAAAAGAAAGCCAGACGTGGCGTGAGCAGTTTGCCTTGCAACCCCAGCGCGACAAGGAAATCGTTATCCTTGCCCACGACGGTGCAGGACTTATCTATGGTGCGGTGGAATATGCAGAACAGGTGAAACAGAGCGGCAAGTTGCGGGTGGAACCGATGGAGTCGGCACCGGGAATGGTGATGCGCGGTACCTGCATCGGGTTGCAGAAGACCGAATATCTGCCCGGTCATGGTGTCTATGAATACCCCTATACCCCTGAAAACTTCCCGTGGTTCTACGACAAACAGCAGTGGGTGGAATACTTGGACATGATGGTCGAGAACCGGTTCAACTCCCTCTACCTGTGGAACGGACACCCCTTTGCCTCGTTGGTAAAACTGAAAGACTATCCTTTTGCGTTGGAAGTAGACGAGGAAACGTTCAAGAAGAACGAGGAGATGTTCTCTTTCCTGACCCAAGAAGCTGACCGCAGGGGCATCTGGGTCATTCAGATGTTCTACAATATCATCCTCAGCAAGCCCTTTGCCGACCATTATGGGCTGAAGACGCAGGACCGTCACCGCCCCATCACCCCACTCATAGCCGACTATACGCGCAAGAGTATTGCCGCCTTTATCGAGAAATATCCGCACGTAGGACTGCTGGTATGTCTCGGAGAGGCTATGGCGACCATTGACGACGACGTGAAATGGATGAAAGAAACCATCATTCCCGGCATCAAAGACGGACTGATGGCAACCGGACGAATCGCTGGCGACGGCTCACACCTTGGTGCCGATGCCGCACTACCACCCGTTGTGCTGCGCTCCCACGATACCGACGGACCGTTGGTGCTGCGCGAATCGTTGCCACTCTATCCTAATATCTACACCATGTCGAAATATACCGGCGAGTCGCTGACGACATACGAGCCGGGAGGACCGTGGGGAGAGACCCACCGGCAGTTGGCAGAAGCCGCACCGGTACACATCGACAACGTGCATATACTTGCCAATCTTGAGCCGTGGAGATGGTCTTCGCCGTCGTTTACGCAGAAAACCGTGCAGGCAATGCACCGAGTTCACCACTCCAAAGGTTTGCATCTTTATCCCCAGGCATCGTATTGGGACTGGCCCTATACGGCTGACAAACTGCCAAACGGAGAGCGGCAGAAACAGTTGGATCGCGACTGGATGTGGTACAAGGCGTGGGGTCGCTATGCATGGAACGACCAACGCGGAGCTGACCAGACGTATTGGAAGCAGCAGTTGGCAGACTATTATGGTATAGACACCCTCTCGGCAGGATATATTCTTGCTGCTTACGACGAGAGCGGAGAGATAGCGCCGAAGCTGTTGCGGCGCTTTGGCATCACCGAGGGTAACCGCCAGACCCTCTTGCTCGGCATGAAGGCTGCCCAACTCGTCAATCCCTATAAGTACACCATCTATCCCGGCTTTTACGAAAGCTGCGGACCACAGGGTGAGAAGTTAATAGAATACGTTGAACGGGAGTGGAAGCACGAGCCTCATGTGGGCGAGTTGCCGCTCGATATTGTTGACCAATGCGTGGAACACGGGCAGCGTGCCGTTGAAGCCATGAAGAAAATAACGGCACAACCCACCCGACATGCTGACGAGTTGCAACGCCTGCGCAATGACATGGAGTGCTACCGGCTTTTTGCTGAGTCGTTCCGCCTGAAGGTATTGGCTGCTCAGCAGGTGTTGAACTACAAATGGTCGAAAGACATCAAGTTTCTTGATGCAGCCTTGCCTTACCTGGAGAAGAGTCAGCAGACATGGCAACAGTTGGCTCGTCTGACAGATGATACTTACCTGTATGCCAACTCTATGCAGACCGCTCAACGCCGGATACCGGTCGGAGGCGACGGAGGTAAGATGAAAACATGGCGCGAACTGGCTTCAGTCTATCAGGATGAACTGGATGCGCTGAAAGCAAACATTGAGAAGATGAAGCATCCTGTTGTCGAAACGGGCGTGAAGATAGCACCGGCGAAACGTGCCGATATCAGGCTGATAAGCCCCGTAAAGACAGTTCCGCTTAAAAAAGGTGCTGTTATCTTTGAGAATCGGGAGGACACCAAGGTGGATGCTGTGGCACCGGAACTGGCAGACATGCACGCTATCGTGCTGAACAGGGATACCACTCGTATCGTCGGAACAACCATAGAGTTTGAGTCTGCCGTGCCGGTAAAGCTGTTGGTGGGCTTCTTCCAAGACGACGACCGCAAGTGGGCGGCACCTCCGAAACTCGAAATCGATGCTACAGGTAATGAATATGGGCAGGCGGAGCCGATACTGACCAATGCTGTCAGTCTCGAACAGATGCCGAAGGTGAACATACACCAGTACTCTCTGGCTGCCGGTCACCACACGTTGCGTCTGCCCAAGGGTATCATCATGGTAGCAGGATTTACGACTTCAGCTATCAAGTTGCGCGATTGCGGACTGAATGGTGCCGGAAATGAAGTGGATTGGCTCTTTATGAAATAGGAAAAGAACAAGCGATGAGAACGAAAAGTGTAGAGAAACTGTACGTAAGTGTAAAGGGATACTTCTTTCTGATATGCCTTTTTGCCTGTTTGACAGCGTATGGACAACGTCTGTCTCAGACCGAGATGCAACGCATCTACGACGAGGTGCGCACTCCATATAAATATGGTATGGTGGTGGCTCCCGCGGACAATTACCATAAGATAGACTGTCCTACAGTATTTAGGATAGGAGGCAGGTGGTATATGACTTACGTAGTCTACAACGGAAAGGACGGTTTGGACGGACGAGGATATGAAACCTGGATGGCTGTCAGCGACGACTTGCTGCATTGGAAGACCACGGGGCGCATTCTATCCTACAAGAATGACGGCTGGGACATGAACCAGCGAGGCGGCTTTCCTGCACTTATCGATTGGACGTGGGGAGGAAGTTACGACATCATGCCTTTCAAAAAGAAATACTGGATGACCTATATCGGCGGTCACGGGACTGGTTATGAGGCGGTACGCGAACCGCTGAACATCGGTCTGGCATGGACAGAAGGAGATCCGAGCGAGGCTCACGAATGGCAGTCGGACGACAAACCGCTGCTTAGTATCACCGATAAGGATGTGCAATGGTGGGAAAAACTGACGCAATATAAGAGTACTATTTATCAGATTAAGGATGTCAAGGCAAACAAGAAAAGCCTATTGCCAAAAGAATTGGCGAAGTATCGCTTCATGATGTTCTATAATGCAGGTGGTGTAAACCCCGCCAACGACCTGAAGGCAGAGCGTATCGGAATAGCTCTCTCCAACGACCTGAAGAAGTGGAGGCGCTATCGTGGCAATCCGGTATATAGTCATGAGGCTCCGGGAATCATCACTGGCGATGCCCAGATTGTAAAGATGAACCTCTCAACGTCGTCAGTCGGACGGAAAAAGGGCAGGGGTGAGGCTCCGCTCTACGTCATGTTCTACTTCTCAGCCTATAATCCAGCCCGTAAATATAACGCCTATAACACCTTCGCCGTCAGTCGTGACCTTATCCATTGGCAGGACTGGAACGGACAAGACTTGATAGTTCCGTCGAAACCTTACGATGAGATGTTTGCTCATAAGAGCTATGTGGTGAAACATGATGGGGTGGTCTATCATTTCTACTGTGCTGTCAACAACGACCAACAGCGAGGCATCGCTGTGGCAACGAGCGTTCCGATGGGGCGGAGCGAGGTGAAGTTCCCTGCTCCTGAGCAGAAGGGGCGTCGCAACATTACGTCTTTGAATGACGGGTGGACGGGTGCTGTGCATGGCGAGAAGCCTGTTGCCATTACTATTCCCCATAACTTTGACGACTATTACGGCTACCGTCAGCTGCGACACGGCAACCTGCACGGCAAGGCTACTTACAATAAGACCTTCAATACGAAGAAACTGGAAGGAAAACGTTATTTCCTGCAATTTGAAGGTGTGGGGACTTACGCCACCGTCACCCTCAACGGACATAAGTATCCAGAGGAGTTGGTGGGACGAACAGTATGGACACTTGATGTCACTGACCACTTGAAAGACGGCAGAAACGAATTGAAAGTGGCGGTAGAGCATCCTGCCATGCAGACAGCATCGCCCTGGGTGTGCGGTGGATGCTCGTCAGAATGGGGGTTCAGCGAGGGTAGTCAGCCTTTCGGAATCTTCCGTCCGGTCAGTCTGATAGAGACAGATGCTGTCCGAATAGAACCCTTCGGCGTTCACATCTGGAACAATGCTGCTTGCGATAGCGTGTTTGTTGAGACGGAAGTACATAACTATACCAAGCTGACACAGACCGTCGAAGTGGTCAATAAGTTTACGCTGGCTTCAGGCAAGCAGGTGTTCCGCCATGCCGAACCGCTCACTCTGAAGGCAGGAGAGACCAAGACGCTCCGCCATGCCGAACAAGTTGTCGACGTTCACCGCTGGAGTATCGAAGATCCATACCTATATTCTTTGGCTACGATGCTCAAGCGCGACAACAAAACCATTGACGAGGTAACCACCCCCTTTGGAATTCGATCCATATCATGGCCGGTATTGCGGGCTCGTATGGCATCAGCCGACAGCATTCCTGCCGATGACCGCCGTTTCTTCCTAAACGGACAGCCCGTCTTTATCAATGGTACTTGTGAGTACGACCATTTGTTTGGCGGCAGTCATGCCTTCAGTCCGGAGCAGATTCGTTCACGTGTGAAGCAGATTTCCAATGCTGGTTTCAATGCACTTCGCGAAGCTCATCAACCACATAATTTGCTCTATCAGCGGCTGTGCGATGAGAAAGGCATCCTGTTCTGGAGTCAGTTCTCGGCACATATCTGGTATGATACGTCGAAGTTCCGCCGGAATTTCAAGAACTTGCTGGTGCGTTGGATTAAGGAACGGCGCAACTCACCATCTGTTATTCTATGGGGCTTGCAAAACGAGAGTGTACTTCCCAAGCAGTTTGCCGAGGAGTGCAGCGACATTATACGTGGTCTCGACCCCACATGCCGTGACCAACGTGCCATCACTACATGTAATGGAGGGGAGGGAACAGACTGGAATGTCATTCAGAACTGGAGTGGTACCTACGGCGGAAGTGCTGAAAACTACGATAACGAACTGAAGCAACCGTCTCAGTTGCTGAATGGTGAGTATGGAGCTTGGCGTACCATAGATCTTCACGGTGATGCTAAATATAGCGAAGAGTCATTTACCAAGTTGCTCGAAACAAAGGCGCGGCTTGCAGAAAGTGCGAAAGATAGCGTCTGCGGACATTTCCAATGGATATTCAACTCCCACGACAACCCAGGCAGGGTGCAACCAGATGGGGCGTTAAGGCGCATCGACAAGATAGGGCCTATCAACTATAAGGGACTCGTAACCTCATGGGAGGAGCCTACTCCTGCCTATTACATGTATCGCAACCGCTATGTAGCACAGTCAGGAACCAATAAATCCTTCCCCATCGCTGCCGATAGAAATGTTGATCTGGTGAAAGCTGCCGAAGGATACCATTATCTTTACCGCGTCAATTGTGGCGGAGATGCTTTCGAAGATGAATTCGGTCAGTGGTGGCAAGCTGATGACACCCTCTTCAGTCACTCGTGGGGACAGGACTTTGAGGGTATCAATGCGTTGCAAGCCAGCCAGCGGCACATCACCAATGATATTCGTGGAACGAAGAGCGACGAACTCTTTCAGTTCTTCCGGTTTGGTCGTCATCGCCTTTGGTACGACCTTCCTGTTCCTGACGGAGAATATCGTGTAGAGCTATACTTCGTGGAGCCGTGGCACGGACGTGATGGTTCGGAGACCAGTGACTACGAAGGACTGCGTATCTTTGATGTCGCCATCAACGGAGATACCCTTATCAACGATCTCGACCCATGGGCGGAAGCTGGCTATTGTGGTGCCATGAAGCGTGTGGTTAATGCGAAGTCTGAGGGTGGAAAGCTCCATATCAGCTTCCCTGAAGTGAAGGCTGGGCAGGCTGTCATCTGCGGTATAGCGGTTGCATTGAAAGGTGATTCCAACATTCCTGTTCCAGACAGGGCATCAACTGTTGATTGGCACGGTCTTGATTCTGATACCATTGCCAAGCTGCCCAAGGAATTGTTGCCGCAAGATACTGAGGAACGTCCTGCATCCGTCTATGAACCCGTCCAGAAGAAAGGTAAGGTTGCTGCATCGGCAACAGGTACTTCATTCATCATCACTCCCGGACTTGGTCAAGAATATGCCTTGAGATTCCGCTATAAGAATCTGACTGGTCTGCCAGTAACGGCAAGAATGACCATTACCGACTCAAAGAATATCGTATTGGTTGACCGTGATGTGACATTCCCACCAACTCCCAACAAGTACAAGATGCTGAGTACCACTACGGGAACACAAATCAATGCAGGTACCTATACCCTGCATATCGCAAACAATGAAGTAGAATTTAAAGAACTGGAAGTGCAATGAGAAAGTCTATTGTTGGCGTTTTCGTCCTGTTTATGCCGTTTGTGCCGTCATTGGCACAGGAGCATCACGACTGGGAAGACAACCATGTGCTGCAAATCAACCGTGAGCCGGCGCGTGCTTATTTTATTCCTTACGGGCAGAAGTGTGGCGACAGGCAACTGTCACTCAATGGCATGTGGAAGTTTCGGTGGACGAAGACACCTGAAGAGCGTGTCCTTGACTTCTATAGGACAGACTTCAACGATGCAGCCTGGACGCAGTTGGCGGTTCCTGCCAACTGGGAGGTCAACGGTTATGGTACTCCCATCTATGTCTCTGCAGGCTTTCCGTTCAAGATAGACCCGCCAAGGGTAACGACAGAGCCGAAGAAAGAATGGACGACCTACATAGAACGGAATCCGACAGGACAATACAGGCGCTCGTTTATGTTGCCAAGTGGTTGGCAGAAAGGGCAGACTTTCCTGCGTTTCGAGGGTGTTCAGTCAGCTTTCTACGTCTGGGTGAACGGTCAGCGTGTAGGTTATTCTCAAGGTTCTATGGAACCGAGCGAGTTCAATATCACCCGTTTCTTGCAACAAGGACAGAATCAGGTTGCTGTGGAAGTGTATAAATACAGTGACGGCAGCTATTTGGAAGATCAGGATTTCTGGCGTTTTGGCGGCATCCATCGCGATGTGTTACTTTATCATACTCCCGACGTGCGGTTGACAGACTATGCCGTTCGCACCCTTCCTGTTCAGGAAGGAGTTGATTTTCTGTTGCAAATCAACCCTCGTCTGCAAGTTTTCCAAGGACAGGATGGCGCCGGTTATCAGGTCGTGGCAACGGTCTCCGATGCTCAAGGACAGGTGTTGGCAACATGTCAGACAGATGCAGAGACGGTATTAGACCTCAACCATAAGGCTTCTCGCATGAATGAATGGTTCCCGCAGCGTGGTGAACGGAAGTTTGTACGTATGGAAACTGTTGTGAAACAACCTAAGCAATGGACTGCAGAGACTCCTAATCTCTATACGCTGACCATCTGTTTGAAAGATTCTGTAGGGAACATTACCGAGCAGGCACGTCAGAAAATCGGTTTCAGGTGGTTGGAAATCAAGGATGGGCAGTTTTTGGTCAATGGAAAACCTGTGCGGTTCCGTGGTGTCAACCGTCATGAACACGATCCATTGACGGCGCGTGTGATGACAGAGGAGCGTATGCAGCAGGACATCCGCATGATGAAAGCTGCTAACATCAATGCTGTCCGTTTGTCACATTACCCTAACGTTCCGCGTTGGTATGAGCTATGTGACAGTGCCGGGATGTATGTCATGGATGAAGCAGATTTGGAGACTCACGGGCTGAGAGGCACATTGGCGTCGACACCCGATTGGAGTGATGCGTTTATAGACCGTGCGGTACGCATGGCTGAACGCGATAAGAACCATCCGTGTGTGGTCTTCTGGAGCTTAGGCAATGAGAGTGGCTACGGGGCAAACCATGCAATGATGGCTGCATGGCTGCATGAGTTCGATCCCACACGCTTCGTTCATTACGAAGGTGCACAGACACCTTATGTGCCTGGCAAGTATTCCGAAAGGAATTTTCCGCAGACAGACCCCAAGACGGTTGATGTGTTGAGTCGCTTCTATCCACGAGTTGAACAGGAATATCTCAACCCGGGTATCGCTGAGGGGAGTGATAAGGAACGTGCGGAAAATGCCCGTTGGGAGCATCTGCTCTCCATTGCAGAGCGAAAGAACGACACCCGTCCTGTGATGACCAGCGAGTATGCGCACTGTATGGGCAATGCCTTGGGTAACTTCAAAGAGTATTGGGATGAGATATATTCTAACAAACGTTTGCTTGGCGGCTTTATCTGGGACTGGGTAGACCAAGGAATAGCACTCCCGCCCTCCTCCTCCGCTACAAAGCCGTCTTCTTCCGTTCCGTCTGTTGCGGCATTGCCGCAACAATCCCTACCCATCCGCTATGGTGGTGACTTCGGCGATAAACCAAACCTGAAGGCATTCTGCTTGAACGGCATTGTGCGTAGCTTCCGTGAGTGGACACCAAAGTTGGAAGAGGTGCGCCATGTCTATTCACCCGTGCAGTTGGTGCAGCATGGGAAGGATATCTTTGTCATCAACCGCCACCACCATATTGGATTGGAAGGCTTCACCTTGACTTATAGTAAGACGGAGAACGGCAAGGAAGTGAAGCATGGCAAGCTGAAGCTGCCTGTCACCCTGCCAGGAGACAGTTCTGTCGTTACGCGCCTGACTGACTATCCTTCGTCTTCCCAAAAGGATGTTCGCTTGTTACTGACAGTGCAGAATGGTGCTGGTGAGAAAGTGGTCAGCAATCAGTTTGCATTGAACGATAATATGTTGGCATTGCTGAATAACGGCAAACAACTCCAGTTGCCAAAGCAAGGAACGCTGACAATGCCTCAGTTAAAGGCTAAATTGAAGAAGAAAGAACCTTTGAAAAAAGCTTTCAGGAATCCGAATGGAAAGATCACTGTCATAGAGGAGGAGCCGAAAATAGAACGGATAGGCAGTGACTATGATGTCGATGAGTCGGTGATTACAGTCTTCCATGACCATCCACTGTCAGATATTGACGGTGTTCAGCCGCAGTTCTACCGTGCTCCTACCGACAACGATACGGGTTTCGGTAACTGGTTGGCAAAAGATTGGAAGCGATGCAAGCTCGATAAGCCTGTCGTTTTGAGTCTGTGCGGTACCCCCCCAGGTGTGTGTGCTGAAGAATATGAGTTTGAAGGAGGTGGAAAGATAAGGGTCACGACAGCCATGAAGCGCTTGAAAGACGGTTCTATCCTTGCCGAACAGACTTATAGTTGTCTGGAAGAATTGCCCGAACTGCCGCGTCTTGGAATGCGTCTGCAACTTCCCAAAGCGTATGAACAGTTGGAGTGGTATGGCAGAGGACCATGGGAGAGCTATCCCGACCGCAAAGAAAGTACACATATCGGCTGGTGGAAATCCACCGTCTCAGAGCAATACACCCACTATCCACGTCCGCAAGACAGTGGAAACCATGAGGATTGCTCGGTTGTCTTGTTGAAGACGAAGAAGGGAAAGAAACTCCGTGTCGAGGCTGTTGACGCTCCTTTCAGTTTCAGTGCCTTGCATTATACAGCCGAAGACATTGCTTCTGTCAAGCATGATGACGAACTGAAGGAGGCTGATGCCACATATCTGAGTATCGACTGTGCCGTCTTAGGACTCGGAAACGGTTCATGCGGCCCCGGCGTATTGAAGAAATACAGCATAGACAAAGGTCGCAACTATATCCTTCGCATTCGCCTCTCGGAAGATTAACGGTTCTCTTTATAGACAAAAGCCGGTTCCAAACGTCTTTTCATAAGTATGAAAAGAATTGTTTGTAGCATCGCTTTAATATGGCTTTGCGCTTTTGCGCAGGCTCAGTCTGTTGTGGAAACGCAACGGAAGTACCTTTCTGGTCACGGTTGTGACGACATGGTGCAGTGGGATTTCAAGTGTACTGATGGGCAGAATGCCGGCAAGTGGACGAAGATTGGCGTTCCTTCCTGTTGGGAGTTGCAGGGCTTCGGCACCTATCAGTATGGTATGCGCTTCTATGGCAAGGCTAAGCCGGAAGGCATAGCCGACGAGAAAGGCTTTTACAAATATGAGTTTACGCTCCCGAAAGAGTGGGAGGGACGACAGATAGAGCTGGTCTTTGAGGCGGTGTTCACCGATGCCAAGGTAACTGTCAACGGGCGAAAGGCGGGCAGCGGACTCCATCAGGGAGGCTTCACGCGTTTTGTCTTCGATGTCTCCGACCGTATCTTCTTTGGTTCCAAGAAAAACAGACTTGAGGTAGAGGTGTCCAAAGAGAGTGCCAACTCACAGGTGAACCTGGCTGAACGTCGTGCCGACTTCTGGAACTTTGGTGGTATATGGAGGCCTGTCTTTATTGTTGCCAAGCCGGTTCAGAACATCAGTCGCGTTGCCGTCAATGCCGATATGAACGGTCGTTTCCGTTCTGATGTCTTCCTCAGCCGTGTTGTTGCAGGCGGTTCTGTATGTGTCGATGTCGTCGATGCAAAAGGTAAGAAGGTGGCAACGAGTCCCGTCATACCTGTAGCAAGTGATGTGGCAAAAGTCGATTTCACCGTCAGCAATCCGAAACTGTGGACTGCAGAGACCCCTAATCTCTATACTGCCATCTTCACCTTGAAAGACAAGCAGGGTAAGACCTTACATGTCGAGCGTCAGAAGTTCGGCTTCCGCACCATAGAGTATCGTCATACGTTCACTGGCGAGAATCTGAAGTACCCTCATGTGCAGGGTGCAGCTGAAGATGGCTTGTTCATCAACGGCAAAAAAGTCATCATTAAAGGTGTCAACCGTCACTCTTTCCGGCCAGAGACAGGACGCACCCTATCCAAGGCAAAGAACATAGAAGATGTCCTTCTCATCAAGTCGATGAATATGAATGCTGTCCGTCTGTCACATTATCCTGCCGACCCAGAGTTCCTCGATGCCTGCGACTCGTTGGGCTTGTATGTCGAGAATGAGCTTCCTGGCTGGCATTGGGCTCATGAAACCGTCATCGGACAACAGTTGGTGAAGGAGATGGTGACACGCGATGTCAACCATCCTTCAGTCATCTTCTGGAGCAATGGCAACGAGGGAGGCTTCAACTACGAACTTGATGGTGAGTTCGGGCGGTGGGATCCGCAGAATCGTGTCGTCCTCTATCCCTGGGCTAACCGCAACGGCTTCGAGACCAAGCACTATCGGTCATGGGGTGAGACGGCAGAATATATGCGTCAAAAAGAACTGTTCATGCCGACGGAGTTCCTGCATGGACTCTATGACGGCGGACATGGTGCCGGACTGAAAGACTACTGGCTGCTGATGATGTCCAATCCCCGTTGTGTCGGTGGCTTCCTCTGGGACATGATGGACCAGGGTGTCGTCCGTACCGACCGTGATAACATCGTTGACTGTATGGGCAACTTCGGCAGCGACGGCATTGTAGGTCCCCACATGGAGAAGGAAGGCTCCTTCTATACCATCAAAGAGATATGGAGTCCCGTAACGGTGAAGAACTGGAAAGACGATGCTGTTCAGGTGCAGAACAACTATAGCTTTATCAATCTTCGCGATTGCAAATTCAGCTACCGACTCCTGAATATGCCTGCTTATGGACAATCGGCACAGAAGGTGTTGAAAGAAGGTAAACTGTTTTCTCCCGATATTGCACCAGGACAGACGGGTACCATACCACTGCCCAAGGATAAGGCTGACGTTCTGCAACTGATTGCTACGGACCCTCAGGGACATGAAATCTTCACGTGGAGTCACCGGTCCAAGAACTCGGCAGGCAGCCTGAATGAGAATGCCGTCAGACATCATACCCAAACCTATACCGTAACCGAGGACAACGGACAATTGCAAGTGAAGCAAGGCAGTCGTGTATACACGTTCTCCAAGACTACAGGCAGGTTGATGGGTGTCATGGTAGGAGGTAAGAACATCTCCTTTGGCAATGGTCCCCGCTTTGTTGCCGCTAAGCGTGCCGACCGTTCCCAAGATGGATTCTATAACCATGATGACAAGGATGCCTTCAACAAAAAGACACAATACACGGAATATGCAGATCAGGGGCAGTTCGCAGGCTTTACCGTCAGCGACAGTACACTTACTGCATCCTATCGCCATGGCTCTGTCGAGCAGGTGACTTGGCGTTTCTTGAAAGACGGTGGCATCTATATGCATGTAACGTATGCCTTCAATGGTGTTGTTGATCTGATGGGAATCTGTTTCGACTATCCAGAGCAGAACGTCAAAAGTAAGTCATGGGTAGGCAACGGACCATACCGTGTATGGCAGAACCGTCAGGAAGGCCCGCAGTATGGCTATTGGCATAATGACTATAACGACCCTGTTCCGGGTGAGAGTTGGAACTATCCTGAGTTCAAAGGCTATTTCTCCCATGTGTCGTGGATGCAACTCCACACTACAGAGGGCAGTCTTGGCATTGAGACCTCAGATGCCTATATCGGTGTCTACCAACCGCGTGACGGTCGTGATGAGCTGCTGTACAACTTACCGGGGACAGGACTCTCTATATTGAAAGTCATTCCTGCCGTGCGCAACAAGGTGAACACCACCGACTTGAACGGTCCGTCGGCACAACCCTATTGGTCAAAGCATATGGATTACCTCTCAGCTATTCTTCGATTTGAGTAAAATGAAACGAATTGCTATCATCATCCTTGTCCTGTATGTTGCGTTGTCAGCGCAATCCCTCCCTTCAGCCAAGCCCTGGACATTCTGGTATTGGATGTATGGGGCGGTGTCGAAGGAGGGCATCCGTGCCGACCTGCAGGGGATGAAGGATGTCGGCTTGGGTGGATTCTATCTCATGCCTATCCGCAGTTCTTCAGAGAAGCCTGACTATGAGGGTAGGGCAGAGCAGCTCTCTCCTGTTTTCTGGGAGATGGTGCGTTATGCCATGCAACAGGCAGACTCGTTGGGTTTGAAGATGGGTATTCATATCTGCGATGGCTTTGCCTTGGCTGGTGGTCCGTGGATAACTCCTGCGGAGTCCATGCAGAAGATTGTCTATAGCGATACCATTGTCACAGGCAATCTTCGGCAACTCATCAGTGGCGGTATCACACTACCACGCCCCAAAGCTTTCAACGGCTTTTATGAAGACATTGCCACCTTCGCCATACCGATAGCATCAGCCTCCGCTTCATCACCCATGTCTGTTCAGTCTGTTGCGACATTGCCGCAACCCTGTATTACCCTGTCTCCCACCATGACCCGTAATGCCAAGGGAGTCTATACAGCCTCCTCTCCGGCATGGCTCCAGATCGATTGCCTTACGCCTCAGACCTTCCGTAACGTTGAAATCGCTGCCAATGGCACCAACATGCAGGCTCAGCGCATGGCGGTAGAGGCTTCCGACGATGGCATCACGTTCCGTCTTGTACGGCAACTGGTACCTCCTCGTCAGGGTTGGCAGAACTACGATTACAATACCACCTTTGCCTTTCCGCCTACTACCGCCCGCTATTGGCGGCTGTCGTGGACTCCCATTGGAACAGAGCCGGGCAGCGAAGACCTTGATGCCTTTAAGTGGCGGCCACGTCTCGGACTGAAAAATGCCGTCTTCACCAGTCGTCCACGTATTGATAACTGGGAAGGAAAGGCGGGCTACCTTTGGCGTATAGCCCCAGCATCGACAAAAGAACAACTCCCAGATGCAGACTGTGTGCCATTGGATGTCATCGTTCCTTTGGAACTGCGCGGAAACCAAGTGGTTGGAATCATTCGTTCGTCAACTTCTAACATCAAATCCACCTCCTCATACCTCATCGTTCGTGTGGGGCATACCTCTACGGGCTATACCAATGCGACGGCTGGTGGCGGCAAGGGTTTAGAGTGCGACAAGTTCTCTAAGGCTGCTGTCAATAAGCAGGTAGACCATTGGTTTGCACGTTTTGACACCCTTTCCCGCTCAAGTTCCGTCTGTAGCGATGCCATCGCTACCGTCCCAACCTCCCGTCCTGCTCATCTTGGTTCCGAAAGTTACGCTGATAGCGTAGCCTCCTCCCCCCTTCGAGTCCTGCATGTTGACTCCTGGGAGTGTGGCGGACAGAACTGGAGCAGCAACTTTGCCGCTGAGTTCCGTGTCCGTCGTGGCTACGACCTCCTGCCATACCTGCCCGTGATGGCAGGCATCCCAGTCGAGTCGGCAGCAAAGAGTGAGCAGGTGCTGCGTGATGTCCGCCAGACCATCAATGACCTCATCCATGAAGTCTTCTTTGTTACAGTCCGCGACCGCGCTCATCAGATGGGGATGCAGTTCTCGTCAGAGAGCGTTGCCCCCACGATGGTCAGCGACGGACTTGAACACTACAAATATGCCGACCTCCCAATGGGCGAGTATTGGCTGAATTCCCCCACCCACGACAAGCCCAACGACATGCTTGATGCCATCAGTGGTGCGCATGTCTATGGCAAGCCTGTCGTTCAGGCAGAGGGGTTCACAGAGGTGCGTGGCGTATGGAACGAGACACCGGCGATGATTAAGCCCCTGCTCGACCGCAATTTCGCCTTGGGCATGAACAAGCTCTTCTTCCATGTCACGGCACACAACCCGTGGATGGACCGCAAACCGGGTATGACTCTCGATGGAATCGGGCTTTTCTTCCAGCGTGACAATACGTGGTATAGCGAGTCGAAAGGTTTTGTTGACTATATCACCCGCTGTCAGGATATGCTTCAGAGTGGGCGCCCTGTCGTCGATATCGCCGTTTTTACAGGTGAGGAGATGCCCAGCCGGGCTGTCCTTCCTGAGCGTCTGCTCCCCATGCTTCCCGGAATCTTCGGAGAAAAGCGTGTGGCGGCAGAGTCGCAGCGTCTTGCCAACGACGGACAACCCATGTCGGAGAGTCCTGTCGGTGTGTGGCATTCAGCAGGTATTGTCGACACCAAGGACTGGGTCAACGCCCTTCGCGGTTATCATTACGATTCTGTCAACAAGGATGCGTTACTCCATCTTGCCTCTGTCCAAGATGGCTGCCTCGTCCTTCCTGGTGGTGCCAAGTATCGTGTGCTGGTCGTTCCGCAGTACAATCCCCAGTCTAATCCCGCACATCCCATCCCGGCTACCTATACCCAAGAGATACTCGCCAAGATAGATTCATTCCGAAAGGCGGGGGTAGTGGTCATCGACCAGCCCTATGAAGAGGAAGATTTCTCCCGCTTTGGCATGGAGCGCGATGTTGTCCTGCCAGAACATATTGCCTATGCGCATGTCAGGAGAGCTGATGACACGCATATCTATTTCCTTTCCAACCAGGAAGACAGGGCACGTTCCTTTACGGCATCGTTCCGGGAGAAGGCATCTTGTTATGCTTTGACAGATGCCGTGACAGGTCGGCGCACCTTATATCAGATGCCAAGCAATGCTCACCGTTCGGAAATCCGACTCTCCTTGCCTCCCAATGGCTCGGTATTTGTGGAGCTTTTCGACGGTTTCATCGAAAAAAAAGCAGTTCCTCATACGCCTGACAGCCTCACCTTAAAACAGCCATGGCAGGTGGAGTTCATCGAGAACCATGAGAAGTTGCAGGCTCAGCTGCCTCATGACTGGTCGCAGGCTGGCACGCCCGCCGTTCGTTTCTATAGTGGAAAAGCTGTTTATCAGACTACCTTTAAGTTCAAGCATCACCCATCGGGTAGGGTCGTCATGAACATCGGAGAGGTGCACGACCTCGCTCATGTCTATCTGAACGGTGTAGACTGTGGCGTCGCTTGGACTGCTCCATACGAGGTTGACGTTACCAAAGCCATCAGGAAAGGGAAGAACGACCTGCGCATCGAAGTGGTGAATACTTGGCATAATGCTTTGAAGGGGCTGGATGCAGGCACTCCGCCCTATGCCGGGATATGGACCAATGCCCGTTATCGCACGAAAGGCGAGGGCTTGTTGCCAGCCGGACTCTTCGGACCTGTACAAATCAAGTGGTAGCAGATAAGAACGTAATCAACAATAGATAACATGAAAAGACTCACCATCCTCATCGCTGCGCTTTGTAGTTTGGCAGCAGCAAAAGCAGAAGTGAAGTTGCCGAAGATATTTGGCGACAACATGGTATTGCAACAGCAGACCGCTTGCAACCTCTGGGGTACCGCCGATGCCGGCAAGGTAGTTCGGGTAACCACCTCTTGGGACAAGAAAGAGTATAAGGTGCGGTCTGCCCATGACGGTAGTTGGAAGCTGCAAGTGCAGACACCCGTTGCCGGCGGACCTTACACCATCACCTTCAGCGACGGCAAGGAAACTCAATTAAAGAATATCCTCATCGGAGAGGTGTGGATATGTAGCGGCCAGTCCAACATGGAGATGCAGATGAAAGGCTTCAAGGCACAGCCCGTAGAGGGTGCCAACGAGGAACTCCTGCAATGCAATGACAGCAATCTGCGACTGCTGTATGTCAAGCGGACGGCACAGTTCAAACCGCAAAGCGACATCAAAGCCGGGGCATGGAAAGTTGCTGATGCAGCTTCCGTACGTGACTTCTCGGCAACCGCCTATTATTTCGGACGCGCCTTGCGGCGCACCTTAGGTGTTCCTGTTGGCTTGATCTGTACGGCTTTCGGAGGTTCCGCTTGTGAGGCATGGATGAAAGCTGACTGGCTGCGTGCTTTTCCGCAGGTAAAGCAGACCATTACAGAGGATGATGTCAAGAAATTAAATCAGCGTTGTCCCACCGCCCTTTACAATGGTCAGCTCTTCCCGCTCATCGGGTACACCATGCGTGGTGTGCTTTGGTATCAGGGTGAAGACAATGTTCCGCGGTACAGCTACTATGCCGAACTGTTGAAAAGCATGGTAGAAGGCTGGCGTTCAGAGTGGAAACAGGGCGACTTTCCTTTTTACTACTGTCAGATTGCGCCCTATGACTACAGTTTGGTCAACTGGAAAGATAGCCAGTATCTGCGTGAGCAGCAGCAGAAGGCTGAGGAGATCATTCCCAACGCACGCATGGCGGTGCTGTTGGATGCAGGTTTAGAGTATGGCATCCACCCTCGAAAGAAGCGTGAGGCCGGTGAGCGTCTGGCTATGTTGGCGTTGTCCAACACCTATGATGTTAAGGGTTTACCGGATTATGCTAAGTATAGCAGCGTTGAGTTCCATGGCGATACTGCCGTGGTAGCTTTCGATCGTAGCAAGGAGTGGGTCTATTTCAATGGCGGACCGAAAGGCAAGGGCTTTGAGATAGCAGGTAGCGACCGCGTCTTCCATCCTGCTGAGGCGTGGGTACAGCGCAACCGTGTCTATGTGAAGAGCGATGCTGTCAAGGCTCCTGTTGCCGTGCGCTACGGCTTCCACGACTGGACTGATGGCGACCTCATGCACGACGGACTCCCTGTCAGCTCCTTCCGCACTGACAACTGGTAGTGTCTTGCGCTCCCTTCAGTAGGTGTCCCGTCTACCGAGGCATTCCCTCGGTCATCCATTTCTACAGTCCCCCCTGTCCCGTAAACTGCGCTACCAGCGTAGTCATAACCCATCAAAAGTCATGAAACAGAAATCAACCCTCCTTATCGTCCTCCTTTTCTCTGCCGTTCTCCACACGGCGGCAACTCTTCCCACCTCAGTTGCAGGACTGTTCCCCATCCCTGACCAGGGACGTCAAGTCTGGAATTTCAATCCCGACTGGCTCTTCCACCTCGGCGATGTACGGGGTGCCGAGCAGACTTCCTTCGACGACTCCCGGTGGCAGCGTGTCTCCACGCCCCATTGTGTGCAGTTGGAACCGGCAGAGGCCTCCGGCTGCCGTAACTATCAGGGCATAGCCTGGTATCGCAAGCACTTTGTCGTACCTGCCGACCGTTCCGAACTCCACTTCGAGGCGGTCATGGGCAAGCAGCGGTTCTATGTCAATGGCAAGTTGGCACGAGAGCATTTCGGTGGCTACCTGCCCGTAACCATCGACTTGGCCGACTATGGGCTGTCGAAGGGTGACACGTGTGTGGTGGCGGTGATGACCGACAACTCCAACGACAACAGTTATCCTCCCGGAAAGCCGCAATACACCCTTGACTTCGCCTATCACGGCGGCATCTACCGTGACGTGTGGCTCATCAGTAAGAACGAGGTGTTCATCACCGATCCTGTCGTGGAGAACAAGCAGGCGGGCGGTGGCATCTTCGTCCACTATGCCAACATCTCAGAACGCAGTGCCGACATCTTTATCGACACCGACCTGCGCAACCTTGCCCATCGGCAATCGGTGACGGTTGAGCAGACTTTGTTCGATGAAATGGGCAAAAAACTCCGGTCGGTCAGCACCAAACTTATTGTCCCGGAGTGTCAGACAGCCACTGCTCACCAACAAATGACCTTGAAGGCTCCCCATCTCTGGTCGCCAGAGTCACCTTATCTATATCGGCTCGTCACCCGTATCAAAAGCGGGGGCAAGACTCTCGACGGCGGAGAGACGCGCATCGGCATCCGCTCCTTCGAGTTCAAGGGCAAGGACGGCTTCTGGCTTAATGGCAAGCGCTACCGGAAGTTTGTCGGTGCCAATCGTCATCAGGACTTCGCCTACGTGGGCAATGCCGTTCCCAACTCTCAGCAGTGGCGCGATGTGGTACGCCTGAAGAATGCAGGCTTCAACATCATCCGTACGGCACACTATCCGCAAGACCCTTCTTTCATGGATGCTTGCGATGAAATCGGCATTTTTATCATCGTTGCCACACCCGGCTGGCAGTACTGGAACAAGAAGAATCCCGATTTCGAAGCGCGGGTTCTTCAGAACACCCGTGAGATTATCCGTCGCGACCGCAATCATCCTTCGGTATTGATGTGGGAACCGATTCTCAATGAGACCCGCTTCCCGTTGGACTTCTCGCTGAAGTCGCTGCAGATTACCAAGGACGAGTATCCCTATCCCTACCGGCCAGTGGCTGCTGCCGACATGCACTCGGCAGGTGTGCGCGAAAACTACGATGTCGTCTATGGCTGGCCTGGTGACGAGAAGAAAGCCGACCGTCCCGACCAGTGCATTTTCACGCGTGAGTTTGGTGAGTATGTCGATGACTGGTATGCCCACAACAACCTCAATCGTGCCAGTCGTTCGTGGGGGGAGAAGGCGCAGCTGACGCAGGCTCAATCCTTAGCGAAGACGATGCAGGAGTTGGTGAACACCGGCGACCAGTTTATCGGTGGCGCACAGTGGCATCCTTTCGACCACCAGCGCGGCTACCATCCCGACCCTTATTGGGGTGGCATCTACGATGCCTTCCGGCAGCCTAAGTATGCTCAACCGATGTTTACGGGAGCGTTGACCCAACCTAAAGCTGCTCCTTTCGTCTATATCGCCCATGAGATGACCCAGTTCTCCGACAGTAATGTCGTTGTCTTCAGCAATTGCGACAGCGTCCGCCTCTCCCTCTACGACGGCGAGAAGTCTTGGACGCTCCCCGTACCCTCCGCTCGCCCTTCGGTCGCTTGCCGCTCGGTGACGAAAGGAGACGCTTGCCAGAGCAAGCAGGCAAGAACCCTCCACCTCCCTGTCTGTTTCCAGCGCGTCTGGAACTTCTGGGAAGCCCGCGAGTTCAGCTATACCCAGCGTAACTGGCAGAAGGTGAATATGTTAGCAGAAGGAATTGTTGACGGTAAGGTCGTCTGTTCCGTCCGTAAGATGCCGTCGCGCCGCTCAACCAAGCTTCGCCTTTATGTTGATAACCCCTCGCTCTTCACGGCGCACCCCCTTCAGGGGGCTGGGGGGCTTTCCCTCGCTCCCCCTCTCGTTGCCGATGGCAGCGACTTTGTTGTCGTTGTCTGTGAGGTCACCGATGACAACGGCAACGTTCGTCGTTTGGCTAAAGAGAACATCGTCTTCACCGTCGAAGGGGAGGGCGAAATCATCGGCGATGCCGCTATCAATGCTAACCCGCGGGCGGTAGAGTGGGGTAGTGCCCCCGTCCTCATCCGTTCTACCCGCAAGGCAGGTAAGATCAAGGTTCATGCCGAGGTGCAGTTCTCTGGTACCCATGCTCCCACACCTGCTGACATCGAGTTGGAAAGCGTTCCCTACCCAGGTCAGTTCTGCGAGGCCTTGTCCCTTGCGGTTCCTCCTTCCCCTTCCCTTGTAGGTCGCGATTCCGTCGCACCCACTCCCTCCTCTTCTCCTTCCACCCTTTCTCCGGAAGAGAAGACTCGTTTGCTGAAGGAGGTACAAGACCAGCAGGCAGACTTCGGCATAGGGCAGTAACCTCCCCTGACTAGAGTTTGGCGTGCAAAACCTATGTAGTTGGAGCCCCCGGTGATCGACTTTCGCCCGAAAACGTAGTTCTTTATGCGACGTATGTCCCGTATGTTGCTATTATATAGAGATTTACAGGACTTGCGTCGCACGTTCGATTTGAAGTTTTTTCATCCCCTGTAAGGGACAAACGCTGAAGAATTGCGCTCGATAGCGCTACAAAAAGTTGTTTAAATTGTTGGTGATTAAAAAATATTTTTTAATTTTGTGGCGACAATCCTTAGTTTAATGCGTCTATAAAACAGCAAAAGTTAACTTTATTACCTATTTAGGACCTAAATTTATAATGACTTCGAGGATGCTAAGAACCGCTCTGCTGGGTGTGTTGTTGTGTGTACAGGCACTCCCACTTGATGCTCAGAACGTGCAGAAACGCTACCGTGTGGCAGCGTGCGACTGGATGATGCTGAAGCGTCAGAAACTCGGTGTCTTTGCATTGTCTAAGGACATCGGTGCCAATGGCGTGGAGCTTGACATGGGACCGTTAGGCAAGCGCATCCTTTTCGAGAACAAGCTGCGCGACGAAGCGCAAGCCTCGAAGTTCAAACATGTTGCCGACTCGCTCGGCATCGAAGTGCCGTCCATGGCGATGAGCGGCTTCTTCGCCCAGAACTTCATCACCCGTGACAACTACAGAGACCTGATCAGCGACTGTTTGCAGACGGCACGGTGCTTCGGTTCCAAGGTCGTCTTCCTCCCTCTGGGTGGCAGTGGTCACGAATGGAAGCACAAGGGAGCCCAGCGCGACACCCTCATCAGCCGCCTGCGCGTGGCAGGAACGATGGCACAGGCGCAAGGCATCACCATCGGCATCCGCACACAGCTCTCTGCCAAGGACAACATCCGCCTGCTGAAAGCGGTCGGAAGTCCGGCAGTAAAAATCTACTATAACTTCCAGGATGCCGCCGACAACCATCGGTGCATCGTGAAGGAGCTGAAACAACTTGGCAAAGACCGCATCATACAGATACATGCATCGAATACCGACAGCGTAAACCTGCGTGAAGATCCGGAGATAGACCTGCCGAAAATCAAGAAAACTCTCGATGAAATGGGTTGGAATGGCTGGTTGGTGGTAGAACGCAGCCGCGATGTCACCCGTGTCCGCGACACCCGTCACAACTTCGGACGCAACGTCGCCTATATCAAAGAGGTCTTCGGCATCACTCCCTAATCAAATCGAAAATCAATAAATCGTAAATTGTAAATCCGAAAATCGTAAATAACAATTAATAAGTCTAATTAAAAACCTAACAAACATGAAGAAAAATCATTTTATGACACTGCCTAAGCTATGTGCAGTTGCCCTTTTGGGAGCAACGACATTCTTGGCATCGTGCGCCGTGGATGGTTTCAAGGATGAGTCGTTCGTGGGAACGTATGGTTCGACAGACCTGGTGACACCGGGTATCTCGGAGATTACGGTCACTCCCAGTGCCGACAAGACCACACAGACCATCGCCTGGCCTGCCGTCAATGGTGCTGGTAAGTACATCGTCTCCTTGTATAAAGGTTCAGTCGACGGTGAAAATGTAGACATCAACAGTGTGGTTGAAGAAGACCGCATCGTGAAGGTCAACTCTGTCACTTTCCCCCGTGAGGAAGAGACTGACTACATCTTCAAACTTCGCGTCCTGGACAACGAGCCCGAAGGCAACAAGGCCGATGGTGTGACGACCACCTATCCTTTCTCTACCTTTACGCCGACATTCGCTACGTTGGAAGATGGTACAGACCTGAAGCAGTACTTCGACGAGAACCCCATCCCAGCTGAGAACGTCGGAAAGGATGTAGCCTTCGACCTGAAGCCGGGTAAGACCTATTACCTGTCAGACGTGGTTGACTTCGGTTCCCAGACCTTGACTCTCCGTTGCAAGGACAAGGAAAATCCCGCTAAGGTCATCTTCTCTGGTGCCGCTTCCAGCTTCGAGACCTCTGCCGGTCTGACGCTGAAGAACCTGAACATCGATTGCAGCCAGTCTTTGGGAGCCTTCATCGCCATGAGCAAGACACCGACAGTTACTCCTGTCATCGTCAACGCATGGAGCGCAGACTACAACTTCTATTGTGCTAAGGATCCTATTGCCGTGCTGAACTGTAATGTGGAAGGCATCAACTCCTTCATCTTCTGGGACAACAGAGTGGCTGTATGGTTCCCGACAACGGTGCTGATAGACAACAGTATCTTGCACCTGACCACTTCACCCGAAGCCAAGGACTGCATCGGTGGTGGCTATATCTGGACCAACAAGGGTGGCGGTTTCATCCGCAGCCTGACCATCAACAACTCCACCGTCTACAACACAGGTGCTGCCGAGTCGAAGTATTTTGTACAGTATGGTGGCTTCGGCAACGACCAGGTGAAGGATCCATATACCCAGCTGGGATGGGCTGACAACCAGATTACTTACAGTAACTGTACTTTCTACAACGTATGTCCCGCCGGTCAGTGGGGTAACTACAACGGTGTATCAGGAAAGAAAACATCTTATTGGACGATGACCAATTGTATTTTCTGGAATTGCTCTTCTTCTGGTGTTGCCCGTCGCTTCCTTCATGGCAAGCAGAAACAAGAGACGGCAACGTTCCTGAACAACACTTATATGAAGAAAGACGGTACCTTTGACAACCCTGCGGGCTATGATGATACCGGTACCGACATCCAGGAAGACCCGAAGTTTGCCGATCCTGCCAATGCTGACTTCCACATCAGCGGTGCTAAGCAGGTGGCTCTCAAGACTGGTGACCCACGTTGGCTTCCCGCAGCGAACTAATTACTAACCTAAAGCAGAAACAACTATGAATATCAAAAGCATAAAGACTTTAGCCCTTGGCTTGTCACTGTTCCTTGCGGTGCCTGCCATGGCACAGAATAAGGTCGTGACCGGTACCATCGTCGACGAAACAGGTGAGCCGGTCATCGGAGCTACGGTACGTGTGCCGGGAACCAACATCGCCACGATTACCGACCTCGATGGTCACTATAAGATTGACGCCCCCGCAGGCAGCAACATCTCCGTGTCGTATATCGGCTACAAGGATGTCGTCACCAAGGGTGGACGTGTACAGCTCAAGCAGGCAGACACCGACCTCGAAGAAGTCGTTGTCGTTGGTTACGGTGTGCAGAAGAAAGCCCACTTGACCGGTTCTGTAGGTACAGTGCCTATGGACGATCTGCAAGACCTCTCTGCCAGCTCACTCGGTTCTACGCTGAGCGGTCTGGTCAACGGTCTTTCCGTCAGCGGCGGTGACAGCCGTCCCGGTGAGGCTGCACAACTCTATGTGCGTGATGCCAAGTCGCTGAGCAATCTGGCTGGTACCAACACCACGACGAGCATCGCACCGACACCGTTGTATGTCATCGACGGATACATCTATCCCAATGACGTGCGCGTAGGTACAGGTAACGAGTCGCAGAACCTCGGTGCCGAGGCGTTCAACAACCTCGATCCCTCAGAGGTGGAGAGCATCTCCGTCCTGAAGGATGCCGCTGCTGCCGTCTACGGTTCTCGTGGTGCTAACGGTGTCATCCTCGTCACCACCAAGAAAGGTAAGATGGGAACACCGCGCATCAGCTATAGCGGTTCATTCGGTATCACCAATGCCGTGAACAAGCCTTCCATGCTTGACTCTTACGACTACGGACGTCTCTACAACATCGTTCAGGCACGCGACCCGAAGAACTCCACCTTGGACAGCAAGTTCGGACTCTTCCAGTATGACGAGTTGGAAGCAATGAAGAAGACCAACTACGACCTCCTCGACAAGTATTGGAAGACTGGTTTCACGCAGAAGCACAGCGTCAACGTCAGCGGTGCCACCGAGACGGTGAACTACTTCGCCGGTGTCAGCTACTTCAAGCAGGACGGTAACCTCGGCAACCTCGACTACGACCGTTGGAACTACCGTGCAGGTGTCGACGTGAAGATTAGCAAGTGGCTCAGCGCCAACTTGAACGTCAGCGGTGATTACGGCAAGAAGAACAGCCCCTATATCTCTATCGGTGGTTCCGGTACGGAAGACTTCTACCGTCTGCTGAGCCGTCCGCGCTACATGCCTGAGTACATCGACGGCATGGCACTCTATCCTTACGGCATTTCTGGAACAGGCGTTCCCTATCACTATGACTTGTTGCAGAACCATGGCGACTTCACCAAGAACATGACTTCCAACACCGCCATCAATGCCGGACTGAGCTACGACTTCGGCTGGTGGAAGCCGTTGAAGGGATTGAAGCTGAGTTTCAACTACTCGAAGAGCATCAACACCTCTAAGACCAACCAGTATGGTTCACTCTACAACATTTATGAAATGACCTACCGTTATGGTAGTGCACAGCACATCTATACCCCGACGGGTGAGGAGACGGAAGGTTTCGACTATTTGGATGTAAACAACTTTAACTCACGTCAGCAGAGCAACGGTGACTTCCTGAGCCGTCAGATGATTCGTACGGACAACTACCAGATGAACTTCACCGTGAACTACGCCCGCAAGTTTGGTAAGCACGATGTCAGCGCCCTCTTCTCTATCGAGAAGTCTGAGGCTGAGAGCGAGTACAACTTCAGCAAGGCTACAGCTCCCTACGAGTTCACTAACTATCAGTATAGCGGTGTCGATAAGGACAAGACCACCAGGGATGTCAACTTCAGCCGTTCAGAGAGCGGTATGATGTCTTACATCGGACGTATCAACTATGCATACGCTGACCGTTACTTGGTAGAGTTCCTGATTCGTTCGGATGCTTCCACCAAGTTTGCGCCGAAAAACTACTGGGGTACCTTCCCCACCGTCAGCTTGGGCTGGGTGATGAGCGAAGAAGAGTGGTTCCGCAAGAGCATCCACTGGATTGACTTCTTGAAGCTCCGCGCATCTTACGGTGTCACCGGTCGTGACAACATCGCTGCATGGCAGTGGCTGGCTCAGTACAACCTCGATGCCAACAAGGGTTCTGTCTTCGGTGAGGGTACCGGCAACGAGAGTGGCGGACGTATCACCATGAACAAAGAGACGGCTGCCTACAACCCCGACGTGCACTGGAGCAAGTCTTACAAGCTGAATTTCGGTCTTGACATGCGCTTCCTCAAGCAGCGCTTAGGTGTCACCTTCGAGGCTTACAAGGAGCGCAACCGTGACATCCTCCTCGACGTGGCTTCTGTTCCGAGCATTGTCGGTAACAAGAGTGCACCTTTCAACTACGGTTCAATGAACAACTGGGGTTACGAACTCTCGCTGACATGGCGCGACAAGATTGGAAAGGACTTCAAGTACCACGTAGGTCTGAATGCCGGATATAGCGACAACAAGGTGATTGACCAGAAGTGGGCGACATCAGACTTCTACAAGTCTGTCTCTAAGGGTGAGCGTTCCGACGTTGGTGTATGGGGTATGGAGTGCATGGGCATGTTCCGCACCTTCCACGACATCGACGAATACTTCGACAAGTACATGCACAAGGTGGATGCCGAAGGCAACAAGCTCTACAACCGCGACGGTACGCCGATGTACGGACAGTACATGGGTATGACCAAAGACCAGGTACGTCCCGGTATGCTCATCTATAAGGATGTTCGTGGTGCCTACAATGCTGAGACGGGTACATACGCCGGTCCCGACCAGGAGGTTACCGACGAAGACCAGGTACAGCTGAGCCACCGCTCTGACAACATCTACGGCTTCACTATCAATGCCGGTGCCGAGTGGAAGGGACTGTCGCTGACCTTGCAGTTCGCTGCCAACTGGGGTGCCTACACCGTTTTGCCGAGTGCTGCACTCTCTATGTCGAACGACATTACCAACATGCCGTCGTTCTGGAATCCCGACGATGTGTTCGTCTATGAAGACATCTATGACGGACAGAACCGACTCATCCAGAAGGCTAACCTTAACGCGAAGTATCCTAACCCGGGATACAGCATCAACAGCCGTGCATCCAACTTCTGGCGTGTCAGTGCTGCACGTGTCAGCCTGAACCGTCTCACCATCGGCTACACCCTGCCGAAGAACTGGATTAAGCCTATCGGATTGCAGAGCGCACGTATCAACATCACTGGTCAGAACCTGATCAACTTCTACAATCCTTATCCCGACAACTTCCTCAGCCCGATGTCATCTTCTTACGACAGATACCCCAACCTGCGCAAGTGGACTATCGGTGTGAACCTTACATTCTAAACCCTTAAACAGTAAGACAATGAAAAGAACATCTAAATATATAGGACTTGCGCTCGTCGCAGCGCTCGGTCTCTCCTCCTGTAGCGACAAGTTCCTGGAGGACAAGAAGAACTATGGTGCCGTAGGTGAGGAGGTTTACAACTACGAAGCTGGCGCACAGGGACGTATCAACGACCTCTATGGTTGGTGTCTGCCAACGGTGACGGACTTGAGTTGGAAGAACCCGTCGGTAGGTAAAAACGACATCGCAGGACAGTCTACCGAGGAATATGCCGGATTTACCAACTACACCGACCCGGAGGTGACCATGAGCTCTACAGCTTCGGGTACGTCTGTCGAGAACTACTTCGGCGACGATCTGGAGAACGTACAGAACAATACGTATGGTACCATCCGTAACATCAACAATGCTATTCAGGGTATCTCTAACAGCACACTGAGCGAAGAACTGAAGGACAAACTCCTCGGACAGGCTTACTTCTTCCGTGCATGGACCTATTACAAGCTCGTGAAGTGGTATGGTGGTGTGCCCATCGTTAAGGAGGTGCTGCCGGCAACTCCGGATGCTTTCGTTCAGCGTTCGTCTGCCAACGATTGTATTGAATTCATCATCGAAGACCTCAACACGGCGGCTGAAAAGCTGTTGGGACAGACTATGGAGTATGGTCGCATCACTGCCGGTACAGCACTGGCACTCAAGGGTCGTGTGCTCACTCTCTGGTGCAGCCCACTCTTCAACCGTCAGGGTGACCAGAACCGTTATAAACTGGCTTACGAAACCATGTTGGAAGACAAGAAGGTGATCGATGCTTGCGGCTATAGCCTCTACGGTGAGGGTACGCCGGGCACCAATGCCTCGACTTTTGCCGGTATGTTTGCAACATCAGAAAGAAACCCGGAAGCTGTCTTCGTAACTTTGTATAACAACCTCGTTGACTTCTCTGGTTATGCCGACGCTGTGAAGAACAACCGTTGGGAGCGTGACATTCGTCCGGGCAATACTGGTGGCGGCGGTCTTACGCCTTCCAAGTCTCTTGTTGACCTCTTCCCGATGTCTGATGGTAAGCTGCCGGCAACGGCTACGACCTATACCAAGTTGGAGAAGTCTGACAAGGCATATGACGAGAAATATCCATTCATGGATCGCGACCCGCGTTTCTATCGCACCTTCGCCTTCCCCGGCTTCCGTTGGGCATACAATACGGGAACCAATGGTGACGCTACGGCTATGGACCCCCACAATCCGGCTTACAACAAGGGTAACGACTACGTGCTTTGGAACTATGTATGGTTCTATGGTGGTGACCCCGTAGACCCGGAGAACACGACATATCGTGGTGCCGACAACCTGAACAAGCCCGGTGGTGTGCTTGTACGCAAGAAGTCTGACGACTTTGGCGTAAAAAGTTCACCGCTCTATGACTACCGTCCCGACGGACAGGGTGCCAAGAATGGTGGCGAAGCTGTACCGTTCTGCTCTGCTGCTCCGTTGATGGAAATCCGCTATGCCGAGGTTCTGCTGAACCTGGCTGAGGTAGCTTGTGGTGCCGGCGACATGTCCTTTGCCGTCAGCCAGCTGCAGCGCATCCGTGCACGTGCCGGTTACACTGCCGATAACAACTATGGTCTGCAAAGCAACCTCTCTGGTGACCAGGCTGCCTGCATGAGTGCCATCCTCTACGAGCGCCAGATAGAGTTTGCCTACGAAGGCAAGCGCTTCGATGACTGCCGTCGCTGGATGCTCTACGATGGTGGCGTGAAGCCGACTTGGGCACCTGAAACATGGCAGCTCAGCGGCATCTGGGGCAGCAACACCTGTACGTGGCTCGGTTTCGCACCCATCAACGGACAGCGCAACGAGACCTTTATCTACAAGATCAACGACAGCTATGGATTGGCTGCCGACGGTACATACGATAAAGACCCGATGCTCCAAGAGCAGTGGAATGCCGATGCTCAGGCTTACGTAGACCAATGGCTGGCTGAGCATCCTGATGCTACCGAGGCTGAGAAGAAGGCCATGACGGTGGCTTATGCCAAGACGCAGATCTCTATCTACGATGTAGCGAAGAAGGTGCGTACCGCTATTGCTGATGTCAACGCTGCCAACTTGCAGGAGCAACTGACCGCATTGAAGGCATGGTATGAGGGTCACCTTACCTGGCAGCTGCGCCAGAGCGGTCGTTACTCCGACCACT
The DNA here is from genome assembly GCA_002353555.1 of Prevotella sp. UBA2746. Taxonomy (GTDB): domain Bacteria; phylum Bacteroidota; class Bacteroidia; order Bacteroidales; family Bacteroidaceae; genus Prevotella. The sequence continues at coordinate 57,398 of DEJO01000051.1, read as the reverse complement.
CGCTGAAGAAGATTTACTTCAACCCGCGCTACTACTTCCTCGGCCTGAAGTCTAACGTCTCCCAGAAGAACGTAGGCATCTATCAGACCGTAGGTTGGGAGGATGTCAACAACGGTAATGCTATGGGTACCTTCGACCCACTGGCTGACTAACCGATTATCGTGAACAGTATATTTCCAAGCAGTAGTCTCTTTATCATTCAGCGGACAACTGTATACTAAATGAAAATAATACATCGATGTGTCATACATCGATGTATTATTTTTATATGGATAGCTATAAAAATAGCTATAAAAAATGACAAAAAACTAAGAAAATTAGATAAACATGATGCTACTTTCAGAAAGATTACTTATATTTGTAGCGTTTTAGCAGTTAAATCTCTAATAATAATAAATTCATTACTATATTACTAACAATTTAAAACTTAACGATTATGAAGAAAATTTTTACGCTTGTTGCTACAGCACTCGTGGCTGTAGGTGTTAATGCACAGACAGAAGTATGGAAGGCAGACAATCTGACTTTCGATGAGACAACAAAGGTTTGTAATGAGGCTACTAAGCAAGTCCTTACCAATGAAAACTTCTTCACAGTGTCAAAAGATTCAAAGATTTATGATAAAGGTACGTATGAAGCCGGTGCTACGGCCGTTGTTCCAAGCGATGGCACTCCCCTTTCTTTGAATACTTACATTTTGGAAGGTACGGCAGGTCCTGTTTCCATGCACGCTGTGTCTACACCTAACGATGATGCAAGTGAAAACGAAGGTTGGCAGTTAGGCGGTGGTGGCAACAATGCCTTGAACACGGAAGCTTGCACCCAGCAGTTCGAGAAGTACATCAAACCAAAGAATGGTAACCCCTCTATGAGCTACAAGTCTTTCACTGAGTACAACTCTGACGGTGGTGAAACGTTCCGTGTTTACGAAGACCTTTGGACTCCTGAGCTGAATGCTATGCCTAACAAGGGTTTGTATTATGAGTTCACCTCTACTGAGGCCGGTAAGCTCAAGCTCGCTCTTATCGTATGGCGTCCGGGTAACAAGATTTACTTCTTCGAGAAGTCTACTTTCACTCAGTTTACTCCTGACAAGCTTTCTATCGAAGGTTACAACAACAACAATAAGGTGATTCTGAATGGTCGTGAGACAGCTTACACTACTTTCACGATGACTGATAACCACGACTACGCCCAGGAGGGAGTTCAAGGTAAGCAGATCTTCGGTTACATGACCTTGGATGTTGAGAAGGATAAGACCTATGTCCTTTTGAGCCCGAACGGACAGCCGGGTCTCTATGGCTTCTGGTTTGAAAGCTCAACTGGCATCACCGCCGTTGCTGCTGACAAGGCTGCCGACGCCAATGCTCCTATCTACAACCTCGCTGGTCAGAAGGTTGGCAAGAGCTACAAGGGCATCGTCATCAAGAACGGTAAGAAGTACATCCAGTAATACCTATTTATAAAGAGCTAGGGAGTAAAAGGTACCCAAACCCGCCTCTCCGGCTCTTTTCCTTTTTTGTGTGAACCATTTTATAACACATTATTAACTAACAACCTAAATTATTTATGAAACAAAGATTATCATTACTTTGGATGCTGCTGCTATGTTTCGTAGCGGGAGCATGGGCAGATGAAGAGAGTTCTGGCAATCAGGGTACGGCTGATGCCGCTATTGTTGGCACAAGCTATAGTCTTGATGGTAAGTTTATTGCCGGAAAGGGTGGAAGGATGCAGGGCAACATGCCTGATAAAGGTGTGAAGCTGAGAACAAACAAAGGTGCATGGGTATTCGCAGTGAATGCTGGTTACCGAATTGACAAGTTCGAGTTCTGGGGCTGCTCTAATGATGGCAACACAGTAGATATTGCTTCAGCAACTGTTGATGGTGGTGACAACCTCCTCGCTTCTGCTGTGACAGTTCCTGCAAAGGACGGTTCAACCAGTGCAGACATTACCCTTACAGACATTACTGCAAGAGATAACATTACGTTGGATTTTGCTAATGGCTCATCTCAAATTGTAGGTACTTGGAAAATTACCTACACTCAGGAGCAAGTTATCCTTCAGGAGATTACGGATGTTACGCTGAATGGTGCTTCCATCGGCGAAACAGCCCTCGCAACGTTGAAGGCAGACAAGGCTGTTACTATTGACGGTTCTTCCCTCAATGGTATTGGTATTCTCGATGTTACTCTTTCTTCAGGTGCAACAACCGTTAACCGTGCGTTTGACGGCGATAATGTTGTTTATACGTTTACCACTAATGGTGGTGCAGATGCATACACTGTTACGGTAACTGGTGTTAAGAAGACCTATGCTGCGGCACAAGGAACAGTGGTTTATTATAATGAAGACGCCTTGTCAAACGGGAAGAAGACGTTGACCATTGATGGTGTCGCTTTCAACTACCCAAGTAAGCAATTTGGTTATGCAAACAACACTGCCGGTGTTACCTTGGGCGAGACTACCTACAAGCCTATCAAGCTTTCTACGGGTGAGGCCGTTTCCGTAACGTTCCCCGAAGGCAAGAAGGTTAAAAAGATTATTGTCTATGGTTGGTCGGCTGGCGGTCTTGGCACTGGCAAGCTGGTTAACTTCACCGATGGAGGAGAAAAGTCTGTTGATACCAGCAACGACATCTTCTATGCCAACGACGGTTCAGGCTCCGTCTATCCTTCCGTATATGAATATGAAGTTGACAACTGGGAGGCTCTGACCTTCCAAGGCAACGGCGACCAGCCATTCGTTGTCATGGACTTCGTATATGCTGAAGAGGCTCCTGTAACCTACGCTATCACCAAGGCTGTCTGGCCGGAGGGTGCTGCTACGTTCACGCTCGACAAGGAGACTGCAGCAGCAGGTGAAACCGTTAAAATTACTGACATCCAGCTGGGTGCAGGCTTCACTTCTGCCGACTTCGTCACCTTCGGTGTACAGGGCGAAAGCGGTAATCCTGTAGAAATGACGATGATCAGCGACGGCGGCTATCCTGTCAGCTACAACGAGATTGTTGCTTACGAGTTCGTTATGCCTGCCGAGCCTGTCACGGTCAACATGACCTTCAAAGAGCCGACAGGAACCAAGGCTACCTTCGACTTCGTTGCTAACAAGTGGGGTTATCCTACAGTATCCTCTTCAATGGACAGAGAAAAAGCTCCTCTCGGTACGTTCGAAAAGGATGGCGCAAAGGTCGTCTTCAAGCGTGCTGGCGGCAACCAGGGCTACTACTACAATAATGGAACTCTCGTAGAGGCTCGTATGATGAACAAGAACATCCTGAAGGTGATTGCTCCCGAAGGCAAGGCCATCACGAAGGTTGTCTTTACGACTTCTACTCAATATAACCTGGCTGGTGACGGTCTGACTGAGAAGACTTGGACAGGCAATGCTACCCGCGCGTCGTTCACTGCCGGTGGTTCCTGCTATTTCACTCAGATAGATGTCACCTACGATGACGTCAATGCTGAGACTGCAGATCCTGAAGAGGCTGACGAGAGCATCATCCTCGACTTCAGCGACCCACTTGCTCACGATAAGAGATTCAATGTAACGGAAAATGAGTACCTAACTGAAGACATCGTCGTCACCGACGGTCCTGCTGAGCAGGGTTCTCGCGTGAAGACCACTATCAAGCCTGTCGAGGGTGCTTCAACTGCTACTCAGAGTTACATCCGCTATTCAGCTACTGGCGTTACTATGTATGTGCGCACTGGTGGTAAGATTGTCTTCGAGGCTGATGGCGACAAGGTCATCAAGAACATCAAGATGACTGCTGCTGCTTTCAACGCTACGCTGAACGGCGAGGCTGTCACCAAGGACCAGATTACCGGCGAAGGCTGGAACGGCAACTCCAGCATGGTTGAGTTGGTGGCTACCGGTGGTACCAACATCACCGACATCACCTTCACGCTCGGCGACAAGCCCGTTCCTGTTGCAGCGAAGTATCCTATCGAGGCTGTTGTCACACCTGCTGAGGCGTTGACCTTCGACTACAGCCCGAAGGAGGCTGCTGCCGGTGAGGAAGTTACCGTAGCACTTTCTAACCTCGTCTTTGGCGAAGGCTACAGCAGTACTGACCTGTTAACTGCTACTACCAGCCTGAAGACCGAGGGTGGTACCGATGTAGAATACACATTGGATGCTGCTACGCTGTCTATCAATTTCACCATGCCTGCTGAGAAGGTGATTGCATCCTTAGAGTTCGCACCGAAGACAAAGGATATCGTTTACGACTTTGCAGCCGCTGCTGCTGCTGGTGAGAATCCAGGCAACGTGAACGGTGGAAGCGCAAACGGTGCTATCTTCTACGGATGGGAGAACGAAGGTAAGACCTACAGCAAGCGTCAGGACTATAAGGGCTATGCTTGGGCTGAAGGCAGCGTACTTCCTGAGGAGTGCCATGTCTGGCGTCGCAGCGACCGCATCAATGGCAACATGACTGCCGCAGATGCCGAGGTTCTTGGTTTGAATTGTCCTGCTCAGCGTGAAATGGCCATCAACGGTCTGAGTGCTGGTCAGCAAGTAGTTATCGAGTACACAGGTGAAGGTGAGATTCTGTATGCTACCGGATTCGATGCTGCTAATCCTACCGCAGAGCCTAACACCGTAGCTGTAGTCGGCGATGGCAACAAGGCTGCTATATCTGGTACAACAACGATAGCTTCTGGTACTCCTATCCACATTGTATCTACCGATAACGGTTACTTCGTATTCCGCGTACTGAAGAACATGGTTATCCAGAAGATTACCATCAGTGAAGAGTCTGCACCTATCGATCCTGCATCAGTTGTTAAGCCTAACATCGTAAGCGTATCTACCGAGATTGCTAACGGAACAGCCAAGGCTGACAAGGTTCAGGCCTTCGAGGGTGATGAGGTTACCGTTACTGCTACTCCTGCTGAGGGCTATGAGCTTGACGCAATCACCGTAACGGGTGTAAATACCAATGTTGCCGTAGAGGTTACCGATGGTAAGTTCACCATGCCTGCTGATGATGTAACAATCAGCGTAACCTTCAAGGAGGCTACTCTTACCGCAATCAGCGGCATCAATGCTGATGCATCTGCTGATGACAATGATGCTCCTGCTTACAACCTCGCAGGTCAGAAGGTTGGCAAGAACTACAAGGGTATCGTTATCAAGAACGGTAAGAAGGTAGTGATGAAGTGAGAATAAAGCAAGAGCTCGTTCTTGCTTTATCGAGCGTGAACGAGCTCGAGCGAAGCTCAAGATTGTGAAGTAAAAGAGGTGGCGGAACCGTAAAGGCTCCGCCACTTTTTTTTCATTTTTGTTTTGCAGTTTCATAAAAACCTCTTAACTTTGTAGCGAATATATGGAAAACCTTAACCATTCAATTATTATTAACAAAAACCAATATGCTTATGAAAAAGAAATTATTCTTATTGAAGTTTGCGCTCCTGGCTATTGCGGCATTTGCCGTGCAGGCTACGCTTAGAGCCGCTGAACAGGTTACATCGACTTATACCTTTACCGACAAGACTTGGAAAGCCACGCTGGATGGTGATGCTGCGAATTGGACTTCAGGAAAAGACGGTGCTGGTTTCAGTAACAATGGTGTGCAGGTTACTAACAATGAAAGTTATAGTGGTGCCAATGCTACCTCTCCGGAAGAATTCGAGAACATTACAAAAATCGTTGTGACGTACAATACCAATAAGGCTGCAGGTGCAGGAACATTGGTTGTCAAGATTGGTGACAATGCTGCGACTACAAAGGACTGGGCGTATAGCAATACAGCTCCCGATGGCAGGACAGCTAACTATACCGTTGAGTTCGACTATGCTACTCCACAATCGGGTGCAGTTACCCTCACGGCCAATACGACTGTCAACTCTATCTATGTAGTCAGCGTGGCTATTACTCATGACCAGTCCGCTGCTACTACCGTTGAGAAACCTGCCTTCTCTCTCGAACCTGGTTCTTATGTTGGTACTCAGAGCGTAGAGATTTCTTGTGCTACTGAGGGCGCTGCTATCTATTACACGACCGATGGCACTACACCTACTGCCGAGAGCACAGCTTACACTGGTGCTATTAGCGTGACAGAGACTGCTACCATCAAGGCCATCGCCATCAACGGCGAGGATAAGAGTCAGGTGGCAAGTGCTGCTTATACTATACTGGAAAGCATTGCCAACACCGAGGCTACCGCTTTGACCATAGAAGAGGCTGTCGCTCTGATTGACAGCAAAGATGCTGCCGTTCTGGCACATGAGGACAACCAGGTATATATAAAAGGTGTGGTATCTAAAGTTGATGCGATGAGTGCCCTCTACAAATCCATTACCTATTGGATTTCTGCCGACGGCACAGAGACCGGTCAGCAGTTCGAAATCTATGGCGGTTTAAATGTTAATGGTACCACTTTTAATAATATCTCTGATATACAGGTTGGCAAAAATGTTATTGTAAAAGGTAACCTGAAGAAGTTTGGAGACGACGTATATGAGATGGACAAGAACAACATTCTGGTAAGATATGGGTCGTTACAGGATATCATTGTCGAACCTGACGAAGGTGATGACATTTCTTTAGCTGTTAATGCTGTTTCCGCAGGTAAGTTCGTGAAGGACATCTACGTTTATCTGCATCCGGGCAAAAGCTATACCATCAGCGAACCTATCGTTGCTCCCGCTGCTTTCGGTGTAATGGGTGCTGCGTTTGGTACAGATCCGAGTACGATTGACGCGACCGCTACTCCAGCTGTCGTTGATGCTTCTGCACTGACCGGTCCGATGGTAAAGATGAGCGAGACACCCGCTGTCGAAGCCAATGAAAAAGGATTCTTCCCGGTAGATCAAGCTGGTTTCATCAACGTGAAAGTCACAGGCCTGAAACAGCAGTTGTTCTATGCCAACAAGCAGAAGTATCTGTTCAACACCTTCAACGTGAACTACTGTAACATCCATGTTGCTGGTGGCAACAAGACCATTATCGACACCAATGGTGGTGGCGTTATCGCTGAACTCGACATATCGAAGAACACCATCTGGGCAGAACCGGCACACACTGGCGCACTGTATAGCTCACAGAGCGGTCAGAAGGCTACTGAGGCTGGTCTGGCAGAGCAGGTATTCAACATTGAGAAGAATACGTTCTACAATATCGCTTACGGCAAGAACGTTAACACTCACCGCCAGTCTAACCAGACTTGGCTGACTTACAATGTCAACAAGAATGTCTTTATCAACACGGGTAAGAGCGGTCAGGCTATCAAGGGACTGAATGGTGGCGGATCAAGTGCTAATCCCACTTGGAATGTTGACGGCAATGCCTTCAACTTCGACGGTGCCGACACCAGTGCTGCAGAAAGCACAGGTGACGATGCAGAGCCTGTTCAGAACAGCCTTGCCGGCGTCTTTGCTTTCACCGATGCCGCCACAGGTGACTTCAACGGCGTATTCAAGGGACAGGCAGCTGAGGCTCCCGCCCAGTATCCTGGCGACCCGCGCTGGACTTACACCTACGAGATTGCTCCTACCGACATCGTCATCAATCCTGAGGACATCACCGACGGTGACATCTCTGCTGCATTTGCCGCCAAGACCGAAGGCGTTGCCAAGATTGGCAATGTTTCCATCAACCTCGATGGCGCAACCAACTATACCGTTGCTGCTCCTATCGTAGTTCCTGGTACGGTTGAAATCGTGGGTAACGGTGCAACTATCGATGCTTCCGGCATGACTGGAAACGGTATTGTCCAGTATGTACCTTATGAGGCACCTGCTGATGCAACACCAGAAACACCCGTTGTCTGGACCGAAGCCAGCGTCTACTTCTTCGGTCTCAACGTGAAGGGCTTGAACAAGGCTCTGTTCTACAGCAACAGCAAAAACTACGTTGCCAATAACTTCTGGATCGACAACTGTGTCATTGAGCAGGCAAGCGATGCTACTACCATCGACTACACCAAGGGTAGCGTAGCGCTGAACTTCGTCGTGCAGAACTCTACCATTTATGCTCCTGCGGCTACAACGAAGTCGTTCTACAGCTCACAGGCTGGTCAGAAGGCAACAGAGTATGATGGCAATGCTATTCAGGCCTTCACGTTCCAAAGCAACACGTTGTACAACCTGGCTCCTGGCAAGAACCTCTTCACTCACCGTCAGAATAGCCAGAAGTGGCTGATCTACAATATCGCGGAAAATATCATCGTGAACTGCGGTAAGAGCGGTCAGGCAGTCAAGAGCTTCAACGGCGGCGGTGTTAGCTCGAACCCGACTTGGGCTGTCATTGGCAACGTCTTCAACTTCGATGGTGCTGACACCAGTGCTGCCGAGTCTACCGGCGACGATACTGAAGGTGAGACTGTCATGAACAGCTACGCAGGTGTCGTAACCTTCACCGATGCTTCTTCTGGCGACTTCAATGGTAAGTTCGCTTATACTGGTGAGACTCTTACTTCGTTGAGCGCTGGCGACCCGCGCTGGACGCTGACGCTGGAAGAGGCTACTCCTACCGGCATCAATGGCGCTTCGCTAAATGATAATGTAGAAATGATAAATGACAAAGCTCCTGTCTACAACCTCGCAGGTCAGCGTGTCACCAACGCATACAAGGGTATCGTTATCAAGAACGGTAAGAAGGTAGTGGTTAAATAAAAAGCCCACCCCCAACCCCTCCCTGGGGAGGGGGGAAGGATAGGGGAAGCTAAATACACCTTATCAATAATAAAAGAAGTGGCGATAGCGCAAGGCTGTCACCACTTTTTTATTCCAAAAGTTTGGAGGAATAAAAATTTATCCCTATATCTGCAAAAAGATATATTGATATGCCAACAAGAGAGCGAACCGTAACTCCCATTGGCGTATACCCATCCTCCCATTGGCGTATACCCATCCTCCCATTG
>DEJO01000051.1:0-48406 GCA_002353555.1 Prevotella sp. UBA2746 | reverse complement strand
GTAACGTATACTCGTCGCGTCAGCTCGGTCGGATTTGCGAATCCGACCGCATTGAGTCTAAGAATTTGTAATGCGGAAAATTAAGCTCCTGCTTAACAACGGCAAGCGCTTCGGTGTCATCCTACACTCATGCTTAAACGAAATCAGACTTTTTTTGTGAAACCTTTGGTCGTTCCTTTTTATTATATTATCTTTGTAGGCGAATGCAGTTGTTGCGTGAAAAGCACAGGGCTATGAACAAGAAAACCTATTATTTTATTTATATTATTAATTAAAAACCAATCGATTATGAAGAAAAAAGTCTCATTGATTGTAATGGCGTTTATGGCTATCGCATTAGTCGTAAAGGCGGCATTGAGCTTCACGGAAACGTCCGAAGTGTATGCCGTGCCAGAAGCCTTCACACCAACTGACGGTCAGGTGGTGCAGGCTACCCCCAGCGTGCAGCTGACCTACGGCGTTGACGGCCAGTGGAAAAAATCTGTAAGTAATGGCTTTGATGACAAGCTGAAGTACTCCGTTGTAGGTAATAACAATCCTAAAGACGGTGAGCTGGCGGGCGATCCGCCAACGAACTCTGGTAATGGCTATACGGAGGCCAAAAAGAATCTGCCGATTTCCGGCACCTATTACATCTTCAGTCCGTCGAAGGCGGGTACGATTACAGCCGGTGTAAAGCTTGGTGCCAACAAGTCTATCTATGTCGTGGATGCAGCTGACGGCACCTGCCTGAGCAGCACGATAAAGGTTACCGACTTGGAAGGAAACGAACAGACTCTCCGTGCAGGCGACAAAGCCAACAACATCAACGAGTATTCTTTGGAAGCAGAGTTGAAGACCGCTTATGTCGAGTTCGCAGTCGAGGCAGGCAAGTCTTACTACTTGTTCTGCTCTGGTTCCAAGATGGCCTTCTGGGGTTTCTACTTCACTCCGGAGCTCACTCCGCACGCTATCACGACGAACGTCACGCCTGCAAATGTTGCTGCCTTCACCTATAATGTAGACAATGCAACCACTCAGGGAACCCAGGCCAAGGCTGGAGAGACCGTTAAGCTGACGGGTGTCACGCTGGATGGCAACTACGACGAGCAAGACTTTCTGGGCTTGACCATCACCACCGCGTCGGGTAAGACCGTTTCATGGACGAACAGCGGCAACGCCTTCATCAGCGGCGTTCCCGCCTTCGAGTTCACGATGCCCGACGAGCCTGTCACCGTCACGGCACAGTTCAAGTATGACATCGAGTGCGCTGCCGGTGTTGCCGGTGGTACGTTCTCTACCAATCCTACCAAGGCCAAGGCTGGCGAGGAGGTGACCATCACCACCACTCCTGATCCCGGCATGAAGGTGGGTGGTATCACCGTTATCGGCAAGACCACCAACCAGGCTGTCACCGTTACCGACAACAAGTTCATCATGCCTGCCGACGGTGTCGTTGTCAATGTGTCTTTCATCACTGCCACTCACACGATTACTACCATCGTCAACCCCGAAGGTGCAGCCACTGTTACCTATAACAAGAGCACGCCTACCACGTCATACGTGCTGGCAGCCCCCGGTGAGGAGGTAGAGCTGAAGGGTGTCACCCTGGGCGAGGGTGTTACGAATGAAGACTATCAGGGTCTGACCATCACGACCGCTTCAGGTATTGACGTGAAGTATAGCACCAATGGCTGGGAAGGTCCTGTTCCTGCCTTCAAGTTCACCATGCCCGACGAGGATGTCGTCGTGGCGCTGAACTTCAAGAGCAACACGCCGGAGACACCAACCGTCATCTCATGGCAGTTGGTAGAGCCTGCAGACCTTGTGACAGGTGATATCGTAGTTATTGTTGATACGACCACTGTAACGGCAATGTCTAATGACCAGGGCTCAAGCAAGGCACCTCAGGCAACGGCGATAACGCTGAATGCAGCAAAGAATGCATTGGCAGATCAACCTGCCGATAATCTCCAGTGGAAGGCGGTAGTAGAAGATGGTTCTTACGCCTTTGTCGTCGGTGAGGACTCGCTGTATTGTATCGCAAGTAACAACGGAGTTCGTGTCAGTCATAATAATCCAAACACCAAGTTTACCATCGCTCAGGATGAGGATAAGAACAATTTCTTGCTGAATACGGCAACAAGCCGTTATATAGGTGTCTATCTCTATAAAGGTACTCCGCAAGACTGGCGTTGCTACACTTCTATCAATGCTAACATTAAAAATACACGTACAGCCTTCTATAAGAAGGTGGAAGGCAGCATCCCTGTCGATGAGAAGTATCCCGTCAACGTGAGGGTGATGCCCGAAGGTGCTGCCACCATTACCTTGAATGCGACCGAGGCTGCTTTCGGTGAGGTCGTCGAGCTGAAGAGCGTAGCCTTGGGCGAAGGCTATACCGACACGAGTTTCAAGGAAATCAGTATCACGGATGCATCTGGCGCACCTGTAACGTGGTCGAACGGCGGTAAGTTCGAGAACGGCGTTCCCGCCTTCAAGTTCAACATGCCCGAAGGTGGCGTTGTCATCGCCCTGACCTTCAACGAGCCGGAACCGGAGCCGGTAAGCGACGTTTACTACCAGAAGATTAACACGAATGAAGAACTCACCGACGGCGAGTACCTCATCGTATACGAAGATGCAGACGGCAACAAGGCGTTCAACGGTGCTTTAAAGACGCTGGATGCTATCAACAACTATATTGACGTTACCATCTCCGACGACAACAAGATTGCTTCTTCTGACGTTGTCGACGCTTCTACGTTCACCATCAATACCACCGAGAAGTCTGTCAAGAGTGCCGGAGGCCTCTACATCGGACAGACATCATACGCTAACGGACTGGCATCAAATGCAGATGCAGCTATCGAGAACAACATCTCAATAGACGGCATTGGCAATGCTGTCATTACATGCACCACAGACGGCGGCGATGTAACGCTGCGCTTCAATAATGCCAGCAACCAGCAGCGCTTCCGCTACTACAAGAGCGGTCAGCAGGCTGTTGCCCTCTACAAGAAGGTCGATGCTGCACAGGGACCGGCAGATATGGTTATCGTGGCTGATGAAATCACTGAAGGTGACATTGCTGCTGCTATCGAGAGGAAGGCAGGCGACAAGCCTTACAAGAAGCTGACCCTGAACCTTTCTGACGAAAGTGGCGCTTACACCATCTCTAAGCCCATCGTCGGTTATGAAAGTGTAGTCATCAACGGTAATGGTGCCACCATCGATGCTTCCCAGCTGACTGGTCCGTTCATCCAGATGAGCGAGACACCTACCGTGGAGCCTGTCACCAAGACGGATGAGGGTGGTGTTGAGACCATCGTTGCTTATCCTGTCGACGAGATCACCATCGACAATGTGGAGATAAAAGGCTTGGCTAAGCAGCTCTTCTATGCCAACAAGCAGAAGTATCTGATCAAGAAGCTGAGCGTGGAGAACAGTATCATCGGTATCTCTGGTGCTGCCAAGAAGACCATCTTCGACTTCGCCGGTGGTGGTAATGCTGAAGAGATTGTCGTAGAGAACTCATCGCTCTGGGCTGATGCCAAGCAAGAGCAGGCTGGCGGCTTGCTCAGCTCACAGACAGGTCAGGGTGCCGGAGACCTCGGTGGTACCAAGCAGCTGCTGTCTATCCAGAACTCTACACTGTACAACATCTCCTATGGCAAGAACACCAACAACCAGCGCCGAAATAATGTGGCTGGTATGGAGTACGACATCCGCAACAACGTCATCGTCAACTGCGGCAAGAAAGGTCAGTTCATCAAGGGCTTGAACGGCGGTTCTGCCATGAACAGCAAGAACGTGAAGTGGACGGTTGAGAGCAACATCTTCAACTTCGACGGTGAAGATGTCAGTGCAGCCGAGCAGGAGAACGCCGGTGAGAACGAGTATGTAGCTGCTACCGGTGCACGTTCCGAAGGCAACAGCCTCACCGAGCTGGCGAACCCCATCGTCAAGAACTCTGTTGCCGGTGTTGTTGAGTTCGAAGATGCTGCAAACGGATTCTTCGGCGGTAATGTGAAGTTCACTTCCGAGGCTCCTTCATCTATCGTTGTCGGTGACCCGCGCTGGACGCTGACTCCTGTTCAGGAGATTCCGACCGGCATCAATGGCGCTTCGCTAAATGATAATGTAGAAATGATAAATGATAATGATACTCCTGCCTATAACCTCGCCGGTCAGAAGGTAGGTAAGGGCTACAAGGGTATCGTCGTCAAGAACGGTAAGAAGGTCGTGATGAAATAAAAAGCCCACCCCCATCCCCAAGCCCACCCCCAACCCCTCCCTGGGGAGGGGGGAAGTGGAGGGGGGGGAAGGATAGGGGAAAGCTAAATAAAAATGACTAAGACGGTCAGGAAAGAAGACGAAGGAGCTTCTTTCCTGACTTTTTTTTGTATGCGCTCTTGATAACAGAAGGAGGGGGGCTACTGGCGACGCATGAGCAGGCTCAACTCTTCGCTCACTTAATCACGAGTTTCCTGCCGTTCTTGATGATGATGCCCTTGTATGCGTTGGTGACACGCTGACCTGCGAGGTTGTAGACAGGAGCTTTGTCATTTATCATTTCTACATTATCATTTAGCGAAGCGCCATTGATGCCGGTCGGTGTGTCGAGATAGGAGGCGAAGTTGAACTGTCGGATGAGGCTGATGCCGTCTTCCTCTGCCTTCACCTTGATGGAGAAGAGCGGTGAGGTGCTCTTCGTCGGTACGACGGTGAGGGTGCTGCCGCTGACCGTTGCCTCCTTGCTGCCCTCTACAACGGTGTATTTCGGGTTGGTATAGCCGGCGAAAAAGTCAGCCAGCTTCACCTTCAGCTGTGCTCCGCTGATGAGGAAGTTGGGCAGAGCCACCCAGTTCAGGTATTCCTCCAGGTCGGTATAGTCGTCTTCGTCGCGGTCGTCGTTGTTGTTGGCTACATCGGGATTGGTTCCTGTGAGACGTTCGAACCAATTCGGAATGCCGTCTTGGTCGGTATCCCATCCTGCATCGCGGCTTGCGGTGACGATGCCCAGTTTGTCGAGGTCGAAACCTTCACAGCCGGCATCCTCTTCTGAGTCGATGAGTCCGGCACGTCCGGAGCGGCTGCCCTTCGTCGAAGTGGTGCCGTTCTTGGTCTCGCTGACCATGCGCTGGTCGTGCTTGTCGAAGAGGGGCAGTGTGCAACCCACGTCGGAGAGAACGTTTTTGAACGCAGCCTGAGCTGTCTCCATGTTCTTTTCAGGGTTCATGAAAGCGAAGGGCGACGATGGCAGCGGGTCCCAGTCTACCTTCTGTCCGCCCGACGTGCTGTACTTATAGGTCGTACCTTCCTTGTCCTGGGTCAGCATACCGTTGTTCTTTTCCTGTCGGATGTTGCCGTTGCAGTAGACACTCTGCGTGCCGCTGCCCGTTCCTTCCAGCTGCAGGTTCATGATGGTCGACGTGCTGCTGTTGCCCATCTTATAGTAGTTGTTGCAGAAGTTCATCTCGTGTGTGCCGCCGTCGGTGGCACGTCCGCCCCAGTTGTACACGACATTATTATAGATGTCGTGGTGACCGTCGTAGTTGCCACCGCCGTCCAGTCCGCCCGAAATGCTCCAGTTGCGACCTTCGCAGTGCGCCAGCAAGTTGTGGTGGTAGGAACCGCAGATGCCGCCCATCTCACCACCGCCGATGGTAGCAGCATAACCGTGCTTGTCGCCACTGGAGTAGTTGGGGTGTCCGGCTTGGTTGAGAGCTTCGGATAGCAACGTGCGTTGCAGCGTCATCGACAAGGCTCCGCGAGAGGAGAATGCTTCGTCGATGGTCCATGATACGGAACAGTGGTCCATGATGCTGTGGTCGTTGCCCGCCATTCCCATGCCGTCGAGTCCGCCGAGTGTCGTCTCTTCGCTGGTTCCCGCCTCGCTGCCATAGGTCTTTCCGTTGCGTTCGCCAGGAATCTGTCCGTCGATGAGTTTCTTATGGCCCAGTCGCATGCGGAGGAAACGGGTGATGCCGTCGCTCTGCATACCGAACGGACAGGTGCGCAACATGATGCCAGCTCCCGGTGCGGTCTGTCCGGCAATGGTCACGAACTTGTCGGAACAGGTCAGACGACTCTTCAGCGAGATGACGCCTGCCACATCGAAGACGATGGTGCGCGGTCCGCTGACTTTCTTGATGCCGTAGCGGAAGGATCCTGGTATCGGGTTGCTGTCGTCGCCGTTGTCATCGAGGGTGGTGACATGATAGACGGTACCGTAGCGTCCGCCGATGGCATATTTGCCATAACCCTCGGCACCCGGGAAGGCAATGCGTCGTGGACGGAACATCCAGACACTTCCTTGGTGGATGTTGCCTGCTGCGTCTTCCTCATCGACGCGCCAGTAGTAGTTGTACTTGCTGCGCAGTCCGTTGGCAGTATAGGCAGCCGCCGTCGTCGTTGTCATCTTGCTCAGGTTGTCGGCATCGGTACCGAAATAGATGTGGTGCTTCTTTGCCGATGTTGCCGGTGTCCAGGTCAGGGTGATGTTACCGCCGTCGGCATTAGCGTGTATATCGTTGTTGACGGGGTAGGGTTCCTGTGCCGTCTTCGAGTTGTCTGCCACGTCGAAGAGGAAGCCGTTGATGATGAGTGTCGTCGTCGTATACGACTTGCCGCTCACAGGTGTGGTGACGTAGGAGACGACCACATCCTTTCCGCTCTCAGCCGTGAACTCCACATACGACTTTCCCGATTCCGTGATGGCAGTGATGCGGTTCGACTGTTTTACGCCAGTTAGCTGCTTCACCCCGTTCACGTAGACATCGAGGTCGGGGCAGGTCACCGCCCCGTCTGTCTGGTTGTGGAACGCCTGCAAGGAGTGCTTGCCCGGAGTGAGGTTGCTGATGGTGACATCCATCTTCACAGCTCCGGAGCTGACATTTGAGTGGTCGTCGCCGTAGATGAGTACGCCGTCGCAGAGCAGTTTTGACTGTTCGCGACCGTCCTTCCACCAGTTCGACATGACATGAGTACCGGCATAGCTGTGGTCACAGGCTACGGTAATGGTGACCCCGTTGGAAAATGTCTTCGTGTTCGAGTCGCCTTCAGGCACTTCCCAGATTTCATATCCCGGTTCGCTATACTGGTCTTGGTTGGCGGTATAGCGGTTGAAGTCAATCTTTTGTGCGTGCAGCGTTGCGGCACAAGCAAGCAACAGTGTTGCGCTGAGAATCTTTTTCATCGTTCGTATTTGTTATTTAGAGCTTTTGTTTGTTTCTTTGAGTTACTAATACCATCATAATGACGCACGGGCGCGCGATATGTCATCATGAAGGTTGAAGTGGTTTTGGGAAGAGAAAGGTGTGGGGCAATGAGGACACGGGGGATGATATTTCGTCATATAGTAGTTAGGTATTGGATATCAACAAAAACAAGACAATAGAGACAATGAAAAAGAACATTTTGGCGCTTTGCGCCGCTTTGCTGTTGCCGTTGGCAGCATGCGCACAGTATCCTCAGCTGACAGATGAGGCAAAACAGAAATTGGCTGATTGGCATAAGGCTTGGGAGGCTCATAGCGACTCTGCATGGGCTGCCGCTTTCCCCATAGTAGTGCAGGAGGCAAAGGAAGGTCGCCCGTATGTACCTTGGGCTTTCCGTCCCTACGATCTGGTTCAGGCAAAGATTCCTGCCTTCCCCGGTGCCGAGGGCGGCGGTATGTTTACTGCCGGCGGCCGTGGCGGTAAGGTGCTGGTTGTCACCAACCTCAACGACGACGGTCCCGGTTCGTTCCGTTGGGCTTGCGAACAGGGTGGTGCCCGTATTGTGGTGTTCAACGTCAGTGGTATTATCCGACTGAAGTCACCCATCTACGTGCGTGCCCCGTATATCACCATAGCCGGACAGACCGCTCCGGGTGATGGCGTCTGCATCGCTGGTGAGTCGTTCCAGGTAGATACCCACGACGTGATTGTACGCCACATGCGTTTCCGTCGCGGTCAGACCGAGGTGACCTACCGTGAGGACTCCTTCGGCGGAAACCCTGTCGGTAACATCATGATAGACCACTGCTCGTGCGAGTGGGGACTGGACGAGAACATCTCCTTCTACCGTCACATGTTCGACCTGGGCGACGGTAAGCCGAAGCGTAAGGAGCCGACGGTGAACGTCACCATCCAGAACACCATCTCTGCCAAGGCTCTTGACACTTGGAACCATGCCTTCGGTAGCACCATCGGTGGTGAGAACACGACCTTCATGCGTAACCTGTGGGCTGACAATACGGGCCGTAACCCCAGCATCGGTTGGGGGGGCGTGTTCAACTTCGTCAACAATGTTATCTACAACTGGGTACACCGCACAGCCGACGGCGGCGAGTATACGACGATGTCGAACTTCATCAACAACTACTATAAGCCCGGACCACTCACCCCGAAAGACAATGTTGTGGGACACCGCATCGTGAAGGCGGAGAGCCGCAGCGTCAACCTGTTCCCCTTCAAGCAGTTCGGTCGTGTCTATGCTGACGGAAACATCATGGAAGGCTATCCTGAGATTACGAAGAACAACTGGAACGGTGGCGTGCAGACTGCCGACAAGGACGGTGAGATGGACGAGACCGAGAAGGCGCTGATGCATGCGAAGGAGCCGTTTGTCATGCCGTTCCTGTCTATCATGGACGCACAGAAAGCCTTCGACTTTGTCTTGAACAATGCCGGTGCTACGATACCTAAGCGCGACATCGTCGACCAACGCATCATGGACGAGGTACGTACAGGCAAGGCTTACTACGTAGAGAACTACGAGAAGAAGGTGAAGAACGACCCCTACGGCTCTACTTGGGGCTTGCACGAGAAATCGAAGAATGCCGACGGCCTGTTCAAGTATCGCCGTCTGCCCAAAGACAGCTATAAGGACGGTATCATTACCGACCCGCGCCAGATGGGTGGTTATCCCGAATACAAAGGTAAGCCATACGTTGACAGCGACGGTGACGGCATGCCTGACAAGTGGGAGAAGGCAAACGGGCTGAACCCCAACGACCCGACTGATGCCAATGGCGACATCAACGGTGACGGATATACCAACATCGAGAAGTATATCAACGGTATCGACACCCAGAAGAAGGTGGACTGGACGGACATGAAGAACAACCATGACACCTTGGCTGAGAAGGGAAAGCTGATGTAGGAAGCCTACCCCCGACCCCTCCCAAAGGGAGGGGGGAAGGGGAGTTAGAGGGAGTTAGAGGGAGATAAAAGGACGATAGAAATAGAATATGAAGAAGATAGTATTGATTCTTTTTGCTGCGCTTCCTTTCTGTCATGTAGGAGCACAGGAGGTGAAGCTGAACAGCGACGGACGCGACGCACAGTATGTGCAGACCATACTGGGACGGTCAAAGAAGATTGTGGATGGCTTGAAGTTGGGCGATGAGAAAAAGCAGCAGAATGTGCTGAACATCATTGCCAACAGATACTTCAAGTTGAACGACATCTACGACAAGTACAAGGTAGGAACGGACTCCTGTAATGCGGAGCTGTACAAGCACCACTTCGAGTTTGCCGCCAATCTTGCCAACTACCTCAATGATGAACAGATTGAGGCTGTGAAGGACGGACTGACCTACGGCGTGGTGCCGAAGACATATCAGGCACACTTGGAGATGATTCCTACATTGAAGGAGAACGAGAAGCTGCAGATCCTGAACTGGCTGAAAGAAGCCCGTGAGTTTGCCATCGACGCTCCCGACTCCAAGAGCAAGCACGGCTGGTTTGGTAAGTACAAAGGCCGCATCAACAACTGGCTCTCCGGTCGTGGCTACGACCTGGTGAAGGAGCGCGAGGCATGGTATAAACGCATTAAGGGTAATTGACAATTGATAATTGACAATTGGAGATTGAATATTAAAGATTGAAGATGATGGTGACTGCAAGAAAAGGATATGTATGTGGGAATATGATGAAGGTGATGGCAATAGTTATCACTTATTACTTATCACTTGTCACTTCCTTGGCTCAGCCGTTGGACTATTCCTATTGTGGTTACCATCATTCGGAACGTGAGATACCTGTGGTGAAAACGGTGGTGAAGGTGTCACCATCGGGTGACGATGCAGCCATGATACAAGCTGCTATCGACCAGGTGAGCAGGATGAAGGCTGACAAAAAGACCGGTTTCCGTGGTGCCGTGCTGTTGGAAGAAGGTACCTATACGCTGGACGAACCGTTGCGCATCCGTACTGCAGGTGTCGTCTTACGGGGAAAGGGGCGTGACAAGACCATCCTTCGCAAGACAGGTTACGACCGTGGTGCGCTGCTATATATAGAAGGTACGCACGACCGGGTGGTGAAAGATACCCTGGAGGTGGCTGATGCAGTTGCCGGAGCCATGCAGATTACCCTTTCGTCCGGCGTCTCCAGAAACTCCGGAACTGTCCGGTCGGGCAAAAGGAGTCTTCAGCCGGGCAGCCGTATCGCCATCTGGCGACCGTCAACAAAGGAATGGATAGCCTCTTTGGGGTGCTCTTCGTTCGGCGGTGGCAGCAGGATGGGCTACTGGGCATGGCATCCGGGTGATGTAGACTTGCGTTGGAACAGACAAGTGGTAGCTGTCAACGGAAACGTTATCACCCTCGATGCCCCGATAACGACTGCTATCCAACAGCAATGGGGTGGGGCAAAGGCTGTCATCTATGAGCCGAAAGGACTCGTTTCGGAGTGTGGCGTGGAGAACCTGACATTGGAGTCAGCCTATGACGAGGCGTTACCGATGGATGAAAACCATTGTTGGGACGGTGTCTATATGGCTGATGCAGAAGACTGTTGGGTGCGGATGGTGACCTTCCGCAACTTTGCCGGTTCTGCCGTTGTCATCCAGAAGTCAGCCCAGCAGGTTACCGTTGAAGACTGCCTGTCACTACATCCCGTCTCGGAGATTGGTGGCTTCCGCCGTCGTACCTTCCTGACGCTGGGTGAGAAGACGCTGTTCCAACGCTGCTATTCCGAGCATGGCATCAATGACTTTGCCGTAGGACATACAGCTCCGGGACCCAATGCCTTTGTGCAATGTGAGAGTTTTGAGTCGTACGGACCGAGCGGTGCCATCTCGTCGTGGGCACCAGGCATCCTTTTTGATATTGTGAACATCGACGGTAACGATATCGTCTTCAAGAACTGGGAGCTGGAGAAGTTTGGCGCAGGCTGGAGTACTGCCAACAGTACCATGTGGCAGAGTACGGCGGCAGGACTTTTCTGCTATTCTCCCGACTCGCTGAACCGCAACTTCTCGCACGGCTGCTGGGGGCAGGTGATGGGAAGCGGTGAGTATTCGGCAATGAACGAGCATGTGAAACCCTATTCCCTCTTTGCCGACCAGTTGCTGAAACGGCGTGGTGAAAGCCATGCTGACGAGGTGAAACGGCTTTGCCGTGTGATGGAACGCAACACAGAAGCCAGCAGTTCGCCGACAATAGAGGAGGCGCTACAGATGGCTGAAGAGGCTTTGAAGCCCCGAAAGACGCTGAAGGAGTGGATTGAAGGGCAGAATTGTCTGATTAGTCAGACCAGTCAGACAGCTCTGACGAGTCCGCCCCATCCGAATAGTCTGACAAATCCGACAGTTTCGCCCCATCGCTACGCCATCCTTAACGGCTGGCTGGCGAAAGACGGCTCTGTTCTTGTCGGAGGCAAGCACCAGACACCGTGGTGGAACGGACGTACCACCGATGCAGCGATGGCTAAAGCCAAGTATGCGCTGACCCGTTTCGTTCCCGGACAGGAAGGAACTGGCGGCACCGACCGCATCGACTCCGTGATTGTGGCGATGCAACGGGAACACACTTTGGTGTTCAGCCAGAACTACGGACTGTGGACGGACCGCCGCCGCGACGACCATGAGCGCATCCGCCGCAAGAACGGTGATGTGTGGGCACCCTTCTATGAGCAACCCTTCGCACGTGTGGGTGTCAATAATCGGCAAGAAGGCAACACCCCCTCTTCCTCCTATGGCAACCTGGCTTGGGACGGACTTTCCAAGTATGACCTGACAAAGTTGAACAAATGGTATTTCTGGCGCTTGCAGCAGTTTGCCAAGAAGGGTGAAGCGGCAGGTCTGTTGTTGAAGAACCAGCACTATTTCCAGCATAACATCCTGGAGGCTGGTGCCCACTGGGTAGACTGTCCGTGGCGTACCGCCAATAATGTGAACGGCACACCGTTCCTGGAGCCCGTCAACTTCACCGGTGACAAACGCATCTTCACCGCCAAGCAGTTCTATGATGTGGAGAACCCGAAGCTGAGGGAGCTGCACCGGCAGTATATTCGTCAGTCGTTGGATGCTTTCAAGGGGCAGCCCAATGTCATCCACAGCATCGGTGAGGAGTTCACCGGTCCGCTCCATTTCGTACAGTTCTGGTTGGATGTCGTTGCTGAGTGGGAGCGAGAGAACGGACAGGTGTTGGTAGACTTAGCCGTAAACAAGGATGTACAGGATGCTATCCTGAACGATCCTGTGCGCTCGGCGGTGGTAGACATCATCGACATTGAGCAGTGGTTCTATCATGAAAAGGGCGAGTATGCACCGCCAGGAGGCGTGAACATGGCACAGCGTCAATATATGCGAAAGATCAGAACGGGTGGTGCACGCTTTGAAGATGTCTATCGTGCCGTGAGCGAATACCGTTCACAATACCCTGACAAGGCTGTCATCTACTCTGCACAGAAGTACCCGCAGATGTGTTGGGCAGCGCTGTTTGCTGGCGGTTCGTGTGCTGCCATTCCCGTCACCGACGCTGTTTTCCTGAAAGACCTTGCACAGATGCGCCCTTACGGACACTTGAATGGTTGCTATATGCTGGGCGATACCTCGACGGGAGCATTGGTGTATGTTGACGGTGAACGCGATGAGGCATCCTTTGACTTGCCCGATGGTACCTACAAGGTTTCTCGCATTCATGCCGAAAGTGGTGTTGTCAGCCCGTTGAAGTCAGCCGAACGCATATCAAAAACTTATGTTTTGCAAGGAAAGGGAATCTATTGGCTGAAGAAAATCAAGTGACCGTCTCGTTTGTCGTGACAAAACACCGCAGTATTCGTCTTTTTTATAGTAAATGAAACAAATCAGATGCCACACGCACGTACCATAGATATGTATGTTGTCAGCCTGTTGGAGAACACAGACTTCTTGAAGTATGTACTGGATTCAGATGCAACCCAGCAATGCTATTGGCAGCGTTTTGAGCAAGAACGTCCGCAATGGCATACGGCTATTGAGAAGGCAACCTATATCTTGCAGCACTTGGACGAGATGCAAAACGTGTTATCGGAAGAAGAACTGGAAGCATTGAAAAGGCGAATTTCTTCTGCTTTGTCGGTAGTCTGATGGAGGTGAGTTTGTCGCTGTTTGCGGAAACAATTATCAAAAGTTTTTTGAAAGTGTAAAAATATCAAATATTCGGGTAGATTAGCCGATTTGTTATGGCATGGAATATGTTTTTCTGTTTATCTTTGCCATGCCTTTTAACAAATAACTCTGCCTTATGAATCCCGAATTGACGAGAAAAGATAATGAAGCCATAGAGTTGTTACGTTCTTATAAGGAAGGTAACAAGTCTGCTTTCACACAGATTTACCACATGTATGTTCAGATGATGCTGAACTACGGTCGCTGTCTGACCACAGATACCGAACTGATCAAGGACTGTATACAGGATGTCTTTGTGAAGTTGTTGGACAAGCAGGACATCAGTGGCATCCGCAGAGTCAGTTCGTTCCTGATTATCTCGTTGCGTAACCGTCTGGTCGACGAGTTCCGGCATGGCAACTTTACGGTAGAGACAGCCATCGAGGATGTGCCCTACAAGCGTTCGATAGCCGATGTGGAGAGCGAATACCTGAACGAGGAGACCGTCAACCGGCGCAGTCAATATGTGGATACGTTGTTGAAGACCCTCACTCCGCGCCAGCGCCAGGCTTTCCAGCTTTATTATATAGAAGAGCGTAAGTATGAAGAGATTTGTCAGCTGATGGACATGAACTACCACAGCGTGCGCAACTTGGTGCATCGCGGTATGTTGCGCCTGCGTGCCGTAGCCGTATAAAAAACACCTGTCTATGAAGAAATACTTTTTATTGCTGCTTTGCTGCATCTGTCTTGCCGCCACTGCGTCGGCAGAAGGGTGGGGCAAGGATTATAGTGCGATAGAGAAACGCATCGTCGCACCTACATTTCCCAATCGTGAGTACCTGATTACCGACTTCGGTGCCAGCACGACGGCATCGGCAGCCGACAACCAACGCGCTATCAACCGTGCCATCACGACCTGTTCTGAGGCTGGTGGTGGCAGCGTCATCGTGCCGGAAGGGACGTGGCTGACGGGGGCTGTCACCCTGCAAAGCCGTGTCAACCTTGTGGTCAGAAAAGAGGCAACGCTGCTCTTTGCCTTCGACACCGACCTCTATCCGTTGGTGAAGACACGGTGGGAGGGTGTTGACTGCTGGAACTACCAGCCGATGATTTATGCCTACCAGTGCCACGATGTCGCTATCACCGGTGGTGGCACCATCGATGGCAACGGATCGAAGGAGACCTGGTGGGGTATGACCGGCTATGAAGGCTGGGGATGGCACGAAGGTATGGAGGCGCAGCGCTATGGCATGCGTGACCGTCTGCTGAAGCAATGTAACGACAGCGTTCCAGTTGGTGAGCGTATCTATGGCAAGGGTTGTGGCTTGCGTCCCCAGTTGATTAACCTCTATGAGTGTCGCAACGTGTTGGTGGAAGGCGTCACCTTGTTGCGCTCACCCTTCTGGGTGTTGCATCCGCTGAAGTGCAAGAACCTGATTGTGCGTCATGTGAAGGTATGGAACGAAGGACCAAACGGCGACGGCTGTGACCCGGAGGCATGTGAAGACGTGCTGATAGAGGGCTGTACCTTCCATACCGGTGACGACTGCATCGCCATCAAGAGTGGCAGGAATGTCGATGGCAGGCAGCCTGGCAATCTTTCGCAGAACATCATCGTGCGCCACTGCAAGATGGAAGACGGGCATGGTGGCGTGGTATTGGGCAGTGAAATCTCTGGCGGTGCCCGTAATGTGTTTGTCCATGACTGCGAGATGGACAGTAAACATCTCGACCGTGTCATCCGTATCAAAACCAATTCCTGTCGCGGGGGGGTGATAGAAAACGTCTTCGTACGTGACATAGAAGTAGGACAATGTGGCGAATGTATCTTGAAAATCAACCTTGACTACGACCCGAAAGAGGTGTATGGACGTGGTCACAACCCCATTGTGCGCAATGTCTGGCTCAAACGTGTCAACAGCGAGGGTAGCAAGTATGGTATTTATGTGATTGGATTAAAAGATGCCTGCAATGTAAGTGGTATTCATGTCCATGACAGTAAGTTCAAAGGTGTCAAGGCTGATGGCGTCAAGTTGCAGGGAAAGAGTGAGCCACTCGATTTAAAGCGTGTCAAGATAGAGCATGATTAAGAGGTTGATGATTGTAATGCTGTTGTGTTGCAAGTTGGGCGTATATGCCCAACCTGCCGACTATACGTGGACGACACCGAGCAAGAACTCGTCGGAGTCGATGCCATGTGGCGGCGGTGACATAGGCATGAACGTGTGGGTGGAAGACGGCGACATCCTTTTCTACCTGTCTCGTAGCGGTTGTTTCGACGACAACAACACCTTGTTGAAGCTGGGACGTTTCCGCATCCATCTCTCGCGTCCGTTCAAGCAGTCATCTTTCCGGCAGGTGCTACGTCTTCGAGACGGCTATGTATATGTGACAGACGGTCCGCAGACAGTGTCGATATGGGCTGATGTCTTCAAACCCGTCGTCCATGTGGAGGTTGCGGTAGAGAAAGAGAAGGTCGATGCAGAGGTCACCTACGAGTCGTGGCGCACGAAGGACATCACGCTGACCAAGCGTGAAGCCTTCCAGACCAGCTATAAGTTTGCCAAGCCCAAGGATTTGAAGACCGTCAGCGACTTCGTCGATCCGGCACCACGGGTGCTCACCTTCTTGCACCACAATCATGAGGAGACCATTTTTGATGCTACGGTACATCAACAACAGTTGGATAGCGTGAAGAGCCGACTTTACAATCCGTTGAAATGGCTCACCTTCGGAGGACGGATGCAGGGCGAAGGCTTTTCTTATAAAGGCAAGACAACAGGTCGTTATGCCTCTACAGACTTTGTAGGATGGACGTATGCGTCTGAGAAACCGGCCTCTAAACATCATCTGACCATCACTTTGGCATCGGTGCAGAGCAATGCCGTCGATGACTTGCATGCACAACTGGACCAGACGCAGCAAGAAACGCAATGGAAAAAAGACAAGAAACTTACCCGCAAGTGGTGGAACGACTTCTGGCAGCGCAGCTTCATAGAGTCCTCTTCACCCCTCATCCGTAATTATGCTTTGTTCCGATATATGTTGGGTTGCAACGCCAACAGCACATGGCCGACGAAGTTTAATGGCGGTCTCTTCACCTTCGATCCCGAATACGTACAGGTAGAGAAGAAGGCATCAGCTGACGAATACCGTCTTTCGCCTGACTTCCGCAACTGGGGGGGAGGTGTCCATACGGCTCAGAACCAGCGGCTCGTGTATTGGTCAATGCTGAAGAGCGGCGACTTCGATGTGATGCAGGCACAGTTCGACTTCTACTTGCGCATCCTTCAGAATGCCGAGGAGCGTTCGCGCCAGTATTGGGGACATGAAGGAGGTTGTTTCACAGAGCAGATCGAGAACTACGGACTGCCCTGCTATCCCGAATATGGTACGAAACGGCCGGCTGGTTTCGATCCCGGCATGGAGCGCAATGCGTGGCTGGAGTACGAATGGGACACGGTATTGGAGTTCTGCCAGATGATGTTGGAGCGTATGCGCTATCAAGGCATCCGGTACGACGTGACAACGAACAGCCAGCAACAGGTGGCTGAGGTTGCTTTTGTGCGTTCGTGCCTGCGTTTCTTCGATGAGCACTATCAGTATCTTGCCAACCAGCGAGGTGCAAAGCGATTGGATGGCAACGGAAAGCTCGTGCTCTACCCCGGCAGTGGCGGCGAGACGTTCAAGGGTGCCTATAATTCTGCGTCGACCATCGCTGCCCTTCGCACCGTAACGTGTACCTTGGATGATATTTTAGGTGGCGACTCACTCTGTCAGGCGTTTCTCAAACGGTTGCCAGAGATACCGTTGCAGGCGATTGACGGCAAGACGACAATCGCACCGGCACGGCTGTGGGAGCGGGTGCAGAACGTGGAGTCGACCATGCTCTATCCCGTCTTCCCCTGGCGCATCTATGGAGTAGGGCGCGACAGTCTGGAGATAGCCCGTAACACCTATTGGCTCGACCCATACGCACGCCAGTTCCGGTCGCATATAGGATGGAAACAGGACAACATCTTTGCGGCATGTCTCGGACTCACCGAAGAGGCTATGCGGCTGACAACAGAGAAACTTGCCGACGGTCCACACCGCTTTCCAGCCTTTTGGGGACCTGGCTACGACTGGACTCCCGACCACAACTGGGGCGGCAGCGGTATGATAGGCTTGCAGGAGATGTTGTTACAGGAGGTGGGTGACACGCTGTTGCTCTTTCCTGCCTGGCCGAAGTCTTGGGATGTACATTTCAAGTTGCATGCATCGTGGAATACGACCGTAGAAGCCACGCTCAAAGATGGAAAAGTCTCCTATACTGTTCTGCCCAAACAGCGACAAAAGGATGTCCGCATCATGCTCCAACCATAATAGTATCGTCCTTTTCACTCGATCTTTGGTCGCTTTTCTTGGAAAGAACTCCTCTTTAACTCCTCTTTAACTCCTCTTTAACTTCCTTTCTTATCTCCTCACTTCACCTCCGGATTCAGGTTGTGGCTGAGGAAGAAACGGCGGGTGTAGGCAAAGAATGTGGCTACGCCCAGTGCGTTGATGACGGCGACTGTCCAGAAGGCAGCCTCGTAGCTGAAGTCTTCGGCGACGATGCCGCCCAGGAGTACGCCCAAGCCCATGCCGATGTCCCACGCGATGAGGATGGTGGAGTTGGCGGTGCCGCGCTGGTTGTGGTGCGCTACGTTGATCATCATGTTCTGGAAAGCCGGCCACATGTGACCGTTGCCTAAGCCGATGAGCAGGGCTGAGGTATAGAAGCCGAAAGCATTGGGAAAGACAACGAAAAGGGTGTAGCCTACCAGTGAGATGAGCATGCCGCCACCGGCATTGTGGGTGAGCAATCCCCGACTTAGCGCCTTGCCACCCTGTAGTCGTGAAAGCATCAATCCCAACGCACATAGCAGGAAGTAGACACCTGTGTTGTCGGTCATTCCCATCGTCTCCTTGCTGTAGATGGCAAGATAGTTGCTCAGTACGCCGAAGCAGAATCCGAACGCCACCATGTTGACACCGATGAGCCATCCTTTGACGAGGAAGAAATGGTCGAGTGACAGTTTTGGACGGTTTTTGGCTATCTCACGCTGGTTGAGCTTCACCGTGGCATCGACGGCGAGTCCGATGAAGGCAATCAACAGTGCCAACCAGAAGAGCAGTTGGAAGTTGTGGGTGTATCGGTAGATGAAGATGCTCACCGTTGGGGCTGTTGCCATCGACAGGTTGTTGCTCAGCCCGTAGTAGCCGATGCCTTCATTGCGGCGGCTCGACGGCAGCACGTCGATGGCTACGGTGGAGTTGGCTACCGTCAATGCACCGAAGGGTCCGCCATGCAGGGTGCGCACGATGGTAAACAGCAACAGGGTGTAGGCAGCGATGTATCCGGCAAAGAAGATGGCAAACAAGGCGTAGCAGGCCATCAGCACCAGCTTGCGCGGAAACGAGTCGACGAAGAAGCCGCTGAACGGTCGGAACAGCAGAGCCGTAATGGTATAGCCCGACAATACCAGTCCGATGACATCCTTTGTGGCATGAAACGTCTCGCTGAGGTAGAGCGGCAGCAGCGGTGTCAGCAGGTAGAATGCAAAGAAGAGGGCGAAGTTTGCCACCATCACCTTGCAGTAGTTAGCGTTCCATAACCTGTCCTTACGTGCTTCCTTCATCTTTGTTTCGTAATGATATGCTCTTAACAAACTGCAAAATTACACTTTCTTTTTGATTAAGAGAACCAAAAGCAAGTATTTGTAACATTCTTTTTTCGCAAAAGAAACAAAAGAAACTTGTTTGTTTGATGTGGAGTTTCAAAAATAATGTTTAGCTTTGCAGTCGAAATCAATATGTATTACTTAGATTACTAATCGAATAAAACTCAAAAAAGAAATGAAAAAATGGATGATGTTCATGCTGGCATGGGCTGCTTTGGCTCCTGTCTCAGCAGCTGACTTGTCGGAACACGACGCAAACAATGTCATTGGATGGGCTGCCGTTGGCAAGACGACGGGCAGTCAGGATCAGAACAAGGTGACGGTAACCAACTTCAAAGAGCTGAAAGCTGCGCTGAACCAGTCGGGTAAGCGTACCATCTACCTCAGTGGAGTCATCACAATGGAGCAGCGGCTCTATGTGAAAGATGGCAACCTGACTATCTACGGTCTGCCCGGTTCTAAGTTGGTCAATCCTAAAAACACCAAGAAAGAGTACAACTATAGTGGTGTGCTTTACTTCAAAGATGCCAAGAATGTCATCTTCCGAAATGTCGTCTTCAGTTGCGGCGGAGCTTTCGACATCGGAGGCTACGACTGCCTCTGCTTAGAGAACTGTAGCAACTTCTGGATAGACCATTGCGAGTTCTATGACGGCATGGACGGCAATGTCGACATCGTGGAGGGCTCGGACCTCATCACCTTCACTTGGTGTAAGTTCGGCTACAACCTGCCACCCATACCTGGAGGCAAGGAGACTGATGACCATCGTTTCTCCAACCTGATAGGCAACAATGACGGGATGTCGGGCGACAACGGTCACCTGCGTGTGACGTTCAGCAACTGTTGGTGGAGTGAAGGCTGCGTAGAGCGTATGCCGCGTGTGCGCTATGGCAAGGTACATGTAGCCAACTGCCTGTATACCAGTACGGCAACGAAGTATTGTTACGGGGTAGGATACATGAGCAAGATCTATGCAGAAGGCAATGCGTTCGTATCGGATGCAGCAAAAGCAAATATCTGGAAGTTCCCTAACGAAATATCGCAGGAGGCACACCACTTCAAACTCGTCAATAGCGTGGGTGCCGACGACATAGAAATGGCAGCTGGTAGTGAAGAACACTTCAATCCGGCAAGTGCCTATTCCGACGTGAAAGTCTATGCACCGACGCTGGTAGAGCAGACGGTGACGAAGTATGGCGGAGCAACATTGACGGAGGCGCAGCTCACCACCCGTGGAAATGCAACGACGGCTATAGGGCAAGTGGAAACGTCTGCTGAGGTTGAGCGCCTGGAGTATTTCACCATCGATGGTCGTCGCATCGCTGCACCCGGTCAGGGACGTGGCGTGACGTTACGCAAGAAGACCATGTCTGACGGCAAGGTCGTTACCGATAAAGTCTTCCTTGGAAAATAAAGAGAAAGCTGTTTTATACAAAAAAGAGGTCGTTTGTGACCTCTTTTTTGTGATCCGTTTGGGGCTCGTAATCGTCTGAAAGACGCTTTCATAAAGCGTAGCGACTGAAAGAGCCCTTGGGTGAGAGCCCCCTGATAAACAAAAAAAGAGGTCATTCGTGACCTCTTTTTTGTGATCCGTTTGGNNTGGGGCTCGAACCCAAGACCCCAACATTAAAAGTGTTGTGCTCTACCAGCTGAGCTAACGGATCTCCATAGGATTGCTTCGTTAAAAAAGCGAGTGCAAAGGTACTGCCTTTTTTTGATATTGGCAAATTATTCGTTGTTTTTTTCTTTAGTTACTTCTTTTTTGCCGGATTTAGTAGCGCGTTGGGCGTGCTCTCCCATCGTTTCCTCGCCCGGTTCTGTTGCCACGGGACGGTCCTTGGTGACGTATCGTTGCCAGTAGGCAATGATGAGTGTGGTGAGCGGAAGGGCGATGATGAGTCCGATGAATCCTAACAGTGCGCCCCAAACAGAGAGGGAGAGCAACAGTATGGCGGGGTTCAGTCCCATGGCCTTCCCCATGATTTTCGGAGTGACGATCATGTCGATGATGACCTGCACGATGATGAAGATGAGTACGGCTGAGCCGAAGATGATCCAGAAATTCTGTCCCGTGTCGGCAGCTTTCATCAGCGCCAGGAATGCCGTCGGTATGAGTGCTGCGGTGTGCAGGTAGGGCACCAGGTCGAGGATGCCGATGAGGATGCCCAGTCCTATTGCCATCGGGAAGTCGATGATGGTGAAGCCGATGCAGAAGAGGATGCCCATGGTGAGTGCCACCATGCCTTGTCCGCGGATATAGTTGTTCAGTTCGCGCTCAGCATCCTTGGCCAGTGCCTTCCAGAAGGGGCGGTTCTTCTTTGGGAATATCTTGATCCATTTCTCTGTGAGCACCTCATAGTCGAGCAGGATGAAGAACATATATAATAAGGTGATGAACGAGGCGAAGATGCTGATGATGATGCTTGCCGTCTGACTGACGAAGTTGAAGACTTTCGGCATGGTTTCCTTGACGGTCTTCATGAAGTCGTCGCTGCTGAAGAACTGCTCTATCTCGTGGTGGTTGTTTTCCAGCCAGTCTTGCACGTAGGCAGCCACCTGGTTGGCATCGTCGCTCTGCTTGATGTAGTTGTTGATGACGTTGATCAGGCGGTCCACCTGTTCGATGAAAGGCGGAATGATTGCCCAGAAGAAGGCGACGAGGATGCCGATGACAAAGAGCAACGCGATGATGATGCTCAGCACGCGCGACCGTACATGCATCTTGTATTGCACGAACTTCACTGCGGGGTGGATGAGGTATGCCAGGAACCAGGCGATGGCAAACGGGAGGAGCACTCCCGACAGCGACCTGACGATGAAGAAGACGGCAATGACCAGCAGGGCTATCATCGTCCAGCGGGCTGCCTTGTCGAAGGTGATTTGTTGTCTTGGTACCATGTTTTTTAGTTCATAGTTCAGAATTCATAGTTCATAGTTCTCCCTTGATGGCTTTCTGGTAGCATTCGCGGCAGAGGGGCTCGTACTCCTGCGTCTCGCCCAGCAGCACGCGCTTGTCGTTCTCTACCAGTCGGTGGCTGACGTAGGCAAGGGCTCCGCACTTCACGCAGATGGCATGCACCTTGGTCACCTCGTCGGCAATGGCGCACAGGGCTGGGATAGGACCGAAGGGGATGCCCTTATAGTCCATGTCGAGACCAGCCACGATGACGCGCACGCCCCTGTTGGCGAGTTCGTTGCACACATCCGGCAAGTGGCTGTCGAGAAACTGTGCCTCGTCGATGCCCACCACGTCAATGTCTGACGAGAGCAGCAGGATTGATGACGACGACTCTATCGGTGTAGAGGGGATGGCGTTATGGTCGTGGCTGACCACATCCTCGTCAGAGTAGCGCACGTCTATGCTGGGTTTGAATATCTCCACGCGCTGTTTGGCAAACTTCGCACGCTTCATTCGCCGTATCAGCTCCTCAGTCTTTCCAGAGAACATCGAACCGCAGACCACTTCTATGCGTCCCGGTCGGCTGTGTTCGCCATGCATGTTATTTGTCATGTCCTTTTGTTTTGTTGGCAAAGGTACAATTAAGCGAGGATAAAACGAAGAAAAATAGTATTTTTCTTCGTTTTATCGAGCGAAAGTACCTTCTTAACATTTACCCCGAGCTATAAATCGTGGTTAAAAAACTTACTCAACTTTCAGAAGCATCGGCTATTGCCAAACCATAGGTTTCGGAGTGCAAAATTCGGCATATTGCAATATTGCATATTGCATGCAAAATATCATGAAGGCGGGAGCGTTTGCTAAAGATGATATATAGTATATATTAAATAATATATTAATAATCAATTACTTATATAAATTATTAAACATAATTTAACTACAAATCTCTTTCCTTCCTCGAAAAAACGAATGCAATATGCAATATTGCAATATAACGCTTTTTCTGAAATTTGACGTAAAGCTTCTGGGTAATCCTCCGATACTGTTCAGCCAGTATTTGTTCCAATAAGACACTTCTTTGTAAGAAGTATGGTCTCCAGCCTTGCCAAACCATAGTTTTCGCCCTCCAAAACCTATGCTTTTGCCCTCCAAAACCATAGGTTTCGGCAGGCAAAATGCGGCATATTGAAGCCCGAAACATAGGGTTTTGCACTGAGAAACATAGGGTTTTGGGTGACTGCGGGGATGGTTTTTAGTTTATTTTTAGTTTTTTGAAAGTTGAAATAACGACGTAACTCTCTGTATTTAAACTTGTTATCTGATTAGCGTTTAGTTTTTTTCGACTTTTCTCAAAAAAATATTTTTAAATAGAGGTATATAGAAAGTTTTGGGGAAAACATGAAGAAAAACTAAAAATACTTATACAAAAAGTTGTCTGTCAGACAGTTACATGCTTAATAGACAGCTCTGAAAACTAAAAAAAACTCAACTTTCGGAAGTTCTTTCCAAAGGAAAGCGACTTAAGAGTTTGAAAACAAGCTGTACAGGGAGAGTTTTAAAAAAAATTGTACATCCTACACTCATGCTTAAACCGAACTCACGTTAATGATATGTGCCGCAAGCTTTAAAGAAAGAAATGGGCATAATGAGCATAATTATATTCAGAAATTTCTTTCTTTGAGTGTCATTCGTGTTCGAAAAAAACTTTATGGATTAAAGGTATTTTATTTTGTATTGTCTTCGACTTGCAGTACCTCTGACCTTCGGTCGAAGGTACTTTCGCTCGGAAAAGTCCAAATAAATTTGGCTTTTCCCTCACTTAATCGTACCTTTGCAGGCTGTATGGGCATATTGTATCTTGTTCCGACACCCGTAGGAAATATGGAAGACATGACGATGCGTGCCGTCCGTATCCTGAAAGAAGCCGATGTTGTCTTGGCTGAAGATACTCGCACGTCGGGTGTCCTGCTGAAACATTTCGGCATTCAGAACCGATTGCTGTCGCACCATAAGTTCAATGAACACGGAACGAGCGCTGGCATCGTGGAACGGCTGAAAGGCGGACAGACCATAGCCCTTATCAGCGATGCCGGTACGCCGGGCATCAGCGACCCCGGCTTCCTTCTGGCACGTGAAGCCATCGCCGCCGGCATCGAGGTGCAGGCGTTGCCGGGAGCAACCGCCTTCGTTCCGGCACTGGTCTCTTCCGGTCTGCCCTGCGACCGTTTCTGCTTTGAAGGCTTTCTTCCGCAGAAGAAAGGTCGCCAGACACGTCTGGAGAGCCTGAAGGACGAGTCTCGCACGATGATCTTCTATGAGTCGCCCTATCGGTTGGTGAAGACGCTGGAGCAGTTTGCCGCCGTCTTTGGCGAAGAGCGGCAGGTCAGCGTGTGCCGTGAAATCTCCAAGGTGCATGAGGAGAGTGTGCGTGGTACGTTGGCTGATGTGGCAGCCCACTTCCGACAGACACCGCCCAAGGGCGAAATCGTCATCGTGGTGGCAGGAGTTGGAAGGGTGAAGGATTGAAAGGTTGAAAGATTGAAAAATTGAAAATGAACTATATCATGATGAAAAAGGTATTTGTGTTGGCAATAGGTGTATTGGCACTGGTTGCCTGTCAGGACAAACAGAAATTTAATTCTGCCATGTTGCAGAACGATTCGCTCCGTGCTATCATCGAGGCTCGTGACAACGAGATCAATGACATGATGGGGACGTTGAATGAAATCCAGGAAGGTTTTCGCGTCATCAACGAGGCCGAAGGGCGTGTGATGCTTGCCAAGAGCGGTGAGGGTGCCAACAGGACGGCGCAGATGAAGGAAGACATCCGCTTCATCGCCCAGCGCATGGATGAAAACCGGGAGCTCATCAAGAAGCTGCAGCAGCAGTTGCGCGAGACGGGCTTCAAGGGCGACCAGATGCGCAAGACCATCAACGACATGATTGCTCAGCTGGCAAAGAAGGACAAGGAGCTGACGGCTCTGCGTGAGGAGCTGGACAAGAAGGACATCCATATCGCCGAGCTCGACGAGACCATCAACAACCTGAATACCGACGTGGCAACGTTGCAGACGGAAAAGGAGAACCTGACGACGGAGAAGAAGACGCTGGAGACCGACAACAGCCAGAAGGCACAGACCATCAGCAGCCAGGACAAGCAGTTGCATACCGCCTGGTATGTCTTCGGCACCAAGTCGGAACTGAAGGAGCAAGGCATCCTCAAGAGCGGTAAGGTGTTGCAAGGTTCGTTCAACAAGGACTACTTCACCAAGATTGACATCCGTGTAGACAAGGAGTTCAAGCTTTATTCGAAGAGTGCCCAGTTGCTGACTGCCCATCCATCGAGCAGCTACAACCTGTCTAAGGACATCAACGGCCAGTATGTGTTGCGTGTTACCGACCCGAACACGTTCTGGAGCACCAGCAAGTATCTGGTCATTCAGGTCAAATAATCGAATAGAAATACCATTTTTATTATAAAAGTGTTGCAAAATTGCTATATAATTAGTAATTTTGCAACCCATTTACCATGAAATCATACCATTTGGTAAGGAAAATGTAAAATAAAATATATCTAACAAAATTTATGGAGAAAAGGTTAAGTGTTATTTTGGCATCGCTGTTCCTGTGTGTAGGAATGGCGTTGGCGCAAAGTAAGATCTCTGGTACCGTAATCTCTCAGGAAGACAACCAGCCCGTCATCGGTGCAACCGTGCTGATACAGGGTCAGAAGGACGGAACCGTGACAGACATGGACGGTCACTTCTCGTTGGATGTTCCTGCGGGTAAGAAGCTGG
This sequence comes from Prevotella sp. UBA2746, assembly GCA_002353555.1. GTDB lineage: Bacteria > Bacteroidota > Bacteroidia > Bacteroidales > Bacteroidaceae > Prevotella. The sequence goes on along the minus strand of DEJO01000051.1, from coordinate 22,661 downwards.
TTATCAGCTATGTCGGTATGCAAACAAAGGTTGTGGCAGCCCAGCCAGGCATGAAGGTAGTGTTGTCTACTGACGACAAGACCCTTGACGAGGTTGTCGTAACGGGTATGCAGAAAGTAGACAAGCGTATGTTTACGGGTGCTACGGTAAGTGTCAGTGCAGAAGACGCAAAGATTGACGGTATGGCAGACATCAGCCGTTCGTTGGAAGGTCGTGCTGCCGGTGTGTCCGTACAGAATGTGTCAGGAACTTTCGGAACGGCTCCGAAGATCCGCGTGCGTGGTGCTACGTCTATCTATGGTAGTTCCAAGCCGCTGTGGGTCGTCGACGGTGTCATCATGGAAGATGTTGTCGACGTGAGCGCCGACCAGTTGTCGTCGGGTGATGCCAACACCCTGATATCTTCAGCGATAGCCGGTCTGAACTCGGACGACATTGAGAGCTTCCAGATTCTGAAGGACGGTTCCGCCACCTCTATTTATGGTGCGCGCGCGATGGCAGGTGTGATTGTCGTCACGACGAAGAAAGGACAGGCTGGTCAGGCACACATCAACTATACCGGTGAGTTCACCATGCGTCTGAAGCCCAGCTACAAGACGTTCAACATCATGAACTCTCAGGACCAGATGGCTGTATACCAGGAACTGGAGCAGAAAGGCTACCTGAACTATGCCGAGACGTCCAATGCTGCCAGCAGCGGTGTCTATGGCAAGATGTATCAGATGCTGTCACAGTACGACCCTGTCACCGGACAGTATGCCTTGGCAAACACCCCGACCGCCATTGCCTCCTATCTGCGTGCCGCCGAGTATAGAAATACCGACTGGTTTGACGGTCTCTTCTCTAACTCTATCATGATGAACCACTCCGTCAGCCTTTCAGGTGGTACCGACAAGTCACAGTATTATGCGTCGCTGAGTGCGATGAACGATCCGGGCTGGACCCTTCAGAGCCGTGTGCAGCGCTATACCGCCAACTTGAACAACACGTATCACATCAACAAGAAGGTGAACATCAACCTCATCAGCAACGCATCGTATCGTAAGCAGCGTGCTCCGGGTACGCTGGGTTCCGACGTAGACCCCGTTTCGGGAGAGGTGAAGCGCGACTTCGACATCAACCCCTATTCCTACGCACTGAACACCTCGCGTGCGTTGGATGCCAATACCTATTATACACGTAACTATGCGCCGTTCAACATCTATCATGAGTTGGCAAACAACTACATGGACTTGAACGTCTTCGACTTCCGTGTGCAGGCACGCCTCAACTACAAGCCTGTCCGCACCGTAGAGCTGTCGGCATTGGCAGCAGCCAAGTATTCGTCTACGTCGTCAGAGCATTACATCCTGGACAACTCCAACCAGGCACTGGCCTATCGTGCCATGCCCACCTCTGCCATCCGCGACAAGAACCCGCTGCTCTATACCGACCCCGACAACCCCTACGCCCTTCCTATCTCCGTACTTCCCGACGGTGGTATCTACGAGCGTACCGACAACCGGCTCTTCGGATGGGACTTCCGTGCCACTGCCCAGTATAACGACGTCTTTGCCGAAGACCATATCGTGAACCTGTATGGTGGTATGGAGACCAACTCCTACGACCGCCATTCCACATGGTTCCGTGGATGGGGCATGCAGTATGCCATGGGTGAGGTGCCCAACTATGCCTACCAGGTGTTCAAGAAAGGTGCCGAAGACAACACCGACTACTTCCAGATGGGTAACACCCACAGCCGTAGTGTTGCCTTCTTCGGCACGGCATCCTATTCGTATAAAGGCCGTTACAGCGTGAACGGTACCCTCCGCTATGAAGGTTCCAACCGTCTGGGCAAGAACACGTCAGCACGTTGGCTGCCCACATGGAACGTCTCTGGTGCGTGGAACGCCCATGAAGAGAAGTTCTTCCAGCCCTGGAGAGACTGGTTCTCGTTCCTGAAGCTCCGCCTTTCCTACTCGCTGACGGCTGAGCCGCCATCGGTCACCAATGCCCAGGCGCTCATCTACAGCCGCAACCGCTGGCGTCCGTCGGCAGGATTGCGCGAAACGGAAATCTACATCTACCAGTTAGGAAACGAGGACCTGACCTACGAGAAGAAGCATGAGTTCAACGTCGGTATCGACATGGGCTTCCTGAACAACCGTATCAACTTCTCTGCCGACTGGTATACCCGTAATAACTACGACCTGATAGGTCCGGCAGTGACGATGGGTGTCGGCGGTGAGGTCACCAAGTTCGGTAACATCGCCTCCATGAAGTCGAGCGGTCTGGAGTTGAGCCTTTCTACGACCAACATCAAGACCAAGGACTTCACATGGACGACGAACTTCATCTATTCTCACACCCACAACAAGGTGACCCAGCTCGAAACCTCCCAGCAGCTCATCGACTACGTTTCCGGAACCGGTTTCACGCAGGTGGGCTATCCGGTACGCAGCTTGTTCTCCGTTCCCTTCAAGGGACTGAACAACGAAGGTCTCCCGACGTTCCTCGACCAGGACGGCAACGTGACGACGACAGGCATCTACTTCCAGGAGTCAGACCCAGAGAAGCTGAAGTTCCTGAAGTATGAGGGCAGTGTCGATCCTACCGATGTCGGTTCGTTCGGTAACGTCTTCAAGTTCAAGGGATGGACGCTGAACGTCTTCATCACCTATTCGTTCGGTAACGTCGTCCGACTCGACCCGGTCTTCAAGAATAGCTACGATGACCTCACCTCTACACCGAAAGAGTTCAAGAACCGCTGGATGGTTCCCGGCGACGAAGCCTATACGTCGGTGCCCGTCATCGCCAGCCTTCGTCAGAACCGCAACGATACGAACCTGAGCTATGCCTATAATGCCTACAACTACTCCGATGCACGCATTGCCAAGGGCGACTTCATCCGCATGAAGGAAATCTCCCTGAGCTACGATTTCTCCAAGAAGCTCATCAGCAAGCTGCACCTGAGCAACCTCTCTCTGAAGTTGCAGGCTACCAACCTCTTCCTGATCTATGCCGACAAGAAGCTGAACGGTCAGGATCCGGAATTCTTCAACACGGGTGGTGTGGCAGTACCTGTCCCCAAGCAGTTCACTTTAACATTAAGATTAGGACTCTAAAAGACCTCAACAACGATGAACAGAAAAATATATCATATAGCATTCACAGCCGTGGCGTCGCTATTCATGCTGACGTCGTGTAACGATTTCCTCGACACACAGCCCGACAACCGTCCGTCGGTAGACTCCGAGTCGAAGGTAGCCGCACTGGTAACGTCGGCCTATCCTTCCAACTCATACGCCTTTGTGACGGAGGTTTCCTCTGACAATGTCGATGACTACGGTGCCAACAACCCATACACCGACCGTTTCTTCGACCAGTTGTATGCATGGACAGACCTCACCGAGTCTAACAACGACGATACCGAGCGCTTCTGGAACCAGTCCTACATGGCTATAGCCAGTGCCAACGAAGCACTGAAGGCCATCGACGCGATAGAAGCCAAGGGAGAATCGTCAACCGTGCTCACCGAGTGTCGTGCCGAAGCGCTCCTTGCCCGTGCCTACAACCACTTCATGCTGGTCAACGTGTTCTCCAAGCACTACAACCAGAAGACCAGTACCACCGACCCGGGCATTCCCTATACCACCGAGCCGGAGACAACCCTGCAACCCTCCTACACGCGTGGTACCGTTGCCGGTGTGTATGAAAAGATAGCGGAAGACCTTGAGGCGGCACTCCCGTTTGTGGGAGACTCCCACTTGACGAAGGCTGCACGCTATCATTTCAACCGTCAGGCAGCCTACGCCTTTGCATGCCGTTTCTACCTGTACTACGAGAAGTGGGACAAGGCGATAGAGTATGCCAACAAGTGCCTGGGCACCGCTCCTGCCTCCATGTTGCGCGACTGGAGCTATATGGCAACCATGCCGCAAGGTGATGCCGGCCGTCAGGCCATCGAGGAGCACTATGTCTCTGCCAATGTGAACTGTAACCTGCTGCTGTTGACAGCATACTCCAGCATGGGTCTCGCCTTCAACCCCTATTACCTGTACTCACGTTACTCCCACGGACGCTACCTCGCCAACCTTGAGACCGGCGAAGCCGTCAAGGTCCTGTGGGGTGGGGGAGAATACTATGAGCGTATGGCGGTCTATGAGGCTACCAACATGGATATGACCATCTTCTGGAAGCTGCCGTTGCTCTTCGAGTACACAGACCCTGTTGCCGGTACCGGCTTCCGCCATACGGTGATTACCGCCCTTACCGCCGACGAATGTCTGCTGAACCGTGCCGAGGCCTACATCCTCAAGGGCGAATACGACAAGGCACTTGCCGACATGAACCTCTGGATCAGCAACATTGTGCGTGCTGACGCGAATCCGCAACCGCTGACGTTGTCAGGAGTCGTCGACATGATGAACGCCCTGCCATACGCTTACTCAGATGTCGACGGCATCGCCTCAAAGCCGAAGAAGCACCTGAACCCCGACTTCACCATCGGTGCCGAGGGTTCCGAGCAGGAATGTATGTTGCAATGCCTGCTGATGCTGCGCCGTGTAGAGACGTTGCAGACAGGTTTGCGCTGGTTCGACATCAAGCGCTACGGCATCGAATATCCGCGCCGGACGATGAATGCCAGCGGCCTGCCCTTCAAGAAGACCGACTTCCTGTCGAAGGACGACCCGCGCCGTGCCATCCAGATACCGCTGAAGGTGCGCCAGGCAGGTCTTGAAGCTAACCCTCGAAACTAACGAATAAGGAGAGAAGATATGAAAAAGATAATAGTATATGCTATGTGTGTCGCCTTCGGAGCCGTGATGTTCACCTCCTGTTCCGAAGACGAGTTGAACAAGGAGAGCGTCATCACCGTGACCACCGTGCCGGAGACACCCTTCGACAAGTGGCTGACGGTCAACTTCGTGAACACCTACAACCTTGCCTTCAAGTACCGTTACGAAGACAAGGAGGCCGACATGGACTTCTATACCGTTCCTGCCGACTATGAGCAGGCGGTAGAGTTGGCGCACCTGGTGAAGTACTTGTGCCTGGAAACCTACGACGAGGTAGGCGGTATCGACTTCACGCGCTCCAACTTCCCGAAAGAAATCTTTACCATTGGTGAGTTTGAGTATCAGAACAACGGAACGTTCGTCCTCGGTACCGCCGAGGGTGGCAAGAAGATCATCCTCATGGGTGTCAACCATCTGGACGACTGCATCGACGATCCGGAGATGCTCAACCATTACTACTTCAAGACCATCCACCATGAGTTTACCCACATCCTGAACCAGACCAAGGACTATGCTGCTGAGTTCAAGGAGATTACCGGTACCGGTTACGTTGCCGACAGCTGGAGTTCAGACCCTTACTCCACCAACTACCTCAAGCGTGGCTTCATCTCCAGCTATGCCCAGCACTCCGATACCGAGGACTTTGCCGAGATGCTGTCCATGTATATCACCAACTCAGCCGAGCAATGGAACGAGTGGCTGGAGCAGGCCGACGGCATCTACGACGCCAAGATACAGGGACAAAGTACCGGCAAGGAGCTTATCCTGAGCAAGCTGGATGTTGTACGCGACTATATGGAAAACTCTTGGGACATCGACATCGACAAGCTGCGCGCCTCTATCCAGCGTCGCCAGAAGGATATTGCAGCAGGCAGGATAGACTTAAAGGATTTATCGATATAAAAACATGTGCATTATGAATACGAGAAACAACATATTATTATACCTGTTCCTGGCTCTTCCGGCTCTGCTCATGCAGTCGTGTCTGAAGGACGACCACGAAGTGTTCGACGAGAACTCATCTGCCCGCATGCAGGAGGCCATGACATTAGCACATCTGGCGCTCGTCTCTTCCGAGAACGGATGGATCATGGACTATTATCCCGACCGCAATCTGAGCTACGGCGGATATGCCTACACCGTGAAGTTCGATGGTGAGAAGGCAGAGGTTCGCTATGAGGGTGACACCGACCAGGTCGTCACCAGCTATTACAAGATTACCAACGACAACGGTCCCGTGTTGTCGTTCGATACCTACAACGAGTTGCTCCACTTCTATGCCACACCCTCGTCATCAGAGTATGAGGGTAAGGACGGCGATTTCGAGTTCGTCATCGACGAAGTTGATACCGACATCATTAAGCTGCACGGCAAGCGCAACCAGAACCTCGTGGTGCTCCGCAAGCTGGAAGAGCCTGCCGAGACCGCTATCAAGAAGGTGGCAAAGCTCAGCAACGGTGCCTTCCTGAAGGGATATACCGGTACGGAATTCTCTGGCGACTTCGACCTGAACGCCCGTAGCATGTCGTTCACCAACGCCGATGGCACGCAGCTGGCTGACAAGTCACCCTTCATCTTCACCGAAGATGGCATCAGACTCTACAAGCCTGTCACCGTCGGCGGCAAGACCATGCAGAACTTCAAGTATGACGAGGCATCCCAGAAGCTGACGTGTACCGACGAAGGTGCAACGGACATTGTCCTCAACGGCGTTCCCCACGATGACACTTACCAGCTTTTCGACAACTTTGCCGGCGACTACTACCTTGTTGACTACTTCGTAACGATGGGTGGAAATCCTATTGCCGTCACCCTTGAACCCGACAAGATGCACCGTATCTATCGCATGAAGGGTGTCAACGCCGACTACGAACTGCGCATGCGCTACGACAAGAACCTCGGTACGCTGACGCTCTATCCGCAGGGGCTGGGCTATGACGAGACGCTGGACATCGGTGTCTACTTCCTCGGCCTGTATGGTGACAACTTCTACATCTCCCTCGAAGGCGGTATGCGCCTGTTGTGGAACGGCGACAACGTGAATCCCGTCTACCAGTGGATTGACAATGGTGACGTTGAGGGCGAGGAGATACACTCCTTCACCGTCATGGGTCTGGACTTGGAATCAGATCGTGTCGAGCAGGAACTCGATGCGAAGTGGAACTTCGGCGATGCCACCCACGGCACCTTCGTGCCCTATCTTGACAGGTTGATCAAACGATAAAAACACTTTAGACAGATGAAAAAGATATTTAGCATATTGTTGATAGCCGCCTGCACGATGGCATTTACTTCGTGCGGCGATGACACGACGAATCCATACGCCGTCACCTCTACGCTCGCCATCGACTACCAGACCGTGCTCTTCGATGCCGTCGGAGGCGAAGGTACGGTAGAGGTGCAGGCTCCCAACGGCATCACCAAGGTGGAGTCTGCCAAGGACTGGTGTACGGTGAACTACTCCGGTACGACCATCACCGTCACCGTCACCCAGAACGACAAGCTCGACGGACGTGCCTCCCTGCTCACCATCTGGTCGGGCGACGAGAGCATCACCGTCACCGTACAGCAGCAAGGTATCGTCTTCGACGTAGAGACAGAGTCGTTGCTTGTCCTCGACGATGCTGCCTACACCCGTGAGTATCCCACTACCAGCACGCTGCCCATCCAGGTGACTACGTCGGCAGACTGGATAACGGGTTCCTATACCGACGGCAAGCTGACACTGAACGTTGCCGAGAACACGTCGGGAACCATCCGCTCAGGAGAGTTCACCTACAAAGCCGGCAACATCGAGGAGACCATCCAGATCAAGCAGGGTGCCCTTGCCGACATCGTAGGCAAGGAGTATTACATAGGAGGTTTCGTCTACGACAGCTCCACGGGGCAGCATGTCATCAATGCATTGCCGGCTCAGCTGACAAAGAGCGAGGACGGAACCTGCCTGCTCACCAGCACCATGCCGAACCTGCCTTGGACGCTGCCTGTAACGTTTAATGCCGAGGACCTCTCGCTCACCATCCATGCCGGAGAGTACATGGGACGCTACCAGCGCTACTTCATGTTCTCTGGTATCTTGTCGATGGCTTCCGGCTACACGTGGAACACGGGTGCCACGATGACTGCGGTACTCGACAATGCAGACGGAGAAGGCATCAGCGGCGACTTCATGAACGACGGCGTTACGGAGGACAAGCAGGACTTCTACATCACCTTCGACCTCTTCAACCGTCAGTCTGCAACTGCCCAAAACTGGATTCAGCAGTCGGTAGTGGGCTTCTATCAGCCTTTCATCCAGGAGAAATAAGGCCCACCCCCGACCCCTCCCTGGGGAGGGGAGGGGAAAGCCCCCAAGCCCCCTAAAGGGGGTGTTGTGAATTGTGAATTGTGAATTATGAATTGTGAATTAACTAACACTTAAACGTATGAAACAGCTTAAACGAATGTGTCTGCTCCTGCTTTGGACGACCATAGGGCTTGCTGCTCAGGCACAAGACCAGATGGAGATTGTCTATCAGGACGGAAGCGCAGCAGAGACCATCCAGCTCTCTGATGTGCTGAAGATGACGTTCGCCGATGCCGACATCCTGGTACACAGCCTCTCGACAGGGAGTGCACGTACCATCAACATGTCTGCCGTGCGCGCCATCAAGTTCAAGAATGCCGCTACTGCTATCAAGGCGGTGGCTGCCGACACGCCCGTCGCAGAGGCCAAAGCCGATGTCTACGACCTGCAAGGTCGCCGGCTGCTTACCGGTATCTCTGCCGACCGCTCTCAGCTTCGCACCCGTCTTTCGGTACTGCCCAGGGGTGTCTACATCGTAAAATCAACACACAAAACCTTTAAAATCAGTAAGTAAATGAAGAAGATCCTATTGACCATAGCATGCCTTGCACTGGCTTGGGGCGTGCAGGCACAGACACCGTCCAAGTTTCATGTGACGATGAAGGACAAGACCGTCCACACCTTTGAGATTGCCGACATCGACAGCCTGTGGTTTGAAGCCGAGGAAAAGCCCGTCGTCGTGCCCGACATCCTTACGGACAAGACCTACCACATCGACGTTCCTGCCCTCGACGACCCGATGGCTGACACCGATCCCTGCGTCATCAAGGTGATGGCAGGGAGCTCTCAGGTGGCAGAACTCTGCTATGAGTACATCCGTACCGGCGACGTCGACAAGCGCATGATGGTGTTCTATCCCATCGGCGAAGACGGTAAGGCAGACCTCACACGCGGTTTCACCGCCAACGACGGCGGTTCGCTGGTCTGGAACCTCGATGCCAACACCTGCACCTACACACCGGGTTCGCTCAGTATGCCGTATGAAATCTTCCTGGAGAACGGCAAGTTTGTAGCCGCTACCACCCAGACCGACATCATTGCCACCACTCAGGAGGACTATGTCCTGACCGACGTTCGCGGCAATAGCGAGGAGAAATACGACATCGTGAAGATAGGAACACAGTACTGGATGGCGCAGAACCTGCGGGCAGACCGGCTGAACGACGGCACCCCCATCACGAAGTATGCCGCCCAGCAGGGTGCCCAGTGGAATGCTGCCACCACTCCTTGCTACCACGTCTTCACCGACGATGCCGACATCCTTGCCGACTGGGGAGCCATGTATAACGGATATGCTGCCATCAGCGACAAGCTGGCACCCGAAGGCTGGGCTGTGACGACCATCGCCGACTGGCAGAAGATGAAGGACTACCTCGCTACTGGTCAGTCGCGCAAGGTGAAGTCGCAGTATGAGTGGAACGACACTCCGGGCAACGGCGACAACCTCAGCGGTCTGAACGTCAAGCCGGGCGGCTTCTTCGTCTCTACCAGCCAGACCGACGACGAGAGCCAGTGGTCGCGTGCCACCTATTGGACGCCCGACAAGTATACCGACACGCAGTTCGGTGGGGCTACCCTCGCCGTCGTGATCATCTATAACTCCGTCGCCCTCTCCAACAGCAACGATGGCGGCAAGCCGTTCAACCACAGCTACCAGTATGGTCACTACATCCGTTGCATCCGTAAGTAAGTCAACCCACTTGGCGTGTTGTCATTCCTCTTGTGAATGAAACACCCCGTTCACACTACGTCAACCACTGCTATCCTTAGCAGTGGTTTTTTTCATACCTATTTGTGAGGTTGAGGAATCAAGGAATATAATTTTTTGTTACTAAATGTAGACTATTTGCTATTTTTTATATAACTTTGCAGCCTGTATCGTGAAAACGTGAACAAAAAGAAACATATTGATGGAAACGTCGATAGAAATAGTCAGAAAATCATTATCAATCATTATCAACAATCAAATTTCTAAAGTATCATGAGAAAAATTCTACTCTTTTTGTGTGCCTTTGCCGCTTTAGGAGTGTCTGCCCAAGAGACTTTCACGGTAGATAACACGACCTATACGGTGACAGGCGAGGGTGAGGTGACGCTGACCAAGGGTGACACTAAGGCTACAACATTAGTCGTTCCCTCTAAAGTAGTCAACGGCGGGGTGACCTACACAGTGACCGCTATCGCTGATGAGGCCTATCTGTACTCTGACGCTACATCGGTGACGATACCGGGAACGGTGAAGACCATCGGTGACAAGGCTTTCTACTACAGCTCCATTGCCAACCTGACGCTGGAGAACGGTATCGAGACCATCGGAAAGTACGCCTTTTCGGGTAAGGCGCTGACAAGTCTTGAGATTCCCGGATCGGTGAAGCGCATCGGTGACAGTGCCTTCTTCGGCAGTTCATCCAGTCCGAAGCTGAAGACGCTGAAGCTGAATGAAGGTCTGGAGTATATCGGTGCCAGTGCCTTCTACGGCAATGCCATCGAGTCGTTGGAGATACCTGCTTCGGTAGACACCATTGCTTCCAGTGCGTTCTTGCTCAGTACGAAGCTGAAGGAACTGAAGCTGAACGAGGGTCTGCGCTATCTGGGCGACGGAGCTTTCGTCAACGGTGAGTATGCTTACAATAAGACGTTCGACCTTACACACGTGACGCTACCTTCTACGCTGACTTATATCGGAATAGAATGCTTCTTGCGCATGCCGTTGCAGGAAATCAATATCCCTGCCAATGTGGAGTTTATCGGCGAGAGTGCATTCGCCATGACCGACATCTCTAAGTATACGGTAGACCCAGCCAACGAAAATTTCCACGTGGTTGACGGCATCCTGTACAGCAAGGACAACAGTGTGCTGTATGCTGTGCCTATGATTGACGTGGAAGAAGTGAAGGTTCTGGACGGATGCCTCGGCGTCAACGGTGGTGCCTTCTGGGGCAGTTCTGTCACGAAGGTGACCTTGCCGGAAGGCATCCGTGCTCTGGGCTACGGCGCTTTCCTGCAAAGTCCGTTGGCTGAAATCAACCTGCCCAACAGCATCAGCTACATTGATGAGCAGTGCTTTGCCGGTACACAGCTCAAGAGTGTCGTGCTGCCTGAGAACCTTGTATATATCTACGAGGCAACATTCGCACAGTGTCCCAACCTGACGACGGTGGAGATACCGTCCGGCGTGCAGGCCATCGACGTGCGTGCCTTCATCTACAGCAACAACCTGACGAAGGTGACCTGCAAGGGTTCAATGCCTCCCTATCTGGTAGAAGCTTCCGAGTATGAGGAGGTCTTCACTTCCGACTTCACGCTCTACGTGCCGAAGGGCTGTGCCGACAACTACAAGGCAAGCAAGATGGGTAGTGGCGACGAGGCTTTAGACAACTACTGGCCCAACTACTACTCGAAGATTGAGGAGATGGCGACCGGTGTTCTCATTCCTGTCAGTGCCGACCCCGTCATGGGAAGTATTCTGGAACAGTACCAACCGGCACTCTTCAAGGTGCAGTTCGAAGAGCCTATCACCCTCGTCAACGAGAATCCGGAGATTGGTCTGCGCGTCAACTATCCGTATATGGCTTCTATGACCTTCTCCAACGGATGGAAGGCAACGGTAGAAAAAGGCAACACGCTGTCCGTCTTCGCTTTGGATGCTGACGGATATACCGACTACTTCCTCACGGAAAAGGACAAGGTATACTACATCACCATTCCGGCAGGTGTCGTGAAGAATGCTGCCGGCGACATGAACGAGCACCTCTATCTGGGCTACTATGGCAATGGTACCGTTATCGACACCGCCATCGAGCAGGTAGAAACAGACAATGCCGGTACCGATGCCAAGGCTGTTGCACGCTATAACGTCAGCGGTCAGAAGGTAAGCGCTTCGCAGAAAGGTCTCCAGATTGTGAAGCTCGCCAACGGAAAGGCAAAGAAAATCATCGTAAAATAATCTATTTAACAGACATAACATGAAAAAATCATTTCGTAAATCAATGCTCATGGCACTCATGCTGATGCTTGCATCGGTGGGTGCATGGGCACAGGGTCTGACTCCAGTAGGCTTCGACCCGGAGGACGGTAGCGTCAAGGATGGTTCGTTCCCGGCAACATTTACCGTGAAATTCAGCGAAGCGCTGACGCTCGACAATACCAAGGTAGGCGACATCAAACTCTATAAGAATAGCGTTGATGCAGCCAACGAGATTGCTCCGGAGGCAGGCTCTTGGAGTGTCAACCTGGAAAGCGGCAAGAAGAACGTTTACATCTACTCCCTCGACGAGTATTTCGAAGGTGTGCAGTACATCACCGCTGAGGCTGGTGCCAAGTATATCCTCGTCGTACCGGCAGGTCTTGTCAAGAACGCTACGGAGGTTGCCAACGAGGAAATACAGCTGACCATCAACGGACCTGAACAGGTTGTCGCTGAGCCTGTGAAACTGCTCAGCTCTGATCCTTTCAGTGGAGCTGTTTATGAAGGCTACGCTCCTGTCAGTTTCGAACTGACCTTCGACAGCGAGGTGAAGACAACGTCAGCACTGATCGGCAGCAACGTGAAGCTTTTCAAGGGCAGCAAGGACGGTGAAGAGTATGTACCTGATGGCGGCTGGAACTTCAGCCAAGGCTCTGACAAGACGAAGGTACAGGTCTTCGCAATGGATATGGACTACTATGTAGACAACCTGAACATTCAGGCTGGTGACAAGTACTTCCTCGTCATCAGTGAGGGTACCTTCACCAATGCTGCAGATGGTACTAACGAAGAAATCGTAATCGAACTCGACGGACCGGAACAGGTTGTCGCTGAGCCTGTGAAGCTGCTCAGCTCTGATCCTTTCAGTGGAGCTGTTTATGAAGGCTACGCTCCTGTCAGTTTCGAACTGACCTTCGACAGCGAGGTGAAGACAACGTCAGCACTGATCGGCAGCAACGTGAAGCTCTACAAGGGCAGCAAGGACGGCGACGAGTATGTACCTGATGGCGGTTGGAACTTCAGCCAAGGCTCTGACAAGACGAAGGTACAGGTCTTCGCAATGGATATGGACTACTTTGTAGACAACCTGAACATTCAGGCTGGCGACAAGTACTTCCTCGTCATCAGTGGAGGTACATTTACCAATGCTAACGGCGACCAGAACGAAGAGATTGTTATCGAACTCAACGGTCCGGATGCTCCTGCAACTGCGTTCAACCCGACGAGCATCTATCCAGAGGAAGGTGGCGTTATGCAGGGATTCCTCGGTATTGTATTCCCGCGTCTTGAGATTACCTTCGAAGAGGCAGCCAAGATTGTTGCTGCTAAACCGGCGGTAGAACTGCGCAAGGGTAGTGAGGACGGCGAAGTTCTCCCTATCGACCACTGGGCACTTGTCGAGTCTTCTGATACGAAGACGGTTATCCTGGAAGGCCGTGATGCTGTGGACGATCCAGTCAACTTCACGGCAGAAGGTATTGCCTATTATTTCATCATCCCGGCTGGTGTCGTTGAGAATGCTGATGGTGCCAAGAACGAGAAGATGGTTATTAAGGTCTATGGTACTGAAGGTGCCGCAACAGGTATCAGCAGTGTAGTCAGCGAAGGCAAGACTTTGAAGGGCGATGTCTACACCATCGGCGGCGTAAAGGTACGCAAGAGTGGTGAGTCGCTGAATGGCTTGAAGGGCGTCTATATCGTCAATGGAAAGAAAGTAGTGGTTAAGTAGAAACCCACCGTCCCTCCCGAAAGGAGGGAGTAAAGCAAAGAGAGAGGGAGCGAANNTTCGCTCCCTCTCTCTTTGCTTTTGTCATTTCTCATTTCTCATTTATCTTAGCGCCATTTGCCGTTTCTCATTTGTCATTTATCATTTATCATTTGTCATTTAGCGAAGCGCTTTTCCCTGAAGAACCGCTGCATGATTTCCCGGCATTCCGTTTCGAGAATGCCGCCAGTGACGGTTGCCTTGGGGTGAAAAGCATCGGGAGCGATCAGATGATAGCCCCTTTTGTCGTCAGCGGCACCGTAGACGATGCGTGAGATTTGTGCCCAGCCGATGGCACCGGCACACATCGTGCACGGCTCAACAGTGACATAGAGGGTACAGTCCTGAAGGTATTTGCCGCCGAGTGCATCGGCGGCAGCGGTGATGGCTTGCATTTCTGCATGTGCAGTCACGTCATGAAGCGTCTCTGTGAGGTTGTGGGCACGTGAGATGATGCGACCACGACATACGACAACCGCCCCGACAGGAATCTCGCCTTCGCGGTAGGCTTGCTCTGCTTCGGCAAGCGCCCTCTTCATGTAGTCTTCATCCTTCATCCTTAGTTATGTACCAGCGTTCCGATCTCTTCTCCTTCCATCACCCGCCTGAGGTTGCCGACGACATCCATGTTGAAGACATAGATGGGAAGGTTGTTCTCTTTGCACATGGTAGTTGCCGTGAGGTCCATGACCTTCAGCCCACGTGTGTATATCTCGTCGTATGTGATGTCGGAGAATTTCGTTGCCGTCGGGTCTTTTTCCGGGTCAGCGGTATAGATGCCGTCTACACGCGTTCCTTTCAGCATCACGTCAGCCTCTATCTCTATGCCACGTAGTGACGAGCCAGTGTCGGTGGTGAAGTAGGGTGAGCCAGTGCCTGCCGAGAAGATGCATACGTTGCCAGCCTCCATTGCCTCTATCGCCTTCCACTTGGTGTAGAACTCGCCGATGGGTTCCATGCGTATGGCTGTGAGCACCTTGTTCTTTACACCTATAGCCCCCAGTGCTGAACTGAGTGCGAGGGAGTTGATGACGGTAGCACACATGCCCATCTGGTCGCCCTTGACGCGGTCGAACCCTTTCTGTGAACCGCTGAGACCGCGGAAGATGTTGCCTCCGCCGATGACGATGCCTATCTCGACACCCATATCGTGTACTTCCTTGATTTGTCGTGCGTAGTCGCTGAGGCGTTCGGGATCTATACCGAAGCCTTGTTTGCCCATCAGACTCTCGCCGCTGAGCTTCAACAGAATTCTTTTGAAACGTGCCATGATGATGATTTAAAGTTTAAAGTTTACAGTATATAGTATATAGTATTAAATAAACTCCACCTCTTTGAAAGCGTAGGAGCGTTGCTTTCCGTTGACGTCTTCCAAGAACAGGGTGCCGTTGTCGGCGATGTCAACGAGCTTTGCTTCGAAGCAGCCTTGACGGTCGCTGTAGGTGTGATAGCCGTTGCGCCGATAGAGAGCACTTTTGTAGGCGGTCTTGATGGACGTAGTGTTGCCGCTTTCTACCAGTTGAAAGTGTTTCTTGAAAGAAGTCAAGAAGAGGTCAAGCACCTCCTGGCGTTCGGTATCTGTACCCAGAATCTGACGTAACGATACGGGATTGGGTGCATCGCTGTGGAACTCTGCTTGGTTGATGTTGATGCCGATACCGGCTATGGTGTCCAGTATGGCTTGCCCTGAAAGCCTGTTCTCGATGAGAATGCCGCAGATTTTTCGGTCTTTCCAATAGATGTCGTTAGGCCACTTGATGCTGAAGCCCGTTGCGTAGTTGCTGAGTGTCTCGCAGACTGCCACCGAGACTATCATGGAAACAAGGAACTGTTGTGAGGCAGGTATGGCAGTAGGGTGGAAGCGTATCGAGAAGAGCAGGTTCTTACCACGTTCGCTCTCCCAGTGGTTGGATGCCTGTCCGCGTCCGTCTGTCTGGTAGTCGGCAGTCACCACGATGATACCTTCATCGCTCTCCGCCTGATGGGAGCGTAGCCAGTTATTGGTGGAGGTGGTCTCGTCTAAATGGATGATGGACCATTTATCATTTATCATTTATCATTTATCATTTATCATTTAGCGAAGCGCTATTCCTCAAACTCCACATACTCACCTTCGTCATCTCCGATGATCTTCTTGTTGGTTTCTTCGGGCGACCGTTGGTCTATGATGACGTTTCCGTTTACTTTGGTTTGGTTCTTCGGCTGCCGTTCCTGGAAATGGCGGGTAGCCTTGCGGATGGTGTTGTAGAAGGAGAATGCGATAAAGAGCAGCAAAACGAATGCTGCTATGAAGATGAAGAGGATGAACTTGAGGAAGGTCATGATGGATTTGCTATCTGTTCTGTCTGTTTCCCGCTCTCATTGGAAGGAGCAGGACGGTCGGTCTTATTCTTAGTCAGCAGCGAAAGGATGACATACCATGCAATGATGAGGGCAATGCCCAGTATGCCGAAAAGAATCAGCAGGGGAATGCAAGTGGCAAGGAAGATATATTTCACTTCGTTTCCTTTCCATCCCCACTGTTTGAACTTCAGTGCGAACATGGGCACTTCGCTCACGAGGAGCCATGAACTGATACAGATGCCAGCCAACAACAGCACCGATGCCCACGGCCAGTTCTCTATCCACTGGCTGCCTCCAGCCACGAGTGAAGCCCAGAAGAGGGCGTTGGCAGGTGTGGGGAGCCCGATGAACGAGGTTGTCTGGCGCTCGTCAAGATTGAATTTGGCAAGCCGTAGGGCTGAGAAGGCTGCCATGATGTATGCAAGGAAAGGGATGTAAGTGCGGAAGGACTCCAGAAAGTGAGGATATTCCATGATGCCCAGTTCTGCAAAAAGGATGGTAGAAGGAGCTACGCCGAACGTCACATCGTCTGCCAGGGAGTCGAGCTCTTTGCCGATAGGCGAGCTGACGTGCAGCAGGCGGGCACTCATTCCGTCGAAGAAGTCGAAGACTGCTCCGATAATAATCCACAGCAATGCCATGTCTGCCTTGCCGCTGACGGCAAAGACTGTAGCAATGCAGCCGGAGATGAGGTTGCAGCAGGTGATGGTATTCGGAATATGCTTTTTCACTTTTACCGTTTTACTTTAGTTTCGCAATGACAGTCTGGTCGCCCGTAGTGCTTTGTCCCATGCTGACACACACCTCAGTGCCAAAAGGCAAATAGACATCGACACGAGAACCGAGCTTGATGAAGCCCAGATGCTCGTCGATGTAGCAGTCTTCTCCTTCCTTGGCATAGGTGACGATGCGGCGTGCTACGGCACCGGCTATCTGTCGGCAGAGGATGTCTACTCCGTCGGGTGTGGTAATCATCACGTCGGCATGCTCGTTCTCTTCGCTTGCTTTCGGCAGCCATGCCTTGTGGTAGTTGCCGTTCTCGTGATGTACAAGCTTCACTTTTCCGTCAACAGGAAACCAGTTGGCATGAACGTTCCAAAGACTCATGAAGATACTGATCATGAGACGTTTGTCATGGAAGTACCGGTTCTCCTCTACTTCTTCGATAACGACGATGCGTCCGTCGGCAGGAGCCACGACAATCTTGTCGGTTTCTTCATCGGGGAAGTGGCGGATAGGGCAGCGATAGAAGTTGGCAGTAATGGCATAGACCGTTCCGAAGACGACAGTGAACGCCCAGAAGGGAATCTTCGTCTCGAAACAGTACCATAGTATCATGGCGATGACCGCCAGACAGATGCCACCATAAAGGAGTGTGTTCGTTCCTTCGCGGTGGATACGTATTTTCTTCAGTTTCTTTATTTTTTGACCCATGGCCTTGGTGTGTACAAGATTTGCTGTGCAAAGGTACGCATTAAAATTGACAAATGGCAAGGTGTAATAGATAAAATTTCAAAAAGGCGCACTTTTGTTGACATTCTCTTGGTGGTTTACTGTCAATTTGATAACTTTGCAACTGATGAAAGAATTTGTTCACCTACACGTTCATACCTATTATTCTATTCTTGACGGGCAGTCGCCGGTGCAGAAGTTAGTAGACAAGGCTGTCGCCGACGGCATGAAGGGCATGGCCATCACCGACCACGGCGACATGTTCGGTATCAAAGAGTTTTATGACTATTGCAAGTCGGTCAACAAGAAGCTGAAGGCGGAGGGCAAGGAACCCTTCAAACCCATCTTCGGCTGCGAGATGTATGTGGCTCGGCGAGGCAACAAGGAACTGAAAGAGACGAAGGAAGACATGAGCGGTTATCACCTGATTGTCTTGGCAAAGAACTTCAAAGGCTACAAGAACCTGATCAAGCTGGTGAGCAGGGCATGGGTAGACGGCTATTATATGCGTCCGCGTACAGACCGGGCAGACTTGGAGAAATACCATGAAGGCTTGATTGTATGTTCGGCATGTATAGCTGGCGAAGTGCCCAAAAAGATTCTCAACGGCGATATAGCCGGAGCCCGCGAAGCCATAGAGTGGCATCAGCGCGTCTTTGGCGATGACTACTACCTGGAACTGCAACGCCATGAGGTCACCGACCCCAATATCCGTGCCAACCGTGAGACATTCCCCTTGCAACAGAAGGCAAACAAGGTGCTTATCGAGTTGGCACGCGAATACGGTATCAAACTGATATGTTCGAATGATGCACACTTTGTAGACAAAGAGAATGCCGAGGCGCACGATCACTTGCTCTGCCTGGCTACTGCCAAGGACCTGGATGACCCTACACGTATGCTCTATTCCAAGCAGGAGTGGTTCAAGACGCAGCAGGAGATGAACGACATCTTCAGCGATATTCCTGAAGCATTGACGAACACCTTGGAGATATTGGACAAGGTAGAGACCTATAATATCAACCATGATCCCATCATGCCCTTCTTCCCCATACCGGAAAGCTTCGGCACGGAAGAGGACATCAGGAAGAAGTATACGGAAGAGGACCTCTACAAGGAGTTTACCAGCGACGAAAACGGTGAAAACCAGCTGTCACCCGAAGAAGGACAGAAGAAGATAGACCACTTAGGCGGCTACGACAAGCTATACCGTATCAAGTTTGAGGCAGAGTATCTGGCAAAGCTGGCATACGACGGTGCGAGGCGACTCTACGGCGACCCGCTGCCCGAAGAGGTGAAGGAGCGCGTGAAGTTCGAGCTTCACATCATGAAGACGATGGGATTTCCGGGGTACTTCCTTATCGTGCAAGACTTCATCAACTCTGCACGCGAAGAGCTGGGCGTAATGGTAGGGCCGGGACGTGGCTCAGCTGCCGGCTCCGTCGTAGCCTACTGCCTGGGCATCACGAAGATAGACCCCATGAAGTACGACTTGCTGTTCGAGCGTTTCCTTAACCCTGACCGTATATCATTGCCTGATATTGATACCGATTTCGACGACGACGGGCGAGGGCGTGTGCTGCAATGGGTGGAAGACAAGTACGGCCATGAGAACTGTGCACACATCATCACCTACTCCAGTATGGCGACGAAAAACTCTATCAAGGATGTGGCGAGAGTCGAAAAAGTGCCTATCGACATGGCCAACGCGCTGTGCAAGGCTATCCCCGACAGACTTCCCGACGGAATGAAGATGAACCTGACGAACGCCATCAAGTGTACACCGATGTTGCAGGATGCTGAAGTTTCCGACGACAGTAGGCTGCGCAACACCATCAAGTATGCCAAGATGCTCGAAGGCACTATTCGTGGGACGGGCATCCATGCCTGCGGATTCATCATCTGCCGCGACCCTATCAGCGACTGGGTGCCGGTGTCTACTGCCGACGACCCCGATTTCAAGGGAAAGAAGGTGAACTGTACGCAGTATGACGGACATGTCATTGAGGAAACGGGACTCATCAAGATGGACTTCCTCGGTCTGAAGACGCTTTCGGAGCTGAAGGAAGCAGTGGAGAACATACGACTTTCTACGGGCAAGGTCATCGACCTTGACAACATACCTATTGACGACCCGAAGACTTATGAACTGTATCAGAAGGGACAGACTATCGGCACCTTCCAGTTTGAGTCGTCGGGCATGCAGAACTACCTGCGGCAGTTGCACCCGACGGTCTTCGAAGACCTTATCGCGATGAATGCCCTCTACCGTCCGGGGCCAATGGACTACATTCCTGATTTCATCAGGCGCAAGAACGACCCTTCGCTGGTCAAGTATGACATCCCCTGTATGGAGAAGTACCTGAAGGATACCTACGGCATCACCGTCTATCAGGAGCAGGTGATGCTCCTGTCCCGTCAGCTGGCTGACTTTACGCGCGGTGAGAGCGATGCCTTGCGTAAGGCGATGGGTAAGAAGAAGAAGGACATCGTAGACAAGATGAAACCGAAGTTCATCGAAGGTGGAAAGAAGAATGGACACGACCCGAAGGTGCTGGAGAAGATATGGACCGACTGGGAGAAGTTCGCTTCCTATGCCTTCAACAAGAGCCATGCTACGTGCTACTCATGGGTAGCTTACCAGACGGCATACCTGAAAGCCAACTATCCGGCAGAGTTTATGGCTGCCATCATGAGCCGGCGAAAGGATCAGATTACGGAAATCACCAAGCTCATGGATGAGTGTCGGGCACTGGGCATCGCCACTTTAGGTCCTGACGTGAACGAAAGCCGACTGAAGTTTACCGTCAACAAGCATGGTGAGATACGTTTCGGGCTGGCTGGCATCAAGGGGATGGGCGAAGGTCCTGCCAATGCCATCATCCGTGAGCGCGAGAAGAACGGACCGTATAAGGACATTTTCGATTTTGTTGAGCGCGTAGACCTGAAAAGTGTGGGGCGCAGGGTCTTCGACAGCTTGGCATACAGCGGCGGCTTCGACAGTTTTGGCTATCAGCGTGAGCAGTACTTCGCGCCGAACAGCAAGGGTGAGGTGTTCCTCGACACGTTGGTGCGCTATGGCTATCTCTTCCAGCAGGAGAAACAGCAGACCATGAACTCGCTCTTTGGCGACGCTGAAGAGATAGAAATAGCCAAGCCGACCATTCCGCAGGCTGAAAAATGGGCTCAGATAGAGAAGCTGAACAAGGAAAGGGAGCTGGTGGGTATCTATTTGTCGGCACATCCGCTGGACGAATACAGTGTCATCCTGAACGACATGTGTAATACCCGGTGCTCTGAAATAGGGCGTGATGCCGATAAGGAGGCACTTGCCAAACGCGAAGAGATTACCTTTGGCGGCATCATCACGAACGTGGTGGAGCGTTTCTCGCAGAAGACCGGCAAGCCGTTTGGCTTTGTCACCATCGAAGACTTCGAGTCGACGGGCGAGTTGGCGCTATTCGGTGACGAGTGGACGAAGTGGAGCGGCATGATGAAAGTGAACTATAGCATCTTCATTACAGCCAAGTGTGTCGAGCGTTTCCGCAATAGTTCTGCCAAAGAACTGCGCATTTCCAGTGTCGAGCATCTGTACGATGTGAAGGAGAAGCGACTGGACAGCCTCACCATCACCATGGACGAGACGGCTGTTGACGATACGCTCATCTCAGACTTGGCATCTGTCATCGACTCGCATCCTGGAAACACGAAACTCTATATCCAGTTGCACACGCTCGATCAGGGCAATCTGCTGTTGGTAAGCCGTAGCAAGACGGTCGACGTCGACAGGAAACTGTTGCAGTTTATCAGTGACCATGAACACATGGAATACAAGATCAACTAATTTGGCATGATATATGCTGTAGCATCATCGAGAAGACTTAGTAAAGAAGTTTAATTATCTAAATGGAATCAGAATTATGGAAGTAAAAATCACAAGTGAGAATTTCGAGAGCTTGAAGAACGGTGCTCTGCCGTTGGTCGTTGACCTGTGGGCAACCTGGTGCGGACCGTGCCGCATGGTAGGACCTGTTGTCAGCGAACTGGCAAAGGACTATGACGGCAAGGTTGTCGTGGGAAAGTGCGACGTTGACGAAGAGGAGGACATCGCAGCTGAGCTTGGTGTGCGTAACATTCCGACCATCTTGTTCTTCAAGGACGGCAAGATTGTAGACAAGCATGTAGGTGCAGCACCCAAGAGTGTGCTCGAAGAGAAAATCAAGGCTCTGCTCTAAACTTCGGCGATGCGTCACCCATACCCACACCACACACTGGTCGCCGTGATACCAACAAATGGTAATCACAAGACCAAGTGTCGGTACTAACGATACCATACGCTGGTACTAACGATACCATACGCCGGTACGCTTAGTACCAACGCTTGGTACTGCGAGTACCAAATGTGGGTACGAGTTTGGTACTGAGAAACCGTGTGGCAGAATCTTTAACACCAACACCCCAACGCTCCTACAATAGAAATTAAAAACCGTATGATAGTATGCGGCTTCCGTCTGTTTGCTCAGTGATGGTGACACGGACAGCATCGTCGGGGAGGATGTCTTCAATCAGTTCCGGCCACTCGATGAAACAGAGTGAACCGCTGTAGAAATACTCCTCATACCCCATGTCGTAGACTTCTTCCAGCTTCTTGATGCGGTAGAAGTCGAAGTGGAAGATAGGCTCGCCTGCCCACTCGCCTTCTCCGGCAGTATACTCGTTCACGATGGCAAAGGTAGGCGAAGTGACGACCTCTGCAACTCCCAACTCCTCGCAAACGGCTTTGATGAAGGTGGTCTTGCCCGTTCCCATCGTGGCATAGAATGCAAAGACGCGGTGGCTGCCTATCTCTTTGATAAATGTACGTGCAGCCTCATGGATGTGGTTGAGGCTTTCGATTCTGATTTCCATGTTCGTATGTGTTTCATGTCTGCCCCTTCATGGCGGGGAGAGTGACTGAGATTATTTCTTTCTTGGTGTCAGCGTGATGAGGGGAATGAGCATCTCTTCCAT
>DEJO01000006.1 GCA_002353555.1 Prevotella sp. UBA2746 | reverse complement strand
AAGATCGCTTCTCTGTATGCCTCCAGGGGGACACCCCTCAAAAGCGGATGCAAAAGTACTGCCTTTCAGACGCACCACCAAATTTTACGAGGAGAAAATGAAGATTTTAACAGTTATTTAACAATCAATGGGCGATTGGTAAGGATTTCGGAAAATAACACCTTATTATATTATAAAGGTTCTTGCCTTCTTGCTCTGGCAAGCGTCTCCTTTCGTCGCCGAGCGGCAAGCGACCAAAGGTCGAGCGAAGGGTTGAAGGAAGAGAGAAGTATGACAACAAAACGGCACAACAGAAAAAGTGAAAAAAGCTTGTGAATATCAGAAAGAAGACGTATCTTTGTGCACTAGTACTAAAAAACCTAACTGTCATGATGAAACGATTAGTATTGTCAACCGCACTATTGACGGCAGCGGGTTTTGCCCAGGCGCAGAACTACACGCTCAACGGAGTGGAACACCAATCGGTAATCGCTCCCGTAAACGTGTCCAACTTCAACGGACAGACGCTCAAGGTCGCACCTGCGGGCAAAGGGAAGACCATCACCCTCATGAAGACACCGTTTTCAAAGCCTTTAGACAACTACACCACCCTCGCGCTGCCAGAGCTTAAACTTGGCAACATCATCGGGCATCCCACGCTGGGCTGGGACGACACGGACTACAGCATACCCGACATCGTGCCTGAGATATACAGCGACGAGTGGGTGCTGAACGACGTCTTCTACGACGGCGACTATCCCGTTGCAACCTACGGAAGGGCACCAAAGACGGAGCCACTGCCGTGGGGACAATCAGAGAAGGACATTTCACGGCGAGGCAGGGATCCACACCTCATCATGCTCGTAGACCCCACGAAGGACGTGAAGAAAGTCTATAACACGGCGAACATGACATTCCCGCCCAAGAACCGCGCTTCTGACATCGACAGGCAATCGGTCAACTGGGCAGTCGTGAAAGACGGCATCCTCTACTTCAGCATCTGCGGGCTGGAGGGCTTCGACCAAGGACAGAACGCATACATCGTTGCCATCGACACCGCTACCGACAAGACACTTTGGGTCAGCAAGCCGAAGACATGCAACTCTGACAACTTCATGGTCATCGACAACTCCATCGTGTGCGGATATGGCGGAACAGACGTCACCGACTACGTCAACGTATTGAACAGGTTCACGGGAGTGCAGAAACAGCACATCTGGGTGCCCAAAGCCCCCAACTGGTTTGCACTCAGCAACGACGGCAAGCTCTACGTAGCCCTTTACGACAGACATATTGCCTTCAAGGTGCTCAGGTGAAAGCCGTAAGGCAGCTTCGACACCGCCAGACAAAAATCATATAGAAGTATGAAATACATGATATTATCGGACATCCACGGGTCGTTGCCTCGACTGGAACGTGCACTGGAGATGTACAGGCAGGAAGGGTGCGACATGCTCTGCATCCTGGGCGACGTGCTGAACTACGGTCCGCGCAACGGCGTGCCGGAGGGCCTGGACGCAAAGGGAATAGCGGAACGGCTGAACGGGATGGCTGACGACATCGTTGCCGTGAGGGGAAACTGCGACTCGGAGGTAGACCAGATGATGCTGCACTTCCCCATCGGCAGCGACTACCTGCTGTTAGTGGATGAAGGCAGGCGCCTGCTGCTGACCCACGGACACATATACAACAAGGAACAACTGCCTTGCGGACGCTTCGATGCCGTCTTCTACGGGCACACCCACCGCTGGGAGCTGACGAAAAAGGACGGAACCATCGTCTGCAATACGGGTTCCATCACATTCCCCAAGGACGGCAATCCGCCGACGGTAGCTATCTACGAGCACGGCAAGGTGACGATGTACAACCTGGAGAACCATGAGATTCTCGATGAAACCGAGTAAAATGGCCGTATAACAGCAAAAACGACGATAACCATGAGACTAAAAGCCATCACTACCCTCCTGTTCTTGTCGAACATGGCAGCATTTGCTCAGAAATATCCTGACGACGGCATGTATCGCTACCAGTTGGGATTCACGGTGTCGAAGACCGACTTCGTGGAGAAGATTCCCATCTTGTTTGAGGGTGACCAAATATACATCCCCGTCACCATCGGCGGCAAGCAACACCTGTTCAACCTGGACACGGGGTCGAGCCAGGGTGTGGTCTATTATGGTGGAGACATCGACTACAGCCTGCCCATAGGCAATGTGAATTCGCGTGACGCCAACGGAAGGATAGACACGATACCCGCCGTGAAGTTTCCTCCCTTTCAGATGGGGCCGCTGACGATAAAAGGCTATGTCGGTTCGCTGCATCGCCGCCCGCCCGGTCGCTACCGCTACGACGGCATCATCGGCTTCGACCTCTTCAACAAGGGGTTGCAGGCGAAGATAGACACACGCAGCGGCATCATGATCCTGACCGACCGCAAGAACTACTTCGACGAGGAGGAAGGCTACGAGACATCGTACAAGTTGAGACGCTTCGTGCCATACATCAAGCTGAACACGTTCTTGAAATATCAGGAAGAGACCCTTTTCGACACGGGCAGCCAAGACTTCTTCGCTATGAACAAAGCCCACTTCGACAAGGAACGATACAAAGACCCGCGAGTGGTGAAGCTGATTGAGAACATCGAGCACGGACAGGCCGCCATCGGCAACTACGGAGCCGAACGCGACGGACAGGTCATCTACATCAACTTCCCCACCCTGCCCTGGAACAAGCAGTTCACCTTCAAAGGTATCCATTCCTATACCACACAGGGCGACTCGCGCTTGGGCGGTCAGCTGCTGCGCTACGGATCCCTCATCATCAACCCCAAGCGCAAGCGTCTGAAGTTCCAGCCCTACGAGGCTACGAACGAGGTTGCCGTCAACAACACTTTAGACGACATCTCCTACATTCCCGTCGACGGTAAACCAGTTGTAGGCTTGGTGCGCCAGAGCAGCCAAGCCTACAAGAACGGATTCCGCCGCGGCGACATCATCGCCAGCATCAACGGCACCGCAATCAACAGCTTCGACGACTTCAAAGACTACCCCTTCGTGAAAGGGCGCAGCTACGTGTTCGTCCTGCTGTCGGCACGCGGTTTCAAGAAAGAAATCAAGATTGAGCAGTGGGGCACGAAGCCCCAGCCTGCCGATTAGTCAGCCTTGACAGCCTTCGCCTTCCTACCTTTCAGGCGTGCATACTCCTTGCGTGCCTTCTCCAGTTGTGCACGGAAGGCATCATTGCCCGCCAAGGCACCCATGACAGCAGTGGCAAGGATGGAAGATGCATCGATGTCGCTCTTGTAGTGGTGGCCTGCAACGACACGTCCGAGTGCATATTCGTAAGCACGCTTCATCAGCACGTTGGCAGAGTCGGGCTCCACAAGGGCGAGCGTCATCGCATAGACATAGCCGCGAGTGGCATGCCCGGACGGATAACTGTAGGTCTTGGCTTCAGCCTCGTCCTCGGCAGGCTCTATCGACGGCTCGCCAAACTGTGCAAATGGACGCTTGCGCTGATAGAAGTTCTTCACACGCTTGTTGGCACGATGGGCATCGCTGCTGGCACCACCTGCCAGCCGGTCTATCTCTGGTGTGAGCGCTGGACTGATTGTCATGCCGAAGGTGGCAGAGAACACATCATACAGCTCCAAGGGGTTATCCTTCTTGGCGAGTGCGCCAAACGGCGTGTTGCGTTGCTGCTTGCCCCACTGATAGTAGTAGAAGTCGTTGCAGAACGCCGGGTCGGTAGGCTCCAACGGTGCCGGCAGGAAGACGACCCCGTCGGGACGGGTCTTGTCGTCGAGGAACGGGTCTGGGTAAGTCACTACGGCTTGCGCCTGAGCTAACACACCGCAGAGGATGAGGATGGCGGTGAACATCCATGAACGGAATTGTTTCATTGTTTTTGATATATTAAAATTAGAAGTTTTTTGCGATAAAAAGGGGAATAGTTTTGCTATCTTCCTCCTCCTCCTCCGCCGCCGGAGAATCCTCCTCCTCCACTGAACGACGAGAAGCTGCTGAAGCCGCTGCTGCCTCTCGATGAGGAGGTACGGGCGGCGGTGCGCTCAACAGCATTGGTTGTGGCGGTATAGATGGAGCTGCTGAAAGAGCTGACGATAGCCCCTTCGGTAGCCGTCTCCAATGACTTTGCTATCTTCGACATTTTGCGGTATTCGGGCCACAGTTGCTCCATGTTGCGGCTCACCTGTTCGGCAATGCCGAAGAAGGCGGCATACATCATATATTGATCCCATAGCTTCACCTCCCTAATCGGTCGCTCATCCAAAAGCGAGAAATCTTTCAGGTAGGCTTTCAGTCCGAACAGGTTGGCGGCATGCTGTTGTAGGTATGGTTTGTCATATTTCGTTTCTAACAGTTTCATGAAATTCTTGATGATGGTTGCATTTTTCCTTTGCTTGCACCATTCGTCAAACTCGTTGGGTTGCAAGATGAGATCTTTGCCAGAAGCCAACGTCAGCAGTTTCAGCAGGTGTTGGCACAGTTGCTCGTCGCCTTTATGGTCAGCCTCAATCTCTGTTGTCGGCTTGTCAATCTTCAGCATGTCGTGCATCTTTCTTTTATATTTCTCGCGTGTAATGCTCACGTCGCCGCGCGCTATCAGTTTCAAGAGGAGTGCAGCGATGATGTTTTTGTCGTTCATGCCATAAAAATATGCCATTTCATCGACAATCATCTTATTTTTCGTCAACGACCATTCAGGGCTTACCGTCCGCCAGTAGTTGCCTTTGGCAATGCCCGCTTTGCGTCGGCGTCGGTAGGTGCGCAACGGTGACAGGGAGACAATCCACCAGACAACTCCCAAGAAGACGAGCAACAAGGGTGTAAAAATGGAGAGGAGAAGCGTAGCGATGAGGTCTGCACAGAAGTAAAACACGATACAAAGGACGATGAGCCCTATCAGCAGCAGCCAATCGGTCAGACTCCATTCTTCCTCTTCGAAGTCGCTGCCGTCTAATGCTCGTTGCTTGCGGTCTGCCCAAGGTTCGTCGGCTTTTACGGTAGGGTGGAAGACACCCTTGTCGAACTCCAGCATCACGATGATGCGTTCACCGCTGTCGAGTCCGTTAGTTGGTTTTACCACCAACTTGTTGTTTCCTTCAAAGATGATGGTGCCTTGGTGTCCAAACGACCAGCGACGGGTATTAGCTTCGGAGAGACTGATGGTATCGGCTCCGCTGATGGTCAGTTGCATTTGTTCAATTTGGCAGTTCATGTCCACGAAACAATGGTTGAAGCCGTCGTTGGTGTCATAAGCCTTCACCAGTCCCGTCAGCACATAGCTCACTTCATATTGATGTCTACCCCAGTCACCGAAGCCCCAGCAAATCTCCTGTCCGCCATTGTTCAGTCCGCATTTGCCCGTTTTCTCCTTGCGGCTTGCATCAACGTCCCATTCTTCAAGTGTCTCGAAAGGTTGCATCCCCGTTTTGTCGGGAATGAAGCCCTGTATATGCAACTGCGTAATCTTCATGCCTTGCAGCCCTTTGTGAGCCACATACCATTCAGTTTTCGCATCACTGTCATCGAGGTCGATGTCCCACAACTCCCGTATGGCAGCACTCCCGTCATCGTGAAGGACTACGTTTATGTCGAGCCGTTTTACAGTACTTGCCACAGCTGTTGTTGCCGATAATACCGTCAACAACAGCATAAGCCTTAATCCTTTCCAAATTCTTGTCATCAGAAACATTTTGCAAAGATACGATTAAGCGAGAACAAAACAAAGAACTTGTTCTTTTTTTGTCGAGCGCAAGTATATTCGATGTTATCAAAGATACGATTAAGCGAGAACAAAACAAAGAACTTGTTCTTTTTTTGTCGAGGGTATAAAACTAAAAAAACTGGCATAGTATAGTTCAAATTCAAACACGCCTAGTTTGGAGCAAGGGAAACTAACGGATTACAACCTTATGGCCGTTGCAGATATAGATGCCCTTAACAGAAGGTTTCGTACCTAATCGTATGCCTTCGATAGTGTACCACACGTTATCGCTGATGACTTTCTTCTGGCTCTTCACCTCGACGATGCCTGTTGAAGCGTCGGTGGTATTGTCTTCAACCAGCCACTGGGTGTCCAGCGTAAAGGTGATATCTTCGGGTTTAGCAGGCGATGTCTCGAAGTCGAAATTGTTGGAATCATATTCGCCAACGGTGGTCAGGCAGAAGTCGTAGTAAGCTCCGTAGGTAGCATTAACCGGCTTACGCATAGTCTTGCCATTGTTAGATGTTGCCTCGATGTAGTATTCTACCTGCACGCCATTGCTACTGAGTTCCTGACCACCAGTAAGACTGGCGAGTGCCACTGTGGTGCTCCAGCTGTTGCCGTTGGCGGCAAGGCTGACGGTCTGCCAGTCGCCTTGGTTGACGCGGTAGATCAGCTTTGCACTCTCTATGCCGCTCTTATTGGTAATGATGGCTCGGAAAGGTATAGCGGTGAGGTCGCCAGGATTGACGTTGCCAAAGATGTTCTTATGGATGATGCGGACGGGGTTGTCGGCGGGAATCTGCTTGGTGACGCAGTGGATGGAGCCTCCCTGCCCGTCGAAGGTGCGCATGTCGATGCAATAGAAGGTGTAACCAGGATAGTATTTCTTCATCTTCTCGATATTAGCGCGGTCCCACTCTGCTGTCGGCATGTGGTTCTCGTCTACCGGAGAGAAGCAAGGCTGCAGGACGTAGTTGTTGCAAAGCAGATGATTGGCATAGGTACGGTCTGCATCTGCGTAGTCTTCTTCGCCGCTCCATGCAGAACCGTCATCGTGGGCAGGGAACGGAAGCTCTTCATAGACGTTGTACCTGCGGTTGAAAAAACTTCTCTTGTTTGACAGGATAGCGGTGTTGCCGACGGCAATGTCATAGTCGGTCCAGTAGTAATAGTCGTCTGGCATCTTTGCCAACAAAAGGGAATTCTCGTCGATGGCATCAGCATAGAGGTCTACGTGCCCCGTGCCTCCCTCGTAATTGAGCATAGGCACAACGGTTAACTGCCGCTGACCTAAAAGACCGCTTAGGGCTGCCTTTATGTCTGCTTTCTCGATTTTCTCCCTATAGTCCCATTTGATGGTATTGGGGTCTTTGCCATCCCAGTTTATATGACCTTTACCTGCTTCATTCTGACGGTATGTAGCTGTAGAGGTGATAAGCCCGCCAACACCGTCGACGAGACAGTTGCCTCCTTCCCACGCCAAATCGCACAGGTAGTTGGCAATACCGAATTTCCGGTGCAAGACGGAAGGTAGCTCGTCGTCAAGGGGGCGACTCCAATAATAGAAGAAGTCGAGCATGGCAGTCTTGTCCTCATCACCATAATAGAAGCAGATGGGACCACAGTCGCGAAACCAATATGCGTTACCTGGATTCACGAAGAACTGCATCTTGTCGGTCTGCAGACCCAGATTCGTCATGGCCGTGCGCACCAGCTGCTCGTCTTCGGGCTCCTCTATGCGTACCCACGCCTCGGCACCACCCTTCTGTATACCGTCCATAATGTAAAGGAACACCTTGGCATCAGCCGTCTCAACGTCTATTTTCGACAGACATGGTCCTGTACCTATATATTGTGGTTTAGCGTCTTTGTTCTCCTGATAGTAATAGTCACCCCAGTTTTTAACTATCTGACTGGCTGAATAACGCGAGTCGTCCTGATGATCCTGTACGAGATATTCGTATCGTGGCGATACTACAACAGCCTTCACCTCTTCCCACTCGCCTGGAAACCATACGCGGTCTTTAAACACGAGGGGGACCAATGGCTCACCGGCACTAAGGGTTGCCCTTGCCGACTGAACGGCGGCAGCTGACTTCTCATACCCGTCGGCAAAGTGATGTTTTTTCAACTGTCTGGATAGCGAACTTGCTCTTTTCTCAGTGCTTTGTGAACTGGCTACTGTCGGAAAGGAAAGGCACAGAGCCAGAAGCATCAACAGTTTTGAAACTTGTTTCATTTTTTCTTTTATGTTATTTATTTAAGTTTCGGGCGTTAGCCGCTTCGCTTGCGAAGAACTTCCGAAAGTTGAATTCATTATTATTACTTTCCTCAACAAGTGCAAAGGTACGATGAAATGAGGAAAAAACAAAAGGAAATCATACTTTTGTTGAAAACAAGCCACCCAGAAGAGACGCCAAGGCGACGGCACGGATAATTTCTGTTGGGATGGAGGGGCATTCTCAACTTTTTTATCTATATTTGCAGCATGGAAATCAACAACAAAAAGAGAAGACGATGAGAACAACACTTAACCACCTTGGTGCACTGGTCTTTGCGACGGTGGCACTGCTGATGATGCCCACGACGGCTGATGCGCAAAACAAGAGAAGCAAGAAGCACACGCGGACGAACGTCGTCGCCAAACGGTCGCTACTGCCTCGGCCGGAAGCGCCCACGCCCGTCAGCGAAAAGGAACGCACCATCGGCGACCTGCTCTACTTCCCGATGGCTTGCCTGCCCAACGACATGAACAGCAACGAAGGGATGCAGCAACAACTCACCGCCACGTGTGGCAGTTACGAGGCCATCAACGGCTCTGTGGGGCTGCATGCCGGCCCCAACTACCAGCTTACTTACAGGCAAGTGCCCATCGGAGTGGCCTACTACGACTGCTGGGACCACAGGCAATGGTATCACTTCTATTTCTCCGACAAAGCTGAAGCCACACGGTTCTACAACAACCTCGCCGCAGACATCAGGCACGCCGGCATTCCCCTGACCGCCGACAAGGTCTATGGCGACTTGTCCAACCGCAAGCGTCCCGTCTCCATCTTCAAATGGGTATACGTCAGCCCGCCCGCCATCGTCAAGGAAGCCGAGGGCACCAACATAGAGCAAGAGGATGTCGTCGGCATGTACAAGGTAGAAATGGGCGTATACAAAAGGAATCTTCCGTAGGCCTTGGACTTGGAACCTTCGCTCCATCGACCAGCCAAGGTTGTACGACCATCATCCCCGATTATTTATCCGAACAAATCCAATTCACCCAAACCCTTCACAGCACCGTAACATACTGAATGTGAGCGAGATGATGTGAAGGGTTTGAAATAACTGCAATTCTTGCGCCGCGTTCTTCGACAAGCGAAGCGACTTCGTCGATTACTTGCGCTCCGTTGGTGCTCAGGCGCTTCGCGGAGGTCTTTGCAAGCGAACAAGTTCGAGTGGACAACTCTTGTGCCACTCCTTTACGTTTTATACTCTTTCACCCTTTTTAACCTTTTACCATTTTACTCTTTTCCATATCTTCTGACACGTGTCAAAAAACCTTCTGACACGTGTCAAAAACGTTTCCGACACGTGTCAGAAGGTTTTGAAGACATCAAGTTGGTACTTCGTTTCATACCTTTCAGTACTTCTTCCCGCCCGTTTCAGCCAATCCCCTCAGCCTATTCTTTGAGTAGCTAAAAAATCTGTAGCCTCAGCCATTTACCGTAGTACAGATACTCTTATAAAGCTTCGCACAACCCAAACCCTTCACAGGAAATCCCTGAAACCCAGCACATTGCAAGGTCGTGAAGAGTTTTACGCAATCCATCGATGTCAAATAATGATATGGCTGAAGAGAACCAATGAGAGTAGCAGAAGGGACCGAAAAACGTAAATGCAAAAAACGAGTAATTATCCAACATCAAATTGGATAGTTTAACAAATTATGTTTATCTTTGCACATGTAATAACTAACAACAAGACAGATGTCGAAATACGATTGTCAAAACCAAATCAGAGTGGTGTTGGCATACAAGTAGATTACTCTATGAAGAAAGAAGAAATACTGGCTCTATTTAAGAGTTACGAAGATGCGGTTTGCATGATTGACGAAACCGAATGCTGGAGTGCAAGAGATTTGCAAAAGTTGTTCGGATATAGTCTATGGCAAAACTTCACAAATGTTATTGCGAAGGCAAAAGAGGCATGTACCAATGTAGGACAGAACGTGATAGACCATTTTATTGAGTCAATAAAAAGGTTGAGGTGGGTAGTGGTGCGTTTCGAGAGATAGACGACGTCATGCTCACCCGTTATGCTTGCTATCTGGTCGCGCAGAATGGTGACCCAAGAAAGCCGCAGATTGCTTATGAAAACTTTGTGCCACTTAATAATTCCAAAGAATGTAAAAGTAGAGTTGTAAAAAGGATGGAAATAAATAAAAAGCAGGAAAAATGTTTTATAAACTGATAGAAAAGAAACGCAACGAATGGTTTTCTTCACCAGATTGTACGGTGAAGGATGTCATACGTTATATAGAACAGAAAGGCAAGATGCGTGATGCCCAGATAGATGCTATAAAAACCTTTTTGTATTTAAAAATTGTTTGTGGAAATCAGCCTCTACAACAATTGTTTTCACAGGGATTCTTCAATACACTGCAGGTGATCGTACCTATACTTATGGCGAAGGAACTTTTTATGCATTACCTTATCCTATCCAACCTACTACCGGCGAACATGATTATCGTCACTGTGAAACATGCAAAGCCAACCATAAGCAAATGATCGGGTTGTTGAAGAAGAAGGTAAAGAAGTTCCCTAACTGTTGTGATTCACATAAAAGATTATTG
>DEJO01000048.1:318-28727 GCA_002353555.1 Prevotella sp. UBA2746 | reverse complement strand
GCGGTACCCAGCGTCAGCACGATACCGGCAATACCCGGCATGGTGAGTGCCGACTGGAACGATGCCAAGATACCCAGCGTGAAGAAGAGGTTGAGCAACAGCGCACAGTTGGCAAGCATACCCGGAATGAAGTCGTACATGACGACCATGTAGATCATCAGCAGCACGAAGGCTATGATGAACGACATGATACCCTGCTGGATAGACTGTGCACCGAGGGTAGGACCTACCACCTCTTCCTGAACGATGCGGGCAGGTGCCGGCATACGACCAGACTTCAAGGTGTTGGCAAGGTCTTTGGTATCTTCAATCGTAAAGCTACCGCTGATAGACGACTGTCCACCGGTAATCTCACCGTTGACACGCGGTGCCGAGTAGACAACGCCATCGAGGACGATGGCTACAGCCTTGCCGATGTTGGCCTTGGTGAGCTGTGCCCAGGCACGTGCTCCGTCGCCGTTCATCGACATAGACACCTCAGGACGACCGAAGTTGTCGAACTGGTCCTTGGCATCGGTAACGACATCACCCTCTAACGGTGCGCGGCCATCGCTGGTGGTCACCTTCAGGGCGTGCAACTCATATACATTCTTGTTGCTCTCGATAGGCTTGGCACTCCACAACAGACGGACATCCGTGGGCAATACCTGCTTGGCAACGGCAGAGTGCAACAGCTTGTCGATCTCAGCGGTATCACGAACATGTGCATAACCCACGAGGCTGAGCGCATCGCCGGGGATGGTCTGCAAGAGAGCCAACAGCGGATGCTGCTTCTTGGCAGCCTCCAGTTCCTTGGCCTCGCTCTTGCCGGCAGCGTCGGCAGCGTCTTTGTTCTTCAGCTGCAGCTTGGCAGCAGGCTTTGCCACCTCAGCCTTAGCCTTGGGTTCTGCCTTAGCCACCTTGGTGGTGTCGGTAGTTGTCGTGTCATTGGAAGCACCACCGCCAGCCAGACGCTGGTCAAGCTGAACAAGATACGGCTGAATCTCCTGGTTGTTATAGGTCTCCCAGAACTCCAGGTTGGCAGAACCTTGCAGGAGCTTACGCATACGCTCCGGCTCACGGATACCCGGCATCTCGACCATCAGTCGTCCGTCCTGTCCCTCCAGCTTCTGGATGTTAGGCTGCACGACGCCAAACTTGTCGATACGGTTGCGAACAACGTTGTAGGAGTTCTCGATAGCGGCAGCTACCTCGGCGCGAAGTACCTTCTCCACCTCGCTGTCGCTGCTCTGCGTGCTCACCTTACCCTTGAGCTGCTGCGTGGCAAAGACTGTTGCCAGACGGCCTCCGTTGGAGTTCTTCTTGTAAGCATCGATGAAGAGCGAGATGAAATCGCTCTGACTTGTCTCCTCGGCTTTCTTGGCTTCCTGCATAGACTTGACGTAGACAGGGTCTGTCTTGTGGTCAGCCAGTACGTCGAGTACGTCAGGAACAGAAATCTCAAGGATGACGTTCATACCGCCTTTCAGGTCAAGTCCGAGACCAATCTGTGTCTCCAAGCACTTCTGGTAAGAGTAGATGCCCAGATACTTCACAGAGTCTTTGTAGTCCTGCTGCTTAATCGGGTCTTCAATCTTAGCTGCCTGGCTGTCGTAGTAGCTTGTGGCTACAGAGAAAGACAGGTAGAAAATGCTTGCAAGCGTCAGTAAGACGGCAATACAAATTACTAATCCTTTGTTTTGCATTTTTAATTATTTGTTGTTGATTATTATTCGCTGTCGGGTAGAAGAGGAGCCGTTGAAAAAACTCCGTTAACTTCCTTAACTCCTTTTAATTAGCGTGCAAAGATAGTTATTTTTTGGTTTTTAAGAAAATTTCCACCGCTTTATTATGCAATTTTTAGCGTTTTGACCGCTTTTTCAGCCAACAAACGACAGGATAATGGTCGGATTGTGCCACTTTTGTGTCTACCTTACAGGCGTAAGGCTCCCAGTCTTGGGAGCAGAGAATGTGGTCGATGCGCACGTACATGCGCTTGATGTGATAGGAAAAGCCGGGACCGTTTCCGGCGGCTACATAGCAATCGGTAAGTCCTTCTGCCATCTTCCGATAACAGTAAGACAAAGGATGGTCGTTGAAGTCGCCGCAGACAATGACACTCATCCCTTTGTCTAAGCGCTTTTTGACATAATCAGCGACGACTTTGACCTGGGGAGCACGCCGCTTGGACCCCTCCACCAACTTGTCGAAAATGTGTCGCCATCCTGTCTTGGCTTTCTCGTTGGAGAGTTTTCCGTGCATCATCTGGTCAAAAACGTCCTTTTCACCGTGACTGATGCGTGTAGACTCCAGGTGATTGTTGACGACCAGCACACGCTCACCCCTCACATCCAGCACGTAAGCAGCACTGAGATTGTAGTCGGCAGGGATGGGAATCTCTTCCTTACTGACAATAGGGAACTTGCTGTAGAGCGTCAGGAAGTCAGGACCTTTCTTGTGAGAGGTGACATCCTGATAGGGATAGATTGCCGAAAGCAGCGAGTCTATCCGGTTACCGTGCTTCCCCCACAGCCCCGACTCCTGCAAGCAAGCGATGTCAGCCTTGCTCTCGGCGATATAGGCGGCTATCTGGTTGATCTCACCGTCAGACATAGAGCCCAGGTCGAAGCCCATCACGTTGTAGCTCAGCACCTTCAAGGCTCCTTCCGGCGGTGTCGACGGAAAATTGAAAGGGGTATACAGGCGCACAGGACCGTAGCAAATGATAAACCCCAACAACGGCAGCCACATCATTTTCCAACGGAAAAAGCACCAGACGACCAGAAAACAAAGATTGGCAATGAGGAAAACAGGGAAGAACAAACCGACATTGCTCCACATCGGGTGGGACAACGGGTCGGAAAGTCCGCTATATCCCACCAGCAACATGAAGAGAATCACCACTATGTTGGCGATGGCTAAGAGTCTTACTATCCATTTCCTAATGGACGACATCTGATGGTTCTTCCTATTGAATATCTATTTCTTGCTGCTATCAAACAGCCTTTGCTTTTCAGCCTTCGACAAACTGTCGTAGCCGCTCTTGCGTATCTTGTCCAAGATACGGTCTATCTCGTCCTGGTCGGCACGCTTCCTGGCGTTATACTCCCAGTCGGTTTCGCGTCGGGTCTGCTCCGTCCTGCTGCTGTCGGCAGCTTGCTGGCGACGGTTGCGCTGCTCCCAGTTGGCTCTCATTCTGTCGAAGAACTGCTGACCCTTCGACATGCCGTAGTCGCCGAAGCCGGAAGTGGGATGCTTTTTCCAGTAACGTATGAGGAGATAGCCGAACAACATACCTCCCAGATGGGCAAGGTGTGCCACTCCGTCGCTGGTAGTGCTGATGGCAGAGAACAGTTCTATGCCGGCATAAATCATGACAAACCACTTCGCCTTGATGGGGACGGGCAAGGGGAAGATGAAGATGCGCTGCTCCGGGAAGATCATTCCGAACGCCAGCAAGATGGCATATACAGCTCCGGAGGCTCCCACCGTCGTCCACCTGTTCAGGAACTCGCCCATGGATATCGTCTCCTGCGCCATCTTGACGGAATCGTATGCCGCAAAACCCTCGACAGCATACTGCCCGAACTGTGCCAACTCCTGCATCAAACCGGCTCCTACACCACATAAAATGTAATAAAAAAGGAATTTCTTCGGTCCCCACACATTCTCAACTACACACCCGAACATCCAGAGGGCAAACATATTGAAAAAGATATGCGTCAAGTTGGCGTGCATAAACATGTATGTGAACAGCTGGTAAACCTGGAAGTCTTTTGCCAGAATGAAGTGAAGACCTAACAGGTTGTTCAGGTCGACTCCCGTCCTGAGCAATACTTCGTATGCAAGATAGGCTATCACGTTAATGATAAGCAAGTTTTTGGTTACCGTCGGGATATTGCGCATGATTTCTCTTTTATACTATTGTTGCATGTATTACAGGCAGTTATGCCCTTTAACGGCGCAAAAGTACGAAAAAATCCACTTAAAAGGGAGAAAAAAGCATCTATTAAGGGTTTTTTACTACATTTTCTTCATTTTTTCTTCATTTTTGTTTGGTTAATGAAAACAATCAACTATATTTGCGAAAGATTTTGTTAAACATTTCACTAATCATCATTAAATAACCCAATTATGAACAAGACACAATTAGTAGAGAAGATTGCTGAGGGCGCTGGCCTGAGCAAAGTAGATGCTAAAAAGGCATTAGACGCAACAGTTGAAGCTATCAAGGCTGCTCTCGCAGCAGGTGATAAGGTTCAGTTAGTAGGCTTCGGCACTTTCGCCGTTGCAGAACGTCCTGCACGTGAGGGTATCAACCCGGCAACCAAGCAGAAGATTACCATCGCTGCCAAGAAGATTGCCAAGTTCAAGGCTGGTGCTGAACTCGCTGACGCAGTTAACTAATTTGTAAATTATTTTACTATTAAATAAAAGGTGCACCTATGTGGGCGCACCTTTTATTATTATACAGACAAGAAGTCAGCCCTGACAGGACTGAAAGTATCAATCAGCACCCCAGCCTCTATGCAGAGACAGCCATGCGGCTCGTCGGGTTTCACGTAGTAACCGTCGCCTGCTGACAGCACCCGCTTCTCGTTGCCGATGGTCAGTTCAAACTTACCACTGGCTACAAAGGTAGCCTGACTGTGCTCATGGGTGTGGACAGTGCCGACAGCCCCTTGCTCAAACGCCACCTTCACCATCATCAGCCGGTCGTCATAACCCATGATCTGACGGCGTATGCCGGGGGCGGGAGATGTCCATTCCATCTCCTTCTCCATCTGAAACTTGCTGCTTACCTTTTCCATAAAGTCGTAACAGATAAAAAAAGCCCGCTCTCCCATGATGAAAAGAACGGGCAATGAAACTTTTGAAACTAACTATTTCCTTTATTTAGGCTGCTTGCCAATGTAAGCAAGGATACCACCATCGACATAGAGCACATGGCCGTTGACGGCATCAGAAGCCTTGGAAGCCAGGAACACAGCCGGTCCACCGAGCTCAGACGGGTCGAGCCAGCGACCTGCAGGAGTCTTGGCACAGATGAAACTGTCGAACGGATGGCGGCTGCCGTCCGGCTGACGCTCACGCAAAGGAGCCGTCTGCGGCGTAGCGATGTAACCCGGACCGATACCGTTACACTGGATGTTGTACTCTCCGTACTCAGAGCAGATGTTGCGGGTCAGCATCTTCAGACCACCCTTGGCAGCTGCGTAAGCAGATACCGTCTCACGACCGAGCTCAGACATCATTGAGCAGATATTGATAATCTTACCTTCCTTGCGCTCCATCATTTCGGGCAGAACGGCAGAAGCAACGATGAACGGAGCCACGAGGTCTACGTCGATGACCTGCTGGAACTCAGCACGCTTCATCTCGTGCATAGGAATACGCTTGATGATACCGGCATTGTTGACGAGGATGTCAATCTGGCCAACCTCAGCATGAATCTTCTCTACGAGAGCCTTCACGTCGTCTTCCTTCGTTACGTCGCATACGTAGCCGTGAACGTTCTCGATGCCTTCAGCCTTGTAGTTAGCCAATCCCCTCTCAAGGGCAGCCTCGTTGATGTCGTTGAAGATGATGTTCTTGACGCCAGCAGCTACGAAAGCCTTAGCAATGTTGAAACCGATACCGTAAGAAGCACCCGTAATCCACGCATTCTTACCTTCGAGTGAAAAATCTTTTAAACTTGTCATTTTAGTTATTATTTAAGGGTTAAACATGTTTATATCGTTGTTTTCGACATCAACGCAGGTCGGTGATGGCAGAGAAGTCCTGGTCACCATAGTCCAGGTTCTCACCTCCCATGCCCCAGATGAACGTATAGTTGTGGGTGGCGGCAGCACTGTGGATGCTCCATTCCGGCGAGAGCACCGCCTGATTGCCCTGCATCCAGATGTGGCGCGTCTCCTGCGGCTCGCCCATGAGGTGGCATACAGCCTGTCCTTCGGGCACTTCAAAATAGAAATAAGCCTCCATTCGCCGACTGTGTACGTGAGCCGGCATGGTGTTCCACACGCTTCCCGTCGCCAGCTCCGTCATCCCCATCTGCAACTGGCAGGTAGGCAGCACCTGGTTGACCAGCATCTTGTTGATGGTACGCTCGTTCGACATCTCCAACGAGCCCATGTGCACACTGTCGGCATCGCCCTTGGTCACCTTTCTGCATGGATATGACTGGTGAGCCGTCGTAGAGTTGAAATAGAACTTGGCAGGAGCTTGCGGGTCTTTGCTTTCAAACCACACATCGCGGTCGCCGCTACCTATATATAAAGCGTCCTTGTAAGAGAGTTCAAAGCGGTCGTTTCCGACACGAATGATGCCATCGCCACCCACATTGAAGATGCCCACTTCGCGGCGGCTGGTAAAGAAGGGAGCCTTCAAGGGGTCGATAGCTTCCAGCTTCAACGCCTCAGCAACAGGCATGGCTCCACCTACCACCATCCGGTCATACATGGAATAGACCATCTGCACCTCATCTTCAACAAACAGTTGCTCAATGAGGAAGTCCCTTCTGAGGCGTGCCGTATCGTAATGTTTCACGTCTTCGGGATGGGCAGCATAACGTAGTTCGTAGTTTGTATTCATCGTTGTGTTTTCAATTATGATTGCAAAGATAATCATTTTTGCGGAACAGTCGCACACTTTATATATTAAAAAAGCGTAACCGATAGTTAAATCAGCTACGCTTCATGGGTTGTCCAAGGCGGATTCGAACCACCACAAACAGAACCAAAACCTGTTGTGCTACCATTACACCATTGGACAATCATGCTTGAAAAGCGGTGCAAAGGTAATTAAAAAGTTTAAAGTATGGCGTTCAAAGCCTAAAGAAAAAGGCTTGAGCACCTAAAGTTTAATCTTTTTTAAGCCTTGGCAACGGTAATCAAGAAGTAGTTCTTCTTGCCTTTCTGCACCAACAGATACTTGCCGTCGATGAGGTCGTCGGCAGTAACCACGCGGTCGAAGGCTGTCAGTTTTTCCTTGTTCAGGCTGACACCGCCACCTTTCACCATCTTGCGCATCTCTCCCTTGCTGGGGAAGATGTCCATTCCTTCCATCGTGAAGAGGTCTACCGCCGTCTGTCCGAGCTGGTCAGCCCCGATGGTGTAGTGCGGAACACCGTTGAAGACATCGAGGAACGTCTGCTCGTCCAGCTTCAGCAGGCTCTCTTTCGTAGCCTTTCCAAACAAGATGTTGGATGCTTCCTTTGCCATGTCGAGGTCTTCCTGCGAATGAACCAGCACGGTGACCTCCTCAGCCAGCCGCTTTTGAAGTACGCGGCGACCCGGATCCTGACGGTGCTCTGCGATGAGAGCTTCGATGACGTCTCTTTCCAGGCTGGTGAAAATCTTGATATACTTCTCTGCCTCCTCGTCACTGACGTTGAGCCAGAACTGGTAGAACTGATAAGGTGACGTGCGGTTGCGGTCGAGCCATACGTTCCCGCTCTCCGTCTTTCCGAACTTCTTGCCGTCAGACTTGGTGATGAGCGGACAGGTCAGCGCGTATGCCTCCGTCTCGTTGCCGAGTGTACGTCGTATCAGCTCCGTACCGGTGGTCATGTTACCCCACTGGTCGTTGCCACCCAGCTGCAGCTTCACGCCCTTGTGCTGGTAGAGGTAGAGGAAGTCGTAGCCTTGCAACAGCTGATAGGTGAACTCGGTGAACGACAGTCCGTCACGAGCCGTACCGTTGAGTCGCTGCTGCACGCTCTCTTTTGCCATCATATAGTTGACCGTAATGTGCTTTCCCACCTCACGTGCAAAGTCAAGGAAGGTAAAGTCCTTCATCCAGTCGTAGTTGTTGACCATCTCTGCTGCATTGGGACCTTCAGCCTCGAAGTCCAGGAACTTGGCTACCTGCTTCTTGATGCACTCCTGATTGTGGTAGAGTGTCTCTGCGTTCAGCAGGTTGCGCTCCTGGCTCTTGCCCGACGGGTCGCCGATCATACCCGTAGCGCCGCCCACCAGGATGATGGGCTTATGGCCGCAGCGCTGTAAGTGGCGCAACATCATGATGCCACAGAGGTGACCAATGTGCAGCGAGTCAGCCGTGGGGTCTGTTCCCAAGTATGCCGTCACCATTTCTTTCTGGAGTAACTCCTCCGTACCTGGCATGATCTGTGCCAACATCCCACGCCATTTCAGCTCTTCAACAAAGTTCTTTGTCATTGTATATCTATTTCTTTTTGTTCCTTAATATCTGTTTTTTCTTTCTCCCCCCGCCTTCAGGAGGGGTTGGGGGTGGCTTTTTCACGGCACCGGGTCATAGCCTGAGCCGCCCCAAGGGTGGCATCTCAAGATGCGTCTGACGGCAAGCCACAATCCTTTTATCGGTCCGTGCTTGACCAATGCCTGGCGTGCATATTCAGAACAAGTAGGAGTAAATCGGCATGAAGGTGGTGTCATGGGCGAGATGCAAACCTGATAGAACCTGATGGGCAGCAACAACACTGCCGTCAGAGCCTTTGAGAAGGCGCGCCCGATAGTTCTCCAGATGTTCATAGCCGCTCTCCTATCCGCATGAGCAGATTAGCTACCCGCTGGCTGACGGCTTCGGAAGCGTGCAGATGGGTGTCCAGCCATACAAAGGCTACCGCCAACTTCCGTGTTTGCCGCTCCTTCATCGCCTCAGAGAGGATGTCTTTCTGGTGGCGGAAGGCTTCACGCACCTGTCGCTTCACCCTGTTGCGCATCACCGCCCGCTTGAAGTAACGCTTCGGGACACTGACGAGCATCTGAACCTGCGGGTCTCCAGCCTCCCGGTCGGCCTCCATGAAGACGGCACGCAACGGGAAGGCGGTCAGAGCCTTGCTGCTGCCACTACCGAAGAGGCTGTCCATCAGCTTTTTGCTGCATATCCGTTCTCCCTTGCCCAGTGTGAACCTGCCAGCTGCGGCCATGCGCGTCTCCCCCTATTTCTTGCTACTGTCTTTCTTCAGATAGGCTTTCAGCGCACTGGTCATAGAAGGATATTCCTTGGAAGGTGCTTCCAAGTCAAGTCTGAGTCCTTGGTCTTTCACCTCCTTGGCGGTGGCAGGACCAAAGGCACCAATCTTGATGTCGCCCTGAGAGAAGTCTGGGAAGTTCTTCTGCAACGCCTTGACACCCGTGGGGCTGGAGAAGATGAGCATGTCATAGTCGAATGCTGCCTTCTCTTCTTCCGTAAAGTCGTTGCTGACAGTCCTGTACATCACGCATTCAGCGTGCTGCAACTTCTTGGCATCGAGCATGTCCTTGATGGAGTCGTTGTGCACACTGCTCAGCGGCACCAGATACTTCTCGGCCTTATGCTTTGCCATTGACGGTATCAGGTCGTCTACCTTACCCGTAGTACCGAAGAATACCTTCCGCTTGCGATACTGTACGTACTTCTGAATGTAGAGAGCAATCTGCTCGGTCACACAGAAATACTTCATATCCTCCGGTATCGTCAGGCGCATCTCCTTTGCCAGCCGGAAGAAGTTGTCTATGGCATGACGCGAAGTAAACACGATAGCGGTGAAGCTCAAGATAGAAATCTTCTGCTGACGGAACTCCTTTGAGGTCAGTCCTTCCACCTTAAAGAACGGACGGAAGATAAACTCCACGCCAAACTCCTTCTCAATATCAAAGTAGGGTGACTTCTCGCTTGCAGGCTTTGGCTGCGATATCAAGATTTTCTTTACCATCTTACTGTCCTAAAAAATGATTTCCAAATAGTTACTAATCAACATCCATGCACCCCATAATGCGAACAAGGGCACCAATTCGAGCGCACAAAAGTACAAAATTATTTGCACATAAACGCCAGTTCCCTTAAAAAAGATGTCAAAGCACTTGTAAAATGTCAGTATTTCGGTCAAAATGATAACAATTATGGCTCCTATCAGCATCGTCAGTAATGATAAGGAACCAAAGATGTACAGCATGAGCAGCGGGAAAAGAAGCACCCCTTCGAGCTCGAAAAGGAAGATCCAGCTCTTCTGCCATTGTACACATTTTTTCTTATCAAAGAATATCCAGTTGACACATTGGTAGAGTCCCCACTTCAACAAGAAATACATCAGGCTTGTCAACGCAAAGGCGAAGACTGCCAGCGAGAGTGGATGGAAGTTGTAGTTGGCACCCCTGCCCATGTAGTCATAGAAGAACATGCCGGTGCCCAGCATGAAGACGGTCTGCACGACCAGCAGCCACTGGAAGCGAACCTCTATCGCCGTATCGGTCACATCGGCCTCGCGGCGAGGTACATAGAAGAAGCTTCGCAGCTGGCGAAAGAGGGAATTGCGGCTGACGGCAAATGCCAGCATCGCCAGAATGAAGCAGACGATGACGATACCCAAGATAAGGTCGTCGCCATCCGGCATGTAGGGAACGGGTGTGCCTGCTATGGGGTCTGCCTGATTCATCAGCTTCTGAACGCTTACTTTACAGTCCGAAGACTTTCTTGATTTTCTCTACACGGTCCAGCTTCTCCCATGTGAAGAGCTCCACGTCGACGGTCTTCGTCTCGTGGTAGT
Source organism: Prevotella sp. UBA2746 (assembly GCA_002353555.1). Classification (GTDB taxonomy): domain Bacteria; phylum Bacteroidota; class Bacteroidia; order Bacteroidales; family Bacteroidaceae; genus Prevotella. Next base: position 18,238 of record DEJO01000048.1, on the reverse strand, counting down.
GGCTGCGGAACGTCTTTCTGACGACTTCGTTCTTCCTGCCCATGTGTCCGTAGGCAGCCGTCTCGAAGTACATGGGCTGCCGCAGCTTCAGCATGCGCTCGATAGCCTTCGGGCGCAGGTCGAACATGCGGCCTATCTGAGCAGCTATCTCGCCGTCGCTCATGCTGACATGGCTGCGGCCGTAGGTGTTCACATAGATGCTGACGGGTTGGGCCACGCCTATGGCATAGGCTATCTGCACCAGCATCTCGTCGGCAACGCCTGCCGCCACCATGTTCTTGGCTATATACCGGGCGGCGTATGCAGCCGAACGGTCTACCTTCGAGGAGTCTTTTCCTGAGAAGGCACCGCCGCCGTGCGCACCCTTACCACCGTAGGTGTCGACGATAATCTTCCGTCCTGTCAGTCCGGTGTCGCCGTGCGGACCGCCGATGACGAACTTTCCCGTGGGGTTGACGAAGTATTTGATGTCGTCATGGAACAACCTGAGCACCTTGTCGCTCAGCTGCGCCTTCACGCGCGGTATGAGGATGGTCTTCACGTCCTCCTTTATGCGTGCCAGCATCTTCGCCTCATCCTCGTCAAACTCGTCGTGCTGGGTAGAGACGACGATGGTGTCGATGCACAGGGGGATGTTGTCATCGGAGTATTTCACCGTCACCTGGCTCTTGGCATCGGGACGGAGATAGGTCATCTGCCTGCCCTCCTTGCGGATGTCGGCAAGGGTTCGCATGATGAGGTGTGCCAGGTCGAGCGACACGGGCATGTAGTTTTCGGTCTCCGTCGTGGCATATCCGAACATCATGCCTTGGTCGCCGGCACCCTGGTTGTCTTCCTCTTCGCGCTCCACGCCACGGTTGATGTCGTCGCTCTGCTCATGGATGGCTGTCAGGATGCCGCATGAGTTGGCGTCAAACTGGTATTCCGCCTTGGTGTAGCCAATGTGCTCGATGGCTTTGCGGGCGATGGTCTGCAAGTCGATATATACATCTGAGCGCACCTCTCCCATGATGACCACCTGGCCGGTGGTCACGAACGACTCTATGGCGGTGTGTGCCTTGTCATCGTAGGCAAGGAACTGGTCGAGCAGTGCATCACTGATTTGGTCGGCAACTTTGTCGGGATGTCCTTCCGACACGGATTCTGATGAAAAAAGATATGGCATAATTCTTTCTGATTTGGTCTGCAAAGGTACGAAATAATTCATAGTTCATAGTTCATAGTTCATAGTTTTTTTTTAATGATTTGCTTGATGAGTTGACTGTTCGTACCCGAATCGAGCGCAAAAGCAGGGGGGTGTTGCCCCTACAGGGGATGAAAAAAGTTCTAATCGAACGTGCGACGCAAGTTCCGTAAGTCGCTATGCTATAGCGACTTACAATGAAGTTGTCGCACAAAGAACTACACTTTCAAGCGAAAGTCGAGCACCAGACCCTCCAACTATATAGGTTTTGCAAGCCAAACTCTATATAGTTGCGTTGCAACTACATAACAGTTGGAAGGCAAACACATAGTTCTTGCAAAACAAGGACTAAATGTTCGCTTTCCGACTCATTTTTCGGTGAGTTCGTTCGAAGATTTTAAGGTAGTGTTCAATTCATCAAAATATGAAAACACTTACATAACACCCTACAAAAAAACACACCTCCCCATTTATTTCTCCCCCTTCAGGGTGGGTCGGGAAGGGATTTGGAGAGGGTGCTGGGGGGTGGGCTTCCTGCGCTCGATTAGCGCTCGATTGTCGTATATATACGTTGGACGCTGCACCGTATAAACCGCTATGGCAAAGCGGGTTACACGACACAGCGTCGCATGTACGAAAGATTGGTTTTTTACTTTGCAGGAGTCATCACCACTTCGATGTGGTTGCCTGCTGCCACGAGGTCTTTCAGGAAGGCAGCAATCTTCTCAGGAGTGAGGCTGCTGACAACGTTCTTGTAGTCATTCTGCAGGTCTACGCCCGTCCATACATACTCGTCGATGACGTCCATCCAGTGGCTGTTCTTCTTGGCATCGGCATCGGCATTCTTCAGCATGTTCTCCTTGACCTTTGCCACCTTGTCGGCATCCACCTTGATGGTGTTGTCTGCCATGCCCTTGGCAAGCAGGTTGAGGGCTGTCTCTGCCTTCGTCGGATCCATAGGACAGTAGGCGAGCATCGTGGTATACGCCTTGTCGCCACGGCGTGACAGACGACCACCGGCACCGACAGTGTAGGCTGCACTGGCATCCTCGCGTATGTCCTTCAGGTAGACCATGGAGAGTACCTGCCCGGCAGCATCGGCAAGCACCTTGTTCTCCAGGGTGTAGGCGGCAGGCTTGTGCCATGTCTCGAAGGCGATGGCCTTGGGTGACATCATCTTTCGGGTGAACTTGTTCTCCACCTTACCCGTAGCATAGAACGGAACATCCTTCCATGAGCCTACCTTCTTCTGGCTGGGCAGCGAGGCAATGTACTGCTCGATGAGCGGACGGATGACAGCCTCGTCGAAGTTGCCGATGAAGTAGAACACGAATCCGTTGGCATTGGCAAACCGCTCATGTGCTATCTGGTAGATACGCTCCTGCGATGCTGCCTGCACGTCCGTGGTGTCGAGCGGCAGGAAGCGGGCATCGTGCTTGTACAAGGTGGTCTCCACGGAGTCGCTGAAGGCGCTCTCAGGACTCAGGCTCTTGTTCTTCAGCATGAGTTCTACCTGCGACATCATCGACTGGTAGGCTTCCTTGTCGGCCTTGAGGCTGGTGAAGTGGAGGTAGATGAGCTGCATCATCGTCTCCAGGTCCTTCGGAACGGTGTTGCCACTGAGGTACTGGGTGTAGTTGTCCATACCCATCGTGACGGCAACCTGCTTGCCATAGAGCGCCTTCTGCAGCTCCATGTTGGAGAAGTTGCCCAGTCCGCACGCGTTGACGGCGGTGTCGAAGAGCTTCAGGTTGGCATAGTCGGCAGCACCATAGAGGCCCTTTCCACCCTTTGCCATAGCCTGGAAGACGATTTCGTTGTCCTTGTAGTCGGTCTTCTTCAGCACGACACGCACGCCGTTGGAGAGCGTCAGCTCCTTGTAGCCCAGTTGCTTGTTCTCGGTCTCCTTCTTGATCTTGCCCTTCTTCGGCATAGCCTCCGGCGCAATCAGCGGCTCGTTCTTGACATTGTCTACGAAGGCTTCTATCTTCTCGCCGCGCACGCCCTTGATGGCCTCTGCCATGGCAGCCTCGGTGAGATACTTCTTTCCGTCCTTTTCCTGAGCGAAGGTGAGGATGACCAGGTTGGAGTCGTTGTCGGTAATCAGCTCCTTGGCATACTTGTTGACCATGTCCACAGTGATGACAGGTGCCATCTGCTTCATGATCTGATACTTATCGGAGATAGAAGGAATAGGTTCCTTATTGAGGAAGTGGTCACGATAGGCGTTGCCAAACTGCTCGTTCTTGATCTTGTTGCGGTTTTCGTAAGCCTTCTCCAACAGACTCATATACTCGTCCTTGGCACGCTGGAACTCAGTAGGCGTAAAGCCGTACTGCTTCGCACGCAGAGCCTCGCGGTAGATGGCTGCCAGTGCCTGCTGGTCCTGGCCGTCCTTGGGCAGGACATCCAGCTGGAAAGCATCCTTGGTCTTCGAATACAGGAACACTCCATCGTCAGAAGAAGCCTGTACGAACGGGCAGTCGGCTTTCTGGGCAGCCTCAGCCAGCCGCTGGTCGAGCATGGTCGTCAGCAATGACTTCATGTATTCATACACCATATACGCCATCGTCGACTTCATCTCTTCAGGAGCAGGGTCGTGCTTCATCGACAGGCTGATCATAGAGTACTGCTGCTCCTTGTCTTTCTCTGTGACATAGATAGCCTCAGCATTATCTGGAACCAGCTCGTCAACGACCTTGGCGGCATCGGCAGGCACGGTGACGCCTGCCCACAGCTTCTTGATGCAGTTCTCGACACGGTCTACATCGACGTCGCCGACGACGATAATCGCCTGGTTGTCGGGACGATACCACTTCTTATAGTAGTCGCGGAGCACCTGCGGAGGGAAGTTGTCGACAATCTCCATCAGACCTATCGGCATGCGATGGCCGTACTTGGAGTCCGGATAGAGCTTCGGCAGCGCCCTCTGTATCATGCGCTGGGCAGGACCTTCGCCCAGCTGCCACTCCTGATGGATGACTCCACGCTCCTTGTCTATCTCCTTGGCATCGAGAATGAGGCCGTTGGACCAGTCTTTCAGTATCAGTACACACGAGTCGATGGCAGTAGCACGCTTGGTGGGAACGTCACAAATGCGATAGACGGTCTGGTCTATACTGGTGTAGGCATTGAGGTTACTGCCGAACTCCACGCCCAGTGAGCGGGTATACTCCAGAAGTGTCGAGTCGGGATAGTGCTCGGAACCGTTGAAAGCCATGTGCTCCAGGAAGTGAGCCAGACCGCGCTGGTCGTCGTTCTCCTGAATGGAGCCTACACGCTGGGCGATGTAGAAGTTGGCTTTGTGCTCAGGCCAGTTGTTGTAACGGATGTAATAGGTCAGTCCGTTGTCCAGCTTGCCAATGCGTACCGCCGTGTCTACCGGGATGGGCGGCATCTCCATCTGTGCTGAAGCCATGTCGACAATAGCCAGCATGACTAAAACAAAGAATTTTCTTAATGTCATTGTTTCTCTTTTTTGTTAGTATTATGAAGCTTGTAAATTTCTTGCAAAGGTACAAAATATTGCAAAATGGAAATGGAAACGCTGCATTTTTTTTGATGGATAATCGTTTTTTATACGATTCTAAAGGTTTTGCGACATGTTTCGGGGATGATGTTCCAGGATTTCCTGCCGCAAGGTCGTCATGTCGATGTGGGTATATATCTCAGTCGTAGAGATGCTCTCATGACCCAGCATGGCTTGTATGGCACGCAGGTCGGCACCGCCTTCGAGCAGGGCGGTGGCGAAAGAGTGGCGCAGGGTGTGGGGCGAGATGGTCTTCTGAATGCCTGCCAGCGCCGCATACTTCTTGATCATGATGAGGATCATGGTACGTGTCAGGTGGCTGCCACGCCGGTTCAGGAAGACATAGTCTTCTTCGCCAGGCTTGATAACCATTTCGTTGCGGCACGAGAACCAATAGTCCAGCTCGGTGATGGCACGCTCGGAGATGGGGACGAGCCGCTCCTTGGAGCCTTTGCCCATCACCCGCACAAACCGTTCGGAGAGGTACAGGTTAGAGAGCTTGAGGTTGACCAGCTCGGAAACACGCAGACCGCAGGAGAACAACACCTCGATGATGGCACGGTTGCGATGACCTTCCCATGTACCGCCGACGTCGATGACCGCCTCCAGCTGGTCTACCTCTTCGGGAGAGAGCACTTCGGGCAGGTGGTCGGGCAGCTTCGGAAACTCCAGCAGTTCGGTGGGGTCGTCTTTCAGGAAGCCGTCCATGACCAGAAACCGATAGAACGACCGTATGCCGCTGAGGATGCGTGACTGCGACCGTGCCCCGATGCCCATGTCGACGAGCGTTGCCGAGAAGTGATGCAGGTCTTCCAACTTCACGTCCAGCACATCCTTATGCTCCATGCTCAGGTAGTTTGCCAGTTTGTCCAAGTCACGCATGTACGCCTCTACCGTATGGGCAGAGAATCCACGCCCCAACTTCAGGTAGCGTTGATAGAGTCTTGACACATTCGTTCCGTTTTTCTTGCCCGTTTCCATTTTATTACTTATTTTTGCATACAAATATACAAACATTTCTCCAAACATGAAAATTATCATCATCAACGGACCGAATCTGAACCTGCTCGGAACACGTGAGCCGGGCATCTACGGCAACCGAAACATGGACGACTGCCTGAACGACTTGCGTAAGGCCTTTCCTGACATCGACATCGAATACTTCCAAAGCAACCACGAGGGTGAACTTATCGACAAGATGCAGGAGGTTGGCTTCGCCTACGACGGTATCGTGCTCAACGCCGGTGCCTACACGCATACGTCAGTGGCACTGCTCGACTGCATCCGGTCGCTGAAGACACCGGTAGTAGAAGTGCATATAAGTAATGTACACGCGCGAGAAGAGTTCAGAAACCACTCCATGATCTCAGCAGGGTGCAAGGGAGTCATCGCTGGTTTCGGACTCGACAGCTACAGACTGGCAATAGAAGCGTTGAAGTTAGATTAGAAGATGATACAGCAAGAGAAACTGGCGGATAAGACTCCCCTTCCTTCGGGAGGCGTCGGGAGTGGGCTCCTCCCCTATATCCACTCACACTCCGAACCTGAGGGCGACTACCTGTATCGGTTATGGCGTGCCACCAACGTACACTTGCTGCACGGACGCATGGCAAGCGGTCACCTGCAAGGGCGACTGCTGAAGATGTTTGTCGAGATGATACGTCCGCAGTACATCCTCGAAGTAGGCACTTTCAGCGGCTATTCCGCCATCTGCATGGCTGAAGGACTGAAAGAGAACGAGGAGTCAGGCGAACCCAATCAGGCATCTGCACCCAAGGTCGTCACGTTTGAAATCAATGACGAACAGGAAGACTTCACGCGTCCGTGGATAGAGAACTCTACCGTTGCACCATATATCGACTTCCGCATTGGTGATGCCATCAGCGAAGCTCCGAAACTCGGCATCACCTTCGACATGGCATTCATCGACGGAGACAAACGTACCTACGTGGAGACCTACGAGATGGTGCTTTCAGTACTGCGACACGGCGGATTCATCATCGCCGACAATACCCTTTGGGACGGTCATGTCTGCGACCCTGCCTACGACAGAGACCACCAGACACAAGGCATTCGACGCTTCAACGACCATGTGGCTAAAGACCAACGGACAGAGGTGGTCATCCTTCCGCTGCGCGACGGACTCACCATCATCCGAAAGAAATAACCGATGTCGCACAGCAACTCGACAGACAGAACCTTGAAACGGACGGGAAAGGAACAAGAAAAATAGGGTTTTTCTTGCTTTTCTAAAAAGTATTACCTATTTTTGCGTTCCACTATTCATATACTTTAAAAGAGATTGAAATGCAAGAGACAAGACAAAACAGAATAGCACGCATGCTGCAAAAGGAACTGGCGGAAATCTTCCAGAGCCAGACGCGCATGATGCACGGTGTGATGGTGAGTGTTACGCGGGCTAAGATATCACCAGACCTCAGCGTGTGCACCGCCTACCTGAGCATATTCCCCAGCGAGAAGGCTGAGGAACTGCTGGGAAACATCCAGAAGAACGAGAAGACCATACGCTACGAACTGGGCAAGCGCATCCGCAACCAGGTACGCATCATTCCCGAACTGCGATTCTTCATTGACGACTCGCTCGACTATATTGAGCGCATTGATAAACTGTTGAGGAAATGAATTTCCCCTTTTTCATTGCCCGCCGCTACCTCTTCTCGAAGAAGAGCACACACGCCATCAACATCATCAGTGCCATATCTGCCATCGGTGTGGCAGTGGCAACGATGGCTTTGGTCGTGGTGCTGAGTGCTTTCAACGGTTTCAGCGACCTGGTGGCATCGTTCTTCACCGCTTTCGACCCGCAGTTGAAAGTGGTTCCAGTGGCAGGAAAGAGCGTTGCTGCCGACGACCCCGTGCTGCTGAAGGTGAAGGCTATGCCGGAAGTGGAGGTGGCTACGGAGTGTGTTGAAGACATGGCACTTGCCATCTACCAAGACAAGCAGGCAATGGTGAACATCAAGGGTGTGGAAGACAACTTCGACTCGCTGACCAACATCCGAAACATTCTTTATGGAGACGGAAGCTACGAGCTGCATGCTGCCAACCTGCAATACGGCATCATAGGCATACGGCTGGCACAAGACCTCGGAACGGGTGTGAAATGGCAGGACTACCTGCACATCTACGCGCCGCAACGTGAAGGACAGATAGACATGACGAATCTGGAAAGCGGCTTCGTCGAAGACTCGCTGGTGTCACCAGGCGTCGTCTTCCAGGTGAAACAAGCCAAATACGACAAAGACTATATCATCACCTCTATCGACTTCGCACGCACATTGTTTAACCGGCAGGGCGAACTGAGTGCGCTGGAGTTGCGCATGAAGCCAGATACGGACATCGGCCGCATGAAAGCGAAAGTCCAGGAGGCTGTAGGCGAGAAGTATCGCGTACTGGATCGCTACGAACAGCAGGCTGATACGTTCAAGATTATGCAGATAGAGAAGTTCTTTGCCTACGTCTTCCTCACGTTTATCCTATTGGTGGCTTGCTTCAATATCATCGGTTCGCTCTCCATGCTCATCATCGACAAGAAGGACGACGTGGTGACTCTGCGCAACCTCGGTGCCACCGACAAGCAGATTACGCAGATATTCCTCTTCGAAGGACGTATGATTTCATTTGCAGGAGCAGTCATCGGCATTGGATTGGGCTTGTTGCTATGTTGGCTGCAACAGACCTACGGACTGGTACGCCTCGGTGACAGCAGCGGCAACTTTGTCGTTGATGCCTACCCCATCAGCGTTCATCCCTGGGACATTGTCCTTATCTTCATCACGGTCATCATCGTGGGATGGCTTGCCGTATGGTATCCCGTCCGTGCCATCAGCAAGAAACTGACGAGACGGGAGCCATAACACTCCCGTGACATACGCCGCAACCAACTATTACTCCAAATCAATGTGCCGTACATTGATTTGTTCGTGCAGGAAGATTTGGGCTGTTTCCTTGAACTTATCCGGATTTTCAGTGGTATAATACTGGCAGTGGCCGCTCTTGGTGAGCTGCCGTTCCATTTCAGGATGGCGCTCCAGATAGCGTTGCAGACTTTCTGCCACATATTCACTCTGCGGCACAATGCGCACGCCTGGCTGAATATGCTTGAGGATTTTCGGCATCAGAATGGGATAATGGGTGCAGCCAAGGATGATGGCGTCAATCTCAGGATCGAGGCGCATCAACTGGTCGAGACGCTTCTTTACAAAGTAATCGGCACCCGGAGAGTCGGCTTCATTGTTCTCAATGATAGGCACCCAGAGCGGACAGGCGATGCCGGTGACCTTGATGTCGGGGTACAGTTTCTGAATCTCCAGACGGTAGCTGTCGCTCTTCACCGTTCCTTCCGTTGCCAACAGTCCCACATGGCGGCTTGACGTCAGACTGCCGATGACCTCTGCCGTAGGACGGATGACGCCTAACACACGGCGATCAGGGTCTATCTGAGGCAGGTCACGCTGCTGAATAGAGCGTAAGGCTTTTGCCGATGCGGTGTTACAACCCAAGATGACCAGCCGGCACCCCATGTCGAACAACTTCAAGACCGCCTGCCGTGTGAACTGGTAGACGACTTCAAACGAGCGTGAACCATACGGTGCACGGGCATTATCACCAAGATAGAGATAATCGTAGTCGGGCAGCAACTGACGAATGCCGTGCAAGATGGTCAGTCCGCCATAACCGGAATCAAAAACACCTATAGGACCTTTCATGTATTTTTAATATCACTTGCTACTTGGCACTTGCCAACCGTTGTATCAACACATCTGTAACGTCTTCCCCCTGCGTCTCGTCAACATAAGGCAGCACGTTGTTGTCGGTATTCAAGATGAAGGCATAGCCCTTCTCCCTGCCGAGAACTTTCACCGCTTCAGCCATACGAGCCTTGACAGGTGCCAGCGCATCGCTTTCTGCCTGAGTCAACAGGCGCTTGGCTTCCTTCTTGAAAGCTATACCACGCTCCATCATGTCCTGCAATTCCAGCTGCCGCTTGGTGCGGATGGTCGACGCCAGTGATGCCTGGACATCGAGAAACTCCTCATACTTGGCATTGAACTCCTTCTCGGTACGCTGTGTCTCAGCATCATACTGGGCTTGCAGCTGGGCAAGGTTACGTTGCACCTCAGCATAGTCAGGCATAGACTGCAACACCTTCTCGTAACTGAAACAGCCGAACTTGAATTCCTGCGCATGGACTGCCGCGGCAAGAAGAATAGAAAAAAGAAAGAAAACGGTTCTTTTCATGGAGCTTGATAGCATTGATGTGATAAAATAAAAAACCACGAATACCGTGAAAAAGACACCCTCCTCATCGGGGAGACACGGCATTCGTGGATGACAGGCATATTACTTCAGCTTCGCTTTCACTTCAGCTGTGATATCCTTGCTGATAGCATCGTTGATGAAGAGGGGCTGACCGGCAGCCTTCTCCATGATATAGACATAGCCTCCAGCCTTAGCTACTTCCTCGATAGCCTTACGAACCTTGTCGAGAATTGGGCCGAGCTTCTCTTGCTGCAACTTGTTGAATGCAGTCTGGTTGTCCTGAGCCTGCTGCTGAATCTTGGTGTACATATCCTGCAACGTCTTCTCAGTTTCAGCCTTCTTGGTTTCATTCATGGTACTCTTGGTCTTGTCATACTCCTCTGCCTTGCGCTGCAATTCGTCCTGCATAGCCTTGAGATCGTTCTCATAAATCTTGCCTTGTGCTTCCAGCTCACCCTGTATTTTGATGGCTTCCGGAAGAGAAGAAATCAAAGCCTGTGAGTCAAGATGTCCGAACTTCTGTGCGAATGTAGCTACTGGTGCACAGAGCATCAACATTAAAATAATCTTTTTCATTTGTTTGTTGTTTGTTGTTTGTCCTCCTTCGTCAGGAGGTTGGGGCATGTTTCACCCCGGTTAATATTAAATGTTTATTTTCTTTTTTTTCGTCTTATGCTATAGATTCTATAGATACTATAGATACTATAGATACTATAGAAACGATGACAGTATGCTCAAGTGTTTGCCATCCTTAGTTGCCATAACCGAGTTTCTGCAGCACCTCATTGCTGATGTCCACCTTCGGCGAACCGAAGATGATGCCGGCATTGGCGGCACGGTCTACGACAAGAGAGTAGCCGCGCTGGTCAGAAATGTCCTTTACGGCGTTGTAGATCTCGTCCTGAATAGGAGTCATCAGTGAGGTACGCTTCTTGAAAAGCTCACCCTCCGGACCGAAATACTTGCGTTTGAGTTCGCTGGCTTCCTTCTCCTTCTGCATGATAGCCTCCTGCTTGGCCTTCTTCTGCTCTTGTGACAGGAAGACCACCTCGTTCTGGTAGTTCTTATACAAGGTGCTGGCTTCCGTATTGAGCGCCTCCACCTCAGCCTGCCATTTCTTGCTGACCTGATTCAACTGTTCGTTGGCACGCTCATAGGCAGGCACGTTTTTCAGGATATACTCCATGTCGATGAGGGCGAACTTCTGTGCACTTGCCGTCATTGCTGCTACAGCAAAGAGGCATATCATCATTACTTTCTTCATCGTCTTTATCTCCTATGTTTAATTATGTTGCTCTTTCTTTTGACGTTAGCTGTCTTCTTTCGTTTATTTCAAATTGTCAATTGTCAATTATAACTTAGAACTCCTGTCCCAGTACGAAGTGGAACTGGCTGCCACCGCGTGAACCACTGGAAACCTTGTCGAAGCCATAACCCCAGTCGATACCCATCATACCCACCATTGGCAGGAACAGGCGGACACCGATACCGGCAGAACGCTTCATGTCGAAGGGGTTGAAGTTGCGGATTTCCTGCCAAGCGTTACCCGCCTCCAAGAAGCCCAGTCCGTAAATGGTGGTGTTGCCCAAGAGGAAGGGGTATCTCAACTCCAGTGTGAAGCGGTCGTAGGCGTATGACGGATAGCCGATAGAACCATTCTCATAACCACGCAGTCCGATCGTTTCTTCCGAATAGCCGTAGGAATATCCGCTCATGCCGTCACCACCGACATAGAATGTCTCAAACGGCGACTTGTTATGCCTGTTGTATGATCCCAGGATACCCATCTCGACACGTGTCATCAGCACGAAACACTTCTGACCATTGGTGAGAGCAGTAAATGTTCTTGACTTGAACTTCCACTTGTGGTATTCAATCCATCGGTACTTCTCCTGTATCTCCGACTGATAAGTAGGAGAGGTCGCATCCTTAGCCAGGTTAGCATAGTCTTTCTTGTTGAACACCGACCATGGCGGCGTGAGCGTCAGCGACACGCTGAACTCAGAACCGCGACGTGGGAACAGCTGGTTGTCGGTAGAGACACGCGACAGCGAGATGCCCAGGTTGAGGTTGTTGGAAGCACCGTTGGTGATGAGCAGGTAGTTCCAGTTCTTCATCATGTAGCGGGTATAAGACAGATGCATCGACAAGGTGAAGTAGTCATCCGGCCAACGCAGTCGCTTACCCCATCCGATACTACCTCCGAGCACCTGGATATACTTGTCGGGGTCATAGTAGCTTTCCATGCTCGACCTTCCCAGCGAACCGACACCACCATAGTAGTTCCAGTAGTTGTTCATGACGGCACTGTTATAGTAGTTGTCCGACACTGATGTCATCTTACTGTAGTTAGCGCTGACACTGAACTGGATGGGTCGCTTTCCGCCGAGCCATCCCGTAGAGTAGGAAGCGTTGTACGACTGGTAGTAGCGTCCGTTGGTCTGTACGCCGAGCGATACCACCTCACCATCGCCAATCGGCATGATACCTCTTCGCTCACCCTTCTTCCTGAAGAGGTTGGCCATGGAGAAGTTGTTCAACTTCAGTCCCACACGTCCGATGACGCCCGTCTGTCCCCAACCTAACGAGAACTCTATCTGGTCGTTGGACTTCTGCTTCAGGTTCCAGTTGATGTCTACCGTACCGTCCTCGTAGTTAGGCTTCACGTCGGGGCTGACAGCCTCCGGGTCGAAGTGACCCATGGATGCCAACTCACGTGCGGTACGCGAGAGCGCCTCCTTCGAGAAGAGGTCGCCCGGCTTGGTACGCAGCTCACGGCGCACCACATTCTCATAGATACGTGTGTTTCCGTTGATACGCACGTTGCTGATGTGCGCCTGCTGTCCTTCAAAGATACGCATCTCCAGGTCTATGGAGTCGCCCACGATGTTCACTTCCGTCGGTTGCAGGTTGTAGAACAGGTATCCGTTGTTCCAGTAAGCGTTACCTACGGCATCTTCATCCTCGGTGAGTCGCTTGTTCAGCAGCTTCTGGTTGTAGACGTCACCCTTCTTCATCTCCAGCAACCGGTTCAGCTGGTCGGTGGTATAAACCGTGTTGCCGACCCATGTCACGTTGCGCAGGTAGTATTTCTGTCCTTCGTCTATCTTCAGGTATACACCAACGTGCTTGCTGTCGATGTTCCAGACACTGTCTTTCACGATGACGGCATCGCGGTATCCGTATTCGTTGTATTTGTCTATGACGTTCTTCTTGTCTTCTTCCCATCGCTCTGGAGTAAACTTCTTCGACTTCAAGAAGCTGGACAGCTTTCCCGTTTCGTGCAACTTCTTAAATGCTCCGTTCTTGAAGAGGTTACCTTTGAGCTTCTTGTCAGACAGTTTCTCGTTGCCGTCAATGACGATCTTCTTCACCTTGATCTTCTGCTTCTTGTCTACGTCAATGTCCAAGATGACATGGTTGGGGTTGGTGACGTCGTCACGCTGCCGGATAGTAATCTCCGCATTCTTGTAACCCTTGCCTTCAAAGTAGCGCTGAGCCAATGTCCTGGCACGGTCCAACATGTTCGGAGTAATCTGTCCGCCCTTGATGATGCCGAGCTTCTGCTCCATATCCTCCCTCTCGCTCTTCTTCAGGCCGAAGTAGTTGATGGTAGAGACACGAGGACGCAACTTGAGATAGATGTGCAGATAGGCAGAGTCGCCGACGATGGAGTCGGCAGCTATCGACACATCCGAGAACAATCCGTGTTTCCAATAGCGCTTGATGGCTTGTGTTATCTGACTTCCCGGCAGCTCTATACGCTGTCCGACAGCCAGTCCAGAGATACTGGTGAGCACATAGTCTTCATATCCCTGCACACCCGACACCGTCAGACCTCCGATGATGACATTGCGCGGAGCGTCTGAATAGCTGATAGAGGGATTGATGATTTTTTCCTGTGCCGCAGACTGAAGGCTTACTCCCATGAGGAGAATGGCCAACAGGCACACCTTATTATATATATAGGAACTTGTCATTCTTCTGTTATTCATTTCTTCGTTGATTCATTCTCGCCATTCTCCGCTTCTACCTGCGCTTCGGTCTTGCCGTACCGACGCTGACGATGCTCATAGCTTTCGATAGCCTTGCGCAGGTCGTCCTCGTTGAAGTCAGGCCAGTAAGTGTCGCAGAAGTAGAGTTCCGAATAGGCAATCTGCCAGAGCAGGTAGTTGCTGATGCGCAACTCGCCGCCGGTCCTTATCAGCAGGTCGGGATCGGGCATGAAGCTGGTCTGCAGGTGCTGGCTGATAAAGTCCTCGGTGATGTCCTCGGCATGCACACCTCCCGCAGTCACGATCTCTTTGACGGTATTCGTGATTTCCCAACGGCTGGAGTAGCTCAACGCCACCACCATCGTCATGGCATCATTGTCCTTGGTATGCTCCTCGGTATCACGCAGCTTCTGCTGCACCTCTTCCGGCAACCGTTTCATGTCGCCGATGACGCGGAAGCGTACATTGTGCTTCATGAAGATTTCGTCTTCAAGTGAGGTGAGCACCAATCCCATGAGGGCGGCAATCTCGTCGGAAGGGCGGTTCCAGTTTTCCGTTGAGAAGGTATAGAGCGTCAGGTATTTCACACCTAAGCGCACACACTCTGCCGTAATGCGCCGCACCGTCTCCACGCCAGCCTGATGACCGTAGCTTCTTGGCTGGTTGCGCTTTGTCGCCCATCGTCCGTTGCCATCCATGATGATGGCGATATGCTGAGGAATCGTACTCATATCTTGTTGTTGTTTTATTCGTCTTGGTTATGACACACCTTGCATTTCTGCAAGAAGCTATAGCTGAAGGTGACCATCAGCGTAGAGTAGCACTCCGTGTTCTTGAAGGCTCCCTTGCTGGATATGCCGTAAGGGTCTTTAGCTCCGTCGAGGTCGTCGGACAGGGTGAAGTGCATCGCCCACTCCAGTCCTACGTTCATGCGGGCGCCGACCTTGTATTTCAGTCCGATGCCTATCGGCACGTTTGCCGTAAAGACACTCTTCTTCTCGCTGTCTTTCAGTTTGACATAGGTAGCTCCCAGTCCGCCGAACAAGTACGGCACGAGCCTCTTGGCACCGCGATACTCCTTACCCGTGCCATAGGGAAGGAAGTTATACTCGAAGGTCATGCCCACGTCTACCACAGGGTTGTCGGCCTGATAGTTGACCATCGCGTAAGGCGGATAGTAGGTCTTGACATCCCTGGAGTTCGCCTTGAGCTTACCGAAGCTCACGTTCAGGCGCATGCTCTTGTAGGTGTCGAAGTTATAGCGCACAATCGCAGCCCCCATGGGTTGCAGGTTCTTGGTGATGTTCTCGTTGAAGTCGCCCAAGTAACCCACAAGTCCACCGCCGGCACCTATCTCCATGCGGTACTCCACATCGTCCTGCGCCTTCATCGGAAGGGCAGCAACCAGAAGCAGAATATAAATAACGGCAGACCTCATCAATTGTGAATTATGAATTGTCAATTGTTAATTGTGATTTGTCAATTATGAACTATGAATTAGCCGACTTCCATCCGAGCCGGTTCAGGCGTCCTCTCCATACCTTACCCGTGCGGTCTGCCAGCCAGATGAACTTGTCACCGTCGACGGTAGCGCCGAAAACACTGCCCGTCTGACTGAATGCCGACGGATAGGCATACTGGCTGTTGGTCTTCCAGGTGATGCCACCGTCCAGGCTCAACAGGAAGTAATACTTGCCGGCAGCGTTCATGCCCAAGGCAAGATAGTTGCCGTCGTAAGGCAGCACGCTCAGGTTCGACAACTTGGGAGCGGCATAGCGATAGTCACCCGACAAGTCTATATAGTCCCAGTTAGACGAATACACACCTATCGGGTCTTCTATCTTCGTCCACACCAGCATGCGCTCATAGCTGGCGTTAGTGCCTGCCAGCACCACACGGCTGTTGTCGGCAGAACCTCTCATGCTGTTCCATGATATCGCTAAGTTCTCTGTCGGGAGGAAAGCCGCACCGTCATTGAAGACTTCCGTCGTCCACGTCCGACCGTCGTCTTCTGACGACAGCAGGTTGCCACCGGTTGAAAGGGCATAGAGCTTGATGGCACTCGCACCCAACAGCTGCTTCACCTGACTGTCTAACGACAGGGTTTCTGTAAGCTGTCCGTTCTCAAAGGAGTAGAGCATGCCTTCGTCGGCTACAAACATCCTCTCGCCGATGACCGCTACGTTCTGCCACGCATTCGGACCAAACTCGCGGATGGCACTCTCGCCGTTGTTGGCAAGATACTTCTTCAGGTCGTAGACCAGCGTGCGGCTTCCGTCTGTGTTCTGTGCCAGGGCGTAGACGTTGTTCAGCGTACCCGCAAGTCGCATTTGCGGTGCCGTTGCCAAGGCAGGAGCCGTCCCCGCCTCAGCCCAGTTGAACTCGTTGCCTTCCTGCTTGTGGACGTTCACCTTGACGGTATAGTCTTTCTCGTTCTCTCCGTTCTGCGAGACGACACGGATGGTAAGCCCCTGCGAGAAGTCGATGGAGTCGCTTGACACGTAATAGTAGAAGTCGCCACTCTCAGGAGTCTTCAGTCCGATGGTACCGTTGTTCTTGCTGGTAATCGTTGCCAGGATGTGAGAAGCATCACAACCGTAGGGCAGCGAGTCGGGATTGTAAATCTCTCCCTTCAGCTGGTCGATATAGAATTCATACTCTGAGCCTGTGACAGTTGTCTTATACACACTGTCCTTCACGCCCGTTGACTTCCTCACGCCTAAAAGGTAGCGGTTTACGGTTCCCAAAGAGAAACTGGTGATGGCTGCATCACCGTTATATGAGTAGTTGTCGCTGTTACTGTCATGTCTGGAACATGCCGTCAACATCAATGCCATCGAGCACAACATGACAATAGGTATGATCTTTCTTTTCATCAGTCGCTTTTGAATTTTTGCTTGCAAATTTAATCAGAAATCCTTAAATAAAACGCCATTTCCACCTTTTATTATGCAAAATATGGGTTAAAACGGCGTTTTTTAAGTTTTATTCGGATAAATTCTATATCTTTGCAGCATCGTCATGAGCCATCATAATGATATCAACTTATTTATTAACCCATAAAACAACCGACAAAAACATGAAGAAACTGATGATGATTGCAGCGATGTTTGCTGCTTTGACACTGACCTCTTGCGGCAGTAAGGACAACCCGGAAGGTGCACAAAAGATTGCGGAACTGGAGCAAAGCCTCAACGAGTTCCAAGAACTCAAGGACAAGATGGTTAAAGGTGACCTCTCTGCTGCCGTGAAAGCCGAGGCCGTGCTGACCAAGATAGGCACGATAGCCGGTGAGGTCAGCCAGATGGAAGACCAGCTGAGCACGGCTCAGAAGGTGAAGGTTACCGAGATTATCAGCAAGGTTGACAAGATGGCTGAAGAAATGAACCAGGAAGCTGAGAAGCTGAACCAGGATGCTGAGAAGCTGAATCAGGAAGCTGAGAAGCTGAACCAGGAATAGAAAGGCTTCCGACAACAAGAAGGGCGACATGATGCTCTATCAAGATGCATCATGCCGCCTTCTTATATGGTTTCAGCCCCTGAGACAGGTCCCGACCCATAACCATCGGGGAACCTATCCCGTCTCCCCTCCCACACGGGAGGGGGCGGGGGTGGGTTATTACAACTGCGGACCAGCAGCTACGAGAGCCTTGCCAGCCTCGTTGCCTTCGTACTTCTTGAAGTTCTTGATGAAGCGTGCGGCCAGGTCCTTAGCCTTCTCGTCCCACTGTGCAGCGTCAGCGTAGGTGTCGCGCGGGTCGAGGATGTTGGTGTCAACGCCTTCAAGCTCTGTCGGAACCTCAAAGTTGAAGTAAGGAATCTTCTTCGTAGGTGCGTTCAGGATGGCACCGCCGAGGATGGCGTCGATGATACCGCGTGTGTCGCGGATGGAGATACGCTTGCCGGTACCGTTCCAGCCCGTGTTCACCA
>DEJO01000048.1:0-236 GCA_002353555.1 Prevotella sp. UBA2746 | reverse complement strand
GTAGGAGTAGGCTCGGTGATGCCGCGCTCTGTACCTGCCAGCTTAGCGGTGAAGCCAGAGAGGAAGTAGTACTTGGTCTGCTCCGGCGTCAGGATAGAAACGGGAGGCAGTACTCCGAAGGCGTCGGCAGAGAGGAAGATAACGTTCTTAGCCTCCGGTCCGGCGCTCTTGCCGTTCACCTTGGCTACGATCTTCTCGATGTGGTCGATGGGATAGCTTACGCGGGTGTTCTCGGT
>DEJO01000036.1:9242-67847 GCA_002353555.1 Prevotella sp. UBA2746 | reverse complement strand
AATGCGCGGTTAGCCTCAGCCATACGGTGCATGTCTTCCTTACGCTTGAAGGCACCGCCCTGATTGTTGAAGGCATCCATGATCTCGGCTGCGAGCTTGTCAGACATGCTCTTGCCTCCACGCTTGCGTGCAAACGCAATCATGTTCTTCATCGAAACGCTCTCCTTACGGTCGGGACGAATCTCGGTAGGAACCTGGAAAGTAGCACCACCGATACGGCGGCTCTTTACTTCTACCTGCGGAGTGATGTTGTCGAGAGCCTGCTTCCAGATTTCCAGAGCTGACTTCTCGCTGTCCTTCATCTTCTCCCCTACAATGTCAAGGGCTGTGTAGAAAATCTCATAAGAGATGTTCTTCTTACCATCAAACATCAGATGGTTTACAAACTTAGAGACCTTAGTGTCTCCAAACTTCGGGTCTGGCAATACCAGACGCTTCTTTGGTTTTGCTTTTCTCATTGCTTTGTTTTAATTTTGTCTGCGGAGGCTGTCTTTTATCCGTCTTCAACGCTCGCACCCGAACGTTTACTCAACCTTTTATAACTTTCTCCAGCAAAACGTTATGTTGTCTTTAGAATCAAATTCTTTGTAAGCCCCAAGCTCTCAGCCATCTCCGACTGTGAGCTTGCGGCTATAGAGGCTAAGGTTTACTTCTTAGCCTTCGGACGTTTAGCACCATACTTGGAACGGCGCTGGGTACGGTTAGCAACACCGGCGGTATCAAGCGTACCACGAACGATGTGATAACGTACACCGGGGAGGTCCTTAACACGACCGCCACGTACCAGTACGATACTGTGCTCCTGAAGGTTGTGTCCTTCTCCCGGGATGTAGGAGTTTACTTCCTTCTGGTTAGTCAAACGAACACGGGCTACCTTACGCATAGCCGAATTAGGCTTCTTAGGTGTTGTTGTGTAGACACGTACACAAACTCCACGACGCTGCGGACATGAGTCCAACGCGGGAGACTTGCTCTTGTCTGTGGTCACCTTTCTGCCTTTTCTTACCAATTGTGAAATTGTAGGCATAATTTTACTTTTTAAATTTTATATTATTATTTTGTTTATAATCAACTGTTTACGACGACTTCCTACCTTCCGTCGTTGACATACGGACGCAATAAGTCGTTTCGGGCTGCAAAATTACAAACAATTATCGAAACACCAACATTATATATTATACATTTTGCTTCAAAAGTTGTTCTTTTAAGAATAAATAACTTTCGTTAACTGCATCATCCTGATGGTCAAAAGGAAGTTGACAACCCATCGGAAAGTCTCCGACTCAACACCTTTTCACTTTCAGAAAACGCCATTTTCTAACAAAAATGTAGCAAAAACGACACATTTTGTTCTCTTTTTCGACAAAATTGTTTGTTAATTAAAAAGATTAACTTATCTTTGCAACATACTAATGACAGACAACAAACCGAAAAGACAATAATATTAACGCATAAAAAACAGAAAAAAACATGACCGCAGGAATTATTATTATCGCGATTATCGCAATCGTCGGACTCTGGTTCGTATCTACGCAACGCTCACTCGTCACACTGGATGAGAACTGTAAGAACGCACTCGGACAGATTCAGGTGCAGCTCAACTCACGATGGGATGCGCTCTTGGCTCTGGCAAAGACGGCATCGCAATATGCCAAGCACGAGAGTGAGACGCTCATTGGTGTCATCAACGCACGCCGCCAGGCACAGGCTCCTGCCACCGCAGAGGGAATCAACGCACAACAGGGCGAGCTCTCTCAGGTGATGGGACGACTGATGGCTATCGGAGAAGCTTACCCAGACCTGAAAGCCAACGAGCTGTTTACGAAGACGATGGACAGCGTCAACTCCTACGAAGAGAACGTGCGCATGAGCCGTATGGTATACAACGACACGGCGACGAAGATGAACCGTGCCGTGCGCCAGTGGCCTTCTTCGTTCGTTGCCAGCATGCTGCACTTCGACATCCGCGAATACC
Organism: Prevotella sp. UBA2746; assembly: GCA_002353555.1. GTDB lineage: Bacteria > Bacteroidota > Bacteroidia > Bacteroidales > Bacteroidaceae > Prevotella. The sequence goes on along the minus strand of DEJO01000036.1, from coordinate 65,872 downwards.
TGAAGACGGACGAGGAGCAGAAGCAGAAGATGCCCGACCTCTTCCCGAACAGCTAATCCACCTTATTATATATAGTATATATATGAAGAAAGGACTACTGCTATCTCTCATGATGATGGTTGTGCCGCTGAGCATAGCGGCACAGCACACCTTGCACGACCTCACCGTCAACGTGGAATTGACTGACAAGGGGCATGCCACGATAACGGAGGTACGCCAGATGACCGTCAGCGATGAAGGCACGGAAGGGTATATCGTCATCGGCAACCTCAACGGCAGCAGGATTGTAAGCATGCAGGTGACGGATGAGACCGGCACGAAGTATGTCACGGAGCCAGACGACTGGGATGTTGACCGCTCAAGGGCAGAAAAAGCTAACCGCTGCGGCATTCATTCCACAGGCAGCGGCTACGAACTGTGCTGGGGGCTGGGCAAGAGTGGTGAACGCACATACACGATTACGTATGCCATCTCAAACCTCGTAAAGGCATATACCGATGCCGACGGCTTCAACTTCATGTTCGTGGCACGCAACATCAAGCCGGTTCCGCAGCATGTGAAGGTCATCATCAGCAAGAAGAATGGCGCCATCAACGACGAGAATGCAGACATCTGGGCGTTCGGACACTACGGCAACATCAACTTTCAAGACAGCTGCATCGTTGACGAGACGACAAGTCCGCTCGATAACGGAGCCTCGGTCATCATCCTCTCACGCTTCAACAAGGGTCTCTTCCATCCGGAAGACTCGGTAGCGAAGTCGTTCGACACTGTCATCGAGAAGGCTAAGGAAGGTAGCGACTATGCTGAGGAGGAGGAAGACGACAGCTGGATAAAGATGCTGATTGGTTGTGGAGTCCTCGGCATCGGCTATGTGGGACTCACGAAATACAGAAGGAAGAAGCTGCGCAAGAAGCTCCTCGGCGACGAGAAACTGCTGCCGTGGTACCGCGACACGCCAGTCAAGGGACAGCTACTGCGTGCCAACAGCATCATGAAAGCACTCTACGGAGGCGACTCCACGACGGGAAACCTGATGAGTGCACACATCCTGCGGCTCATCTACCAGCAGGTCATCACCATCACGATGGCCCCCTACGGCAGGAACAACGAACTGAAGAAGATGCTTGCCATCAAAACACCAAACTACTCATCGGGCGCCGCCATGACGCAAGACGAGGAACTTCACCGAGAGATACACCAACTGCTGTACGATGCTGCCGGCGACGACCACATCCTGCAACCCAAGGAACTGAAGAGATACATCAAAGACAATGCTTTAGACCTGGAGCCGTTGGTAGACTTGATGAACACCACCATATCCGGCAAGTTCATCGAACCAAAAGATGCACAACAGGTAGTAGGCTTGAAGAAGTTCCTGCAAGAGTTCACGCTCACCAACGAACGACACGTCGAGGAGGTGGGTCTGTGGAAAGAGTACCTTGTCTTCGCCACACTCTTCGGCATCGGCGACCAGGTACGCAAGGACATGAAACAGATGTGCCCGGAATACATGGAGATGGACAACGTAGCAAAGGCTATGGTGGAAGGCAACGAGGAGGGAATGCTCTTCAACAACCTTATCGTCACCAGCGCAGCAACCCACGGCATCGTCTCACAAGCCGTTTCACGCTCCAGAGGTTCGGGCGGCTCCAGCTCGTTTGGAGGCGGAGGCGGCTTCAGCGGCGGCGGCTCCGGAGGAGGAGTGAGGTAAGACCGTAGGCAATGGACAATGGACAATGGACAATTGATAATTGACAATGGACAATTGATAATTACAAATTTTATTCACTATAGTATTAACCCTTAAAACCAAACAATTATGACAGCAACTAAATCTATGTCGTTCGTAGAGGCTATCAAAGCCTGCTATGCAAAGTACTTTACCTTCAGCGGACGCGCACGCCGCTCTGAGTTCTGGTGGTTCTATCTGTTTAGCAGTATCGTAAACTGGGTAGTCATGGGCATCATCCGCCACTTCCACACCGCAGCAGCAGAGTCGTTCCAGGGCTCCATCACGCTTGACAACTTCAGCGCCAAGTATGAAGAGGCACAGGCAATGGACAGCCAGTTCCTCGTTTACTACATCATCGCAATGGTTATTCTGCTCGTTTGCTGCACCATTCCGCTGCTGGCTGCTCACGCACGCCGCCTGCACGACATCGGCAAGAGCGGTCACCTGTTGTGGCTCATCCTCGTCTGCGGCGTCGGCTACCTCATCCCGCTGATCATGGTGATCAAGGACGGCGATCCTCAGCCCAACCAGTATGGCGAGTCTCCGAAGTTCAAAGAGGAATGAGGATGCTCAAGTCCTATTTAAACAAAGAGGGTATGTCTTTTGGGACATACCCTCTTGCTTGTCATGGAGGTTCTTCCGGGCTTTCCGGGGATTCCGGATTATCCGGACTATCCGGCTCTCTCATTTCCACTTTACCCTCCACCAAGGAGGGTCCGCAAGCGAGTAATCTCTTGGCGGAGTTCTTGGTTTTCCCGCTGAAGACGGGCTATCGTCTCTCGTTGGATTTCCCTTTGTTCCAGCCTTGCTGCCGTCATGCGTTCGCGAATACCGCCCTCTGTGGTAAACTCGCGGTCTTTGCGTTCTATATAACTGGTGAGAGCCTTATCCACCTGATGACACAAACATATCGCCATATTAGCAAGCTCTTCATCAGTCATCTTAGGCAACAAATCTTTATAATCTTCATAAGCAGCATGTTGCTTACAGAAGGCATGCAACATCTGGAAGCGCGGATGACGCCCATACCACTCAACGAATCCCTTGCGCTTCAGATAGTCCAGATAGTCTTCCAAAAGCTCCTTGTTGCTTCCACGGGCAACACCCAGCAACTTCAACTCAATCTCCATCGAAGTCTGCCCGTCACTACTTCCTTCGGCTATATTCTGCTTCACGCTTCGTGCGGCTTGCACCATTTGATCTACCGTCCTGTCACCATATGCAGGGAGGAAACGCTGACAGAAGTGTTGCGTAAGCTGATAGAGGACATCGCTTCGCTGGTAAAACCGCAGCCCCTCAACCACGACAGCTTTGCGCAACACACTAGCTGTACCGTCACTGTAGTGGCTGATGGAAACAGGTTTCTTCTGCATCTTTCCTTACTGTCTGTTCGTTGTTTCTATTGTTATTAACTGATTACCCGGAAATTCCAGAAAATCCGGAAATTCCGGAGCACTCGGACTATCCGGCCTCCGAAAACGTCAGGCTTATTCGTGCCCCTACGCCTCGCCGCGGTTCGGACCGAAAGGAGCGATGGTGCGTGGAGCCTGGTTCGGCAGTTCTATCTTTCCGAACTCATTCTCATACTTCATCACGTTCTCCTGCAAAGCAGCCAACAGACGCTTGGCATGCTCCGGGGCGAGAACGACACGTGAGCGCACCTGAGCCTTCTGAATGCCCGGCAAAAGCGAGGCAAAGTCTACGACGAACTCCGAACTGGAGTGAGAAATGATGGCGAAGTTACTGTAGACACCCTGCACCATGTCCTGCGGCAGATCTATCTGCAACTGTCCCTGTTTACTCTGATTATTCATACTGTCCATACCTAATTAATTATATGATTGTGAATTTCCTATTCATAAAAAAGACCTGCATCAGAGTGATACAGGTCATGTTCTTGTGGGCGCTGAGGGAGTCGAACCCCCGACCCTCTGCTTGTAAGGCAGATGCTCTAAACCAACTGAGCTAAGCGCCCTGCTTCTTGTAAGCGGTTGCAAAGGTAGCAATAAATTCACGATCTGCAATCACTAATCTGCAAATTCTTTACCTCTTTAACATTTTTTAGTCACTCCCAGCAAGATACCACATCGTGGTCGGCACAATACCAAACGTTGGTACCATTTTGAAATACTTTCGCTCGGACAAGCAAGCTCTTTGATGATATGGGGTACCGTGACTTTCTTCAATTTCATGTCCGTGTCTATTGAATGCTATATTGATTTCGTCTTTTTCCATGTAAAGTAACAAAATTTTGCGGTTCTTCCATGAAACAGTGTGGGAAAATCCAGTATTTTTTTATATTTGAGAATATTTTCTTTTACTAACAAACTCAATTTACCAAATTATTACTAACTTTGTACCTGTGAAGACTCGTCTGTTTTTTACAGATGTAGTTAGTTATTACTATAAATACTATATACCTATGAGAAAATATAAGGAAAAGATGAAAAACTTATTATTAATAATTCTCTTTTTACAGTCTGTCTATGGTTATTCGCAAGAGTATAAGACTATGAAGATTTGGAATAAAAATGGAAGTTCTTATCTATTTAGAACAGAAAATATTGACAGTATAACGTTTCCCAAAATTATCGATATGCGGAATTGGGATGATATTATTACAATACCATCTCAAGACGACATATATAAAATTAATAATAGAAGTAAATGTAAATCTCCATACCTTACTGCAGTGCTTCATTCTAATACAGAGGATGCTTTTTCTCAGTATTCTATTGATTTTAAAGCGGACTATCTCCCTATAGAAACATATTGGTGTCTTAATTGTTTTGACCTAGACTATGAATCACTGTTAAAAAAATATGTTAAAGTCGATAATGGAGGGCATCATTCTGGTTATGCTGGTTTACAACGAAGTAGTCATCCGGATTTGTCTGGGTATAACGGCATTTTATCTCTTTGGGATACATACTGTGTCGATAAATCAGGGAAGGTAGACACGATAAAAGCGAAACTTATCGCTTCTTATAATGGGACTGAATCTATTAGATATGAACACGAAGGACAGGGAATAAGTTGTATGCCTAAGTATGACTGGAAACCTGGAAAGTGGTATCGTTTTCTTATGCAATGCATCAACACTCCGTCGAATGACAATACAGAGATGTGGCTTTGGGTGGGGGACATAGAAGCGGGGAAATGGACTATTCTCTGTAAATTTGACTTAGGTGCTCCTAATCTGAATTTTAAAGGCAATCCTTATATATTTTTGGAAAACTGGCAGAAATCTTCTGCTGGTGAAATTCGCTCATTGGAATTCAAAAACGCAAAGATATATAGCCCGAAAGATTATAAATGGTTAAATATCTATTCTGGATATTTCACAGATAGAGCTGATGATGAAAATAGGTGCTATTCTGGAAGCTATAGCTTTGGATCTGATGATACTACATTTTGGATGATTACAACAGGTGTCCCTGATTGTGCTGATGATTTAGAGCCTAAAATATTAAATGTTAATTATGTTGAAGACAAAAATCCCACGACTCTTCATTACCTGAGTCCGGGATAAGCAAGGAGTTGCCGAGTCCTCAACATGTTAAGAGTATTAACTAATATTCACCAAAACTAATCACCTGATTATAAGAGAAATAGAATTATTTTTAATTAAAGTCTAATTGTATGAGAATAATAGTATCTTTGTTAATATATTTCTTTTGTGTCGTGTCTTCAAACGCTCAATCCACTACTGGTGTTACAAAAAAATATGAAGTTACCGGACCTTTTGGTAATAGAGGATTGGCTGTGGTTCGTCTGAATGGGAAATATGGTTTTATAGATAAAAATGGTAATGAAGTTATCCCCTTGATTTTCGATGACGTTATTTGTGATTTCGATAAATATTATTTTTATTGGAATACATATCAAACATGTGTTTCCGTATGTAAAAATAAAAAATGGGGATATATAGATTCGTTAGGTAATGTTGTCGTTCCGCTATTATATGATAAGGTTAAGCCATATCTTGTTGAAGATTCACCGAATTGGGTGGTAAAAAATGGGAAATACGGTTGCATAGATGTCAATGGTAGGTTAGTAATTCCATTTGAATATGATGACATGGAGGATGGTTTTTATACGGGTCTAGCATATGTCAAAAAGAATGGGAAATACGGATTCATCGATGAACACAATAAAGTCTTAATTCCATTTAAGTATTCGACAACCAGAGGTTTTTCATTGAGAAGCGACCTTGCCCCTGTAAGCATCAATGGGAAATACGGATATGTGAACAAAGATGGAAGAGAAGTAATCCCACTTGAATATGATTTTGCTGATGACTTTGCGAGAGGAACTTACGCTGATGTTCATGAGAGAAATCTTGCAGCTGTGGTAAGAAACAACAAGTTAGGATTTATCAATGAAGAGGGTGAAGTTGTCATTCCTTTTCAGTATGACGTAGTTTGGTCTTCGGACACAAATGGAAAAAAACTAAAAGAGTCCTCCTTTTGGTGGGGAGCTGCTGCTGTAAAGAAGGGGAAATGGGGTGCTATTGATATGAATGGGAAAACAATAGTCCCTTTTGCTTATGATTATGTAGAAGGAGGAAGTAGTATAGGATACATGGATTTTTATAAAAATAATATAGGACATCATTTTGATTTAGGTGGAAATGAATATGATTTTGATTTAGGTGGAAATGAATATGCATCATTTTCTGAAGGAATAGCACAGATTGTGTTAAGATTAGCAAATCAAGGCTTCACAGGTTATCAATATGCCTTAGGTCAAATATACTATTATGGAAGGTTTGGATATCCTAAGGATTATTCTAAAGCATTTGAATGGTTAAGTAAAGGGGCACTAGGCGGCAATGAAAGAGCGCAATGCTACATGGGACATTTGTATTACTATGGATATGGGGTAGAAAAGTCATTCAAATCAGCTTATGATTGGTACATTAAAGCTGGTGATAAAAATGATAGAGAAGCTCAATATTATTTAGGGTGGCTTTACGAGCACGGACAGGGAGTATCTGTTGACATTGAAGAAGCAAAGAGGTGGTATAGTAAAAGTGCTGCTCTTGGTGACAAAAGGGCAAAGGAACAACTTGCAAAATTGGGTGATAATAATATCCCCAATCCTTTACCTAAAAAAGATCTTGCATCTATGTCATGGCTGGTCTATGAGCCTTCTACGAAACAAAAAGATTTCTCCTTTAAGATTGGTATTAAATCAGACAGCAAAATTGAAGATGTAAGTGTTTATGTAAATGGTATCTTAACTCGTGGCATTAATCCTGTTCACAACGATGGTTATAATATGACGATAGATAGAACTGTCGTTTTAAATGATGGACAGAACAACATTAAGGTGACCGTAAAAAATGCAGGAGGAACTGCCACATCTGAGAAGACTGTGACATATCAGAATCAAGATGCTGCTACGATAGATTGGCTAGCTTTTTCACCAAAGACAACAGAAAAACAATTTGCACTGAAAGTTGGTGTTAAATCTACAAGTAAGATTGAGTCTTTTTCGGTGTCTGTAAACGGTATAGTTGATAGAGGTATTAATCCCGTTAAAAATGATGGATATTCATTGACAATAGAAAAAATGCTGTCATTGTCAGAAGGTAACAATACCGTAAAGGTAGAAGTGAAAAATGCTGGCGGTGTAGCTTTGTCAGAAAAGAACGTTACCTTTTCGCCGAAAAAGATGACTCCCATTGTTCAACAAAAGCGTATTGCATTGGTGATGGGTAATGCAAATTATAAGGACATTGATAAACGACTGAAGAATCCTGTAAATGATGCTACTGATGTGGCAGCAAAATTGGAAAGTCTTGGCTTTAACGTCATTCGCTCAATAGACCAAACACAGCAGGGAATGGAAGCTGCTATTTACGATTTCGGAAGTAAAGCCAAAAACTATGATGTTGCATTGTTCTATTATGCTGGGCATGGGGTAGGATGCAATGGAAGTAATTATTTAATCCCCATTGACGCCACTCTTCCAGAAGAAAGTTACGTCCAATATAAATGCACGAATGCTAATCTTGTTTTGGATTTGATGGAGAAAGCACACTGCAAGATGAAGATTATGATTTTAGATGCTTGTCGCAACAATCCGTTTGCACGTAGTTGGAATCGAAGCACAGGTGGAGGCGGTCTGAACCACATGAATGCTCCAAAAGGAACATTTATAGCTTTCTCAACAGCTCCTGGTGATGTTGCACAAGACGGAGCTGAGCGGAATAGCCCCTATACAGGAGCTCTTCTTCAGACATTAGATGTTCCAAACCTTTCTATCACAGACTTCTTTCAAGAAGTATTGGAAAAAGTGGCGTTAAAAACAAACGACAGGCAGAATCCTTGGACATCCAATTCATTTAGAGGTAAATTTATTTTCAATCAAAAATAAGTCAGAAGATGAAAAAGATATTGTTTTGTATTTTAACACTATCCTCATGCTTAGTAAATCATGCGCAAGAGGAATTTTTTATGACTGGATTATTGCCTGATGATGGTACTTATGAGCAGTTGCCTAGAAAGGCAGAACTGTTAACACGAGATTATAAAGTTTTGCCAAGTAAGTATTCACTAATGCAGTATTGCCCAGATGTGAAAAGTCAAAGTAGCTATGGTACTTGTACCAGCTGGGCAACGGCATACGCAGCACGGACAATTGCAGAGGCTATTAAGTATGGATGGACGGATAAGAACAAAATCACAAATGAAGCCTTTTCTCCCTTGTTTGTATATGCCCTTATAAAAGAAAAAGACTTATATCCAAATGACGATGAATGCCAAAGAGGTACACATATTTTTAAAGCACTTCAACTTATGAAAGAAAAAGGTGTTCCAAAATACTCTTCCTTTAGCGTCTTATGTGCAAATTATATTAATGATAATCTAATAAAAGCTGCATCTAATTTCAAAATAGACGACTACTTTACATTGTTTAGCATTAATTTTGCAGATAAATCGGAAAAAATACGCAAAGTAAAAAAATCTCTGAGTGAGGATTATCCTGTTGTTATAGCCATGTGGTTACCAGTTTCTTTCCACTATGCTGGAAATTCTTGGGATGGTGTTGATGTGGATCCAACAAAACATGGTTATCATGCTATGTGCGTAATTGGCTACGATGACAATATGAATGGTGGTTCTTTCCATATAATGAATAGTTGGGGAAAGAATTGGGGGGACAAAGGATTTGTGTGGGTTAAATATAGTGACTTTGCCAAATACGTTGACCAAGCCTATGAGGTGTTTGTCAGAAAAATTGTTAAACCAGAACCAAAGCCAGAACCAAAGCCAGAACCAAAGCCAAAGCCTCTGTTTTTAAATAGTTTCTCTGGAGATATTGAACTACAATTATCGACAGGCGAAAAGATGATTCCTATATTGGATTCTATCAATAGTATGTTCCGTTATCGTATTGCGGATGAATATATTTCAAGGACTCGTTATCGTATCTATATTTCAAACAACGAACCTGCATACGTTTACGTAATTGGTTCTGATCTGGGGAATAACGTTAGCAAAGTATTCCCTCCCACAGATAATATAAGTGCAGCTTTGACATATAGACAGAACCATATAGCTATTCCAGATGAAACTTATTATGTAGAGATGGATGATACTCAGGGTACAGACTATATGTGTGTCCTTTATTCAAAAGATGCTTTAGACATTTCTACTATTATCAAAAGTATAAAATCTGCGAAAGGATCTTTCTACGACAAGGTAAAATATGCATTAGCCGATAAAATGGTACCGACAAAGGATACCAGATATGTTTTAAACAACATAGGATTTAGCGCAAAGACAGACAAAAGTGTGGTGCCTGTAATTGTCGAAATAAGCCACAAATAGATTTTCTTTTATATGCCACGACGTTCACGCATAATTATTTCAATTTTTCTGTCAATAGGTTTTCTTGTATTTTCCTATTGGGTCACAAACCTTCGTTTTCCTATAAGCGGAGAAAAAACTATACTGACCAAGCTGGAATTGATACATGATTACTTTTGTCCTAGAGAAAACGAATCAATTGATAGTGTGCTTTTTGTGAACGTTGCTTATGATAAAGAATTAAGGCCAATAGTAGATGAATATGGAACTCCTTCAGGGAAAACACAGATAACCAACCGTCAAAAATTGTTAAGGCTACTCCAATATCTTAGAAAAAGTAACGATTACAAATTTATCTTACTTGACGTATTCTTTGAGAATGACGTACAGACTGAATGGGACGAAGAGCTTTATGCAACAATAGAATCAATGAAGCGAATCGTGATTCCTCGCCATTCCGATGCAGTATTAGCAGATAATCGATTGGCGCAGAAAGCAGGACTTGCTGATTATCTTGTAACTTTTTCCGAGTCAGATTTCGTGAAATATCCTTATTATTGTGACACAGCTAAAAGTGTCCCTATTAAGATGTATGAAGAAGTATCAGGAAGAAGCGTTGAAAAACATGGAATTTTCTTTACCGATGGTTGGCACTTGGTTCGCAGCAGTATTGTTTTGACGTTTGATTTACGAGCCAATGAGACTTATGCTGATAACGGTGATAAAATTTGGAATAATTTGGGAATGGATTTACTTGATGACACTATTCCTGAATTAAACGCCCTTGGCGATAGTCTTTTATACAAACAGCCAGAAATGACACGTGGTAAGTATATTGTAATTGGCTCTTTTCATGGAGATGATACGCATACTACATATCTTGAAGAAATGGCTGGTGCCGTCATTATTTTTAATGCTTTTATTTCCCTTTTAAATGGTCATCATATTGTTTCAGCAACATTAGCAAGCGTATTATTCATCGTCTTCTTCTTACTTTCTTATCTCACAATAAGCCGAAAACGGTTAAAGGATTTGCTTAAAGAGTTGGCTGAATCCTCTCATAAAAAATCAATTCGTACATTATTAAGGGGGTTAATTTGGATGTGTTCATGGATGGGATATTCTTTGTTACTGACTATAATGTGTATAGTTACTTATATTACGTTAGGAGAGGCATACGATATATTCATTACAGCAACATTGTTTTATCTCTTCAATCTATCTATAACACTATATGATAAAATTCACAAAAAAATTAGAATATGAAAAAAAGGATAATAAGTCTTATAACATTATTAGTGTGTTTGCTATCTTTGGCGCAGCTAACTATGGCAGACAATTACAGAGTTCTTTTTGCAAACTCTGCTAACATAAGAATTGGTAATAAAAATGTAAAAAAGGGGTTAGAGTTCAGTGATAATGACAATATTGATTGGACATCCGATAATCAAGCATTGAAAGTTATAAATCTTTCTACTAATCGTATTATGATTATTGCTAAGAAAGCATTTGAAAGAAAAAACGCCAAATCACTTGTTGATTACCTTCATAAAGTTAAACGTCTATCCACACGAGATTATGAAACTGGAAGTGTCGTAGCGGATTCTGTATTCTATCTACTTGACACGCTGAGAGTAGATGCTGGAAAACATTATGGTGACGAGATGATTGATGAGGTAGTCGTATTAATAAATGGGGCTACCGTTTCAACAAAAGTGCTTAAGAGCAAAGATAAGAAAGAGTTTATTATTACTCCTAATATTTATGGTGGTAAAAAGCCAAGTATAACTCATATAGACATCGTAGAAACAGACAAAAATAAAGGTTGGCGCTATTATATTTATCGCAATCTCCGAATCGAACCTTTGCCGATTAATGCAGATTGATTATGTAATCTCCTCCACTTATTGAAGAAAGAAATTAAGACAACGAAGGGCAGATTGAAGAACTATACAAGAAGTACAACCCCGCAGATGATGAAATCGCGTTCATTGAATCGATGATTAAACCAATGGAATAATGAGTATCAAGGATATACCCTTTCATAACACACTAATCATAATGATAAAAGTCCTTTTCGAAAAAAGAAAGGAGCCGTAAGGAAGCGAAAAGAAAAATCCCCGCAACTCCCGAAGGAACTACGGGGAACACCCCTGTGGGCGCTGAGGGAGTCGAACCCCCGACCCTCTGCTTGTAAGGCAGATGCTCTAAACCAACTGAGCTAAGCGCCCGGCTTCTTGTAAGCGGTTGCAAAAGTACAACCTTTTTATGGAACCACCAAACTTTCCCGTTGTTTTTTTCATATAATACGCCTGTTTGGGATAAGTGTAGAGTCAACCAGCAAGTGCAAGTTGTGTGCAAATTTAAGTATAATGTTTGAAAAACTCTTCTTTAGGTGTGTTAAAATTCAGTTTGGCTCTTGGTCTTCTGTTGATTTTGGCCTGTATTGATGCGATTCTTTTTTCAGAGACAGTACTGATGTCCATTCCCTTTGGTATGTACTGCCTGATGAGTTTATTGGTGTTCTCTACAGCCCCTTTCTGCCATGAAGAATAAGAGTCTGTGAAGTAGACTGGCACTCCAAGTTGCTTGGTAATCCACTCGTGAGCAGCGAATTCCGGTCCGTTATCCGTAGTGATGGTATGCATCATCTCCCCCTTGTAGGGTAATAGCAGTCTCCAGACCGTCATTGCCACGGGCATTGCCATCTTCCCATGCTTCAGCTTTGCCATCAGCAGGAAATTGGTGCTGCGCTCTACCATGGTGAGGATACCGTTCTGGTCCTTGTCCACGATAAGATCCATCTCCCAGTCGCCGAAACGCTTGCCGTCTGCTTCTGCGGGGCGATCGTGTATGCTCACGCGGTTCTTGATATTGGTTGCCTTTGTCTCATGCTTCCTTGAGGCACTCTTGCAGTACTTCATCCTGTGTCGGCAGTTCTCTGAGAGCTTGCCCGTCCCATCATTGCGTATGAGCTTGTATATGGTCTCGTGGGAGATTTGCACGCCCTCCTTCTCATGAAGGTAGCCTGATATCTGGGATGGAGACCACTGCTCGTCCATAATCAGCTGCTTGACGCGCCAGACAAGGCTAGCAGGTTTTGACCTGTTGCCTGGGGAGCGATGGCTGCGTTCGTCGGCCTTCTCCTGAGCCTTCATGAAGTTATAACTGCCGTTCTTTCCTCCGTTGCGCCTAAGCTCACGGCTGATCGTCGATTCACTAACTCCTATCGCTTCTGCGATGGATTTTCTTGTACTACCCTTTTGGCGTTCCAAATAAATGTAGTACCTTTGCTCTGAGGTTAAGTGCTTGTACTTCATCAATGCAAAATTACTTAATCTTCGGGAGACTGCGGTCTCCCTTTATTGTTATTTGCATTGCTGGCCAATTACGGGCGCTCCTCAGGGAGGATAATCCGTCACACTTCACTTCAAAAATTGCACTTCTATCTTGAAAGTGGTCTGTTTGGGATAAGCAGTTGGGGATATGCGTCCAGGATAAGTAATACTTCTATTATATAAAAAAGATGTCTCTCAAAAAGAGAGACACCTTCTTTTATCTGTTTTGTATCAGTCGCAAGATTACTTCTTCTCAGGAACCTCTGTGATCTGAACGGTAGCACGACGGTCGAAGTCCTTCGGCAGGTCAACACCGAGGATGTTCACACCACCCTTAGCAGCGGTAGAGATCTTGCTTGCAGAAACACCCATGCCGATGAGTTCGTTCTTAACGGTCTCAGCACGCTTCTGAGAGAGTTTCTCGTTGGTGGCGGGAGAACCGGTAGAGCTGTCAGCATAACCAGTTACGAGGACGCTTGCGTCGTTGTCCTTAGCATACTTAGCAAGAGCACGAACGTTGACGAGGTCCTTCGGGTTTGCTACGTCAACCTTAGCCAGGTTGAAGAATACAGAAACCGGAGTGGTGATGAATTCCTTAACAGACTCAGATACCTTCTCAACAACCTTCGGCTGGTCGAGGAGCTTGCGCAGACGGGCGTTCTCAGCCTCAGCATCGCGGAGCTTAGCGTTGAGAGCGTCGATAGCAGCCTGGTGAGCAGCGTTGATAGCGTCTACATCAGGTACCTTGTTCCAACCAGAACGGCCGAGGTTGTAGGTAATACCGACTTCAGCGTAGATGTTGTTGTCGTGAGAATCCCATCCACGACGACCACCGCCATACTCACCACCGTCGATATCACCCTCGAAACGGTTCCAACCTAATTCGAGGTATGCGCCGAACTTCTTAGAAACCTTGAACTGTGCCTGTACACCAACGTTCAGGTCCATAGCGTAGAGGTCGTGGGTCATGGTACGACCGAGACCAGCACCGAAGAACGGGATGATGTTCAGCACGCGGTTCTCGTTGTAGCCGCAGAAGATGTTGCTGGCATTCAACAGTACCTGACCGTTGAGAACCCAGTACTTGTTAAAGGTACCGTTCTTGTCGTAAACAGAGGTAATGGTACGAGACCAGATACCCTGAGCCTTCAAACGTACACCGACCTCAGGAGCGAACCACTTACCAATAGCGATAGCTGCACCTGGGCTTGAACGGAACTTCTTGAACGGGCTACGGGCCATACCTGCGCCATGTTCAGTTGCTGTGTACCAAGCATTCCAGTCGAAACCGCCCTGGATGAACCAGTTGCTCCAGAATGAATTGGTAGCCACGCTGTGTTTACTTTCCTGTGCAAAAGATGCCACAGAAACACCGGCAAAAGCCAATACAATCAATAATTTTTTCATAACCTTTTTATTAATAAAATCAAAAAATGAGTCTTTATTTAGCTAAAAATATTCATGAATTGCGCTGCAAAGATAGCAATTAATTTCAATTCTTATTACTTTTTACAAAAAAAAATGTCCCTAAAACGAAAAAAAAATGCTTTTTGTGGGGGCAAACAGTATCTCACCAAGAATTAATGCAGCAATTCTTCGATATCATGTTGGGGCAAAATACCGAGGATGAGCTTTCCGTCGGGTGTATAATTGACATTGGAACAGACGAAAAGAGCATTGACAAGATTTTCCATCTCGTCGTTGTTCAAGACTTGGCCATAAGGGACGGCAGCACAACGAGCCATGCTCAGAGCCAGTGACTGGCATATCTCGTCCTTCAACTTCACACCTTTCTCACGAGCATCAGCTATCATATCGGTAAGCAACGAAGACACCTTGACACCTTCCAAGGCAGCCGGTACCGCATTGACGGCATAGCTTCCTCCACCCAGCGGCGTCAGCTCGAAACCCATCTCCTGCATCTCCTCCACCATCATTTCCATGAGAACATCATCAGACTGCGAAAGCTGAATGGCTTCAGGGAAGAGCACCTTCTGTGCCTCCATCTTGCGGTCACGGCTTCGGTTCAGATACTGCTCATATAATATACGTACGTGCGCGCGATGCTGGTCGATGACCATCAGTCCCGACTTCACCGCTGTCATGATGTATTGTCCTTTGTACTGGTAATGGACGGGTGACTTATCGGCTATGATGCTCTCTTCGGACTTCTCCATGTCTGCATCGAAGAGGTCCTGCTGTATGCTGGCAGCACCTTCATAGAGTTCTTCCCAGTTTTTGGGCACGGAAGGTTGTGAAGGTTGTGAAGGCTGCCTGATAGCTGCAGTTTCCTTAAACGGATTATAGGACGGGTTATAGTTGACATGAGGAGCCTGAGCCTGACGCGTAGGGTCGAAGACCGGAATGTCGGGACTGCCCTGCACGTCGAAGTCAATGGAAGGTATGCCGCTGAACTTACCTACGGCATCCTTGACGGCAGCAGAAAGTATCTGCCATACCGCCTGCTCGTTCTCAAACTTGATTTCCGTCTTCGTGGGATGGATGTTCACATCGATGTCAGCTGAGGGAACATCGAAATAGAGGAAATAGCTGACTTGTTCGCCAACAGGAACCAGACGTTCAAAGGCATTAACGACAGCCTTGTGGAAATAAGGATGGCGCATGTAGCGCCCGTTGACAAAGAAGTATTGCTTCATACCCTTCTTACGGGCGGTCTCAGGCTTGCCCACGAAGCCATGGATGGTGCAAATCGTCGTCTCTACGTCCACGCCCAGCAAGTCTTGGTTGATTTTCTTTCCGAACACGTCAAGGATGCGTTGGCGCATACTGGCAGCTTTCAGGTTGTAAAGCTCCACTCCGTTGCTGTGGAAGGTAAAGGCGATGTCGGGATAGACAAGTACGATGCGTTCGAAAGCCGTCATGATATTATTCAGTTCGGTAGTATTCGACTTCAAGAACTTGCGACGGGCAGGGACATTATAGAACAAGTTCTCGATAATGAAGTTGCTACCTTCAGGACAAGAGCACGGCTCCTGTCCAACGAAACGGCTGCCGGCAACTGAAAGATGGGTACCGACATCGGCTCCACGCAGACGAGTCTTCAACTCTACCTGCGCCACAGCAGCTATCGACGCGAGAGCCTCACCTCGGAACCCCATCGTGTGAAGGGCGAAAAGGTCATCGGCATGACGTATCTTCGAGGTGGCATGACGCTCAAACGACAGGCGGGCATCGGTTTCAGACATACCCTTGCCGTCGTCAATAACCTGTATGGAGGTGCGGCCGGCATCTACCACCAATACGTCGATACGATGTGCATCAGCGTCAACAGCATTCTCCACCAGTTCCTTAATGACGGAAGCCGGCCGCTGTATCACTTCACCTGCCGCTATCTGGTTGGCGACGGAATCGGGTAACAGTTGTATAATATCACTCATCTCAGTTGGTTCCTCCTTTCCCTTTTAAAGCCTCATCCTTGCTGACCCAGCGGTAGAGGTCGTCCTTACTGCGCGGCCGTATCTCTTCATACCACGCATACTGGGGCAGGAACTGCCTGCCGGGAGGCAGTTGCGTCAACGGATAGAGCGTAGCCGTGAACTTAGAAGTCCATATCCGTTTCAGCTTGCGACGCTCACCCATATACATCCTCATGGTGTCTGTCTCCAGATAGTTCAGTCCGATGATGGAACTGTCCTTGTCGTCTTCCGGATAATAGATGGTCAACACGTTGCCCACGGCTTCGTTGCACCGCAGTTCCCCCTTCTCAAAGTAGGCATGCATCAACTTTGAGGAGATTTGGTTGAAGTGCTTTTTGTCACGGACCTCTTCAACGGAGAAAGCATTACCATAGACATGTGCCTCGCGGATAGTAGAGTCATTCATGAAAACGCGAATAGAGTCGCCCACCAACTGGCGGTTCTCGTTCCACAGAATAGGGTCTTGGCGAAGTGTCATACACGAGTCTTTGGAATTGAACACCAGATAGTTGCACACTGCCTGCAAGTCCTTGCGATAAGCACGCACGTGATAATAACAGTAAACCTCACGGTAGAGTGAGTCGGTGTCCAGGTGGAACGCCTTCATACGAAGCGTATCAGCATGCATATATAGCGTGTCTTTCTGTGAGAACTCCTTGACCAATGCGTGACCGTAGGCAATGGCAGCCGAATCGGTATAGTTGACGATATCGGCATGCAGGGAGTTCTTGTTCTTACGATCTACGTAGACGACGTTACCTTCGCCCCGCCCCACCCTTCGCTTCTCATTATAGAAGAGGTGGTCACCCGTCATCACTCGGTTGTTGAGTTTGTCTACAATCTTCACGTTACCATGCCCCTCACTCTCTCCCGTCTTCGTGTTATACTTGATTTTATCGCCTTCTACATCACGTTCCTTAGAGGTGATGGTGGAGTGTCCGTTCAATTCCATTCGGTCGGTCTTGCTATAGTAGTAGCCGTCTTCAGTATGGACGACCTCTCCGTTGGTGCCTTTAATGACCGACGGGCCGATGACATGGGCTTCTTCAGTCTGGGTGTTGTAGTTCAGGTGCTCGGTATTGATGGTATACTTAGGACTTTTCATCACCACGTTCTCGTAGAAGTTGGCTTCATGCTGGTCTATATAGTATTCGCCTTGCAAAGAAGTGACAGAGTTCTTCCCACTCACCAGTCTGCCGCCCCCATCACCGAAGAAGTTGGCATACTCCGTACCGCTGTTGTAGTCAAGGCTGTCGCAATGGAGGGAACGTCCTGGCTGAGTCAGGACAACATGGCGGCGGGCTCGGAACAGTTCCGACTGGCTGTTGTATTCTGCCCAGTCGCAGGTCATCGTGATGCCCTTGCTCTTCTTCATGTGTACATGTCCGAAAGCCTGAAACGTATTCTGGTCTTGATTGAAATAAGCGCTGTCACAGAAGAGTTGCGTATCTTGATAGCGGAAATGTACTCGTCCTTTTACTATCTGAACGCCTGGTTTAAGAAACTGGTCATAACGAAGCTCGTCCGCATGGTCGAGATATACCTTCTCGTCTTTTGCCCTGCCCTTCTTCTGAGCGTAAGCCGGAATAGACAAGCATAGTCCAAACAGGCATAGAACCATCATGACCATGATCCTATGCCCGCCCGCCAATGCGTAGATGCGATTGTTATCTATTGTCATTTCCGCCAACCTTCATATACAAATTTGCAGTTATCATACTCCGGACTCATGCGTACATACGTGTCCTTGATCTTGTCTGCCACCCACTTCTTGAGTGTTTCTGCGCGCCGTTGAGCCAGCACGATGTCCTTCATGGCCTGGAAATCTTCTGTTATCGTGGCACGATGGGCATTAAGCCTGTCTTTCAGCTTCACAAGAGCCACCACTTTCTTGCCTTTGGAATTAGTCATCTCGAAGGCATCTGACACGTCGCCAACCTTCATTCCCTCAACGACACGCGCCACTTCTGACGGCAGGTCTTTCATCTTGAAGCGTGAAGTCTGCGCATTCTCCGACGCATTGACCATCAGTCCGTTGTTGCTACGGGTGCCCTTGTCATCGGAAACATAGGCTACCGCCGTCTCAAACGTATACTTTCCATTTCGAATTTCCTTGGCTACCGAGTCCAGACGGATCTTGGTCTCTTCGATAGCTTCTTGTGAGATGTTCGGTTTCAGGAGGATATGACGGCAGTTAATCTTCTCGCCACGACGGTCTATCAGCTGGATAATATGGAAGCCGAACTCCGTCTCGACAATCTTGGAAATTTTCTTGGGGTCTGTGAGGTTGAAAGCCACAGCAGCAAAAGCTGGGTCTAACATGCCACGACCAGTATAGCCGAGTTCACCGCCCTGACGTGCTGAACCTGGATCCTCGGAATAGAAACGTGCCAACGTAGCAAAAGACGTTTCACCCTTTGTCACACGTTCCGTATATTCACGTAACTGATCTTTCACACGGTTGATTTCTTCGGGGGCTATACGTGGAGTGAGTGTCAGCAGCTGCACCTCTACCTGAGTAGGAATCTGTGGCAGACTGTCTTCCGGAAGGTTCTTGAAATAGGCACGTACTTCTGCCGGTGACATCTTCAGGTTTTCGACCAGCTTCTGTTGCATGCGCTGAGTCAGCATCTGGTTCTTGTATTCATCGTGCATCTCTTGGCGCAGCTGCGATATACTCTTTTTCTGCATAGCCTCAAGACGCTCTTTGGAACCGACGCGCGGATCTTGTATCCAGTAGTTGATGCGCTGTTCAACACCTTGGTTGATTTCAGCCTCGGAAACCTCTATACTGTCAATGGCTGCCTGATGAAGGAACAATTTCTGAAGGGCAAGTTCTTCTGGGATTTGACACGTCTCCTCTTCTGTCAGCGTCTTACCTTCCATCTCCATAGAAATCTTGTGCACTTCAATGTCTGATTTCAAGATAGCTTCGTCACCGACAACCCAGACCACCTCGTCTATAACGGATCCTGACTTGTCATCAGCTTGTACGACAACAGAATCCACTACAGCAGAGTCTTCCTGAGCAAACAGATTGGCATGAGCCTTACCCACACGGGCATTGAGCCCTAATGCTATCGTGACAGCCAATGCTGTGACCACACAGACTTGAGATTTCCTGTATTTCATCATCATTCTTAATGCTTATTTACTGTAGCAAGTACCTCCTTATAAACCGTTACAGGGTACTTTTTACGCAACTGAGCAATCCACTCTTTTTCCAAGGCATCCTGATAATCTGCCGTAACCAAGCCACGCACATCATCAAACTCCTTGGGCGCAGACAATTTCTTGCCGAAGACAGCATCAATAGGATAGCCTTTGGTCTGCGGCACTTCTACCTTCTGCTTGAACACTTCGCGGTCGATGAGCTTGTTATCACCTTGCTTGAAGATGCCCTTCTCTACGCGGATACGGATAATAGAATCGTTGTTGAACGTCTTGCGCAACTGCTCAGCCCACTGGTCGAAGGGCAGTCCCTTGACGCTGTTCTTGACAGCTTTCACGTCAGCCTGCTCTTTCACATGATAGGCTATACCCTTGAAACGTGGGGAGTCCCATTTGTATTTCTTTTTGTTCTTCTTGAAATATTGTGCCAATCCTTCGTTATCCTTGGCAGCCTTGTCCCACACTTCACGGTTACTGATTTCGAACAGCAGCAGACCGTCATGATATTCGCGAATCAGGTTCTTCAAATCGGCATCGTTTGCCTGCATTTCTTCAGCTTTCTTATTCAGGATATCCTCAGCCGTAATCTTCCCTTCCTGCTCTTTCACTTGTGCAGCAATCTTGTCGTCGACAATCTTCTCACGGATGCCGCGTGCCTCCAGGAAGCGCACGATGTTGGTATGCAACGAGTCGTAAGGAGGAACCTGAGAACGCTCCTTCATCTTGATGATATGATAGCCGTAGGGACTGAGGAAAGGGCTACTCATCTCGCCATCTTTCAAGGAATATGCAACATCTTCGAACTCCTTCACGAGCTGACCCGGCCCCATCGTGGGCAACAAGCCGCCATTACGGGCCGTACCTGGATCCTGCGAAACCTTCTTAGCCAGTTCTGCAAAGTCGGCACCGCCCTTCAGGGCGTTGTATACAGAGTCGATGCGCACCTTCGCTGCGTCCTGTGTACTCTTGTCTGCCTTTTGGTCGAGGCGCAACAAGATATGAGAACACGTGAAAAGACCACGCGGGCCAATCTGTTCTACCAGTTTGGCATAATAGTTCTGAGCCTCCTTCTCAACGTCGGCATCAGAGACGAACGACGGACGAATCTGTTGGTCACGATAGGTAAGAAATTCCTTCTTGAACGAAGACAGCGTATCCAGTTTTGCATCAAGGGCAGCCTGCACCTTCAGCTTGTAGTTGACAAACAGGTCAACGTATTCTTCTACGTTCTTCTTGTCAATGACACCGTCGGCATTGTTCTTGTTGTATGAATATTCAAACTCTGAACGGCTGACGGGCTGACCGTTAATGGTCATAATCGTCGGATCGTCTTGCGCCTGTACTGCCGAAGCCACAAACAGCAGGGCAGCAAATAACATTCTCGATTTCATTCTTATAGTATTGTAAATTGTGTATTCTCAAAATCAACTGTTCGGACGCGAATAGTTCGGTGCTTCACTGGTGATTGTAATGTCATGAGGATGGCTTTCCATCACGCCGGCATTGGTGATACGCACGAACTTGGCATTATGCAGACACTCTATAGAAGCAGCTCCACAATAGCCCATACCAGAACGCAGTCCGCCAATAAGCTGATAGATGACTTCCTGAACGGTACCTTTGTAAGGTACGCGACCGGCAATGCCCTCTGGGACAAGCTTCTTCACATCCTTTGTGTCGCCTTGGAAATAACGGTCTTTAGAGCCATGCTTCTGTTCCATAGCCTCTAAAGAGCCCATGCCTCGATAACTCTTGAACTTACGTCCATTGAAAATGATGGTATCGCCAGGACTCTCCTCAGTACCAGCCACCAGAGAACCAATCATCACACTACTGCCACCAGCAGCCAATGCCTTCACGATGTCTCCGGAATAGCGCAGACCACCATCGGCAATGAGAGGCACACCCGTACCTTTCAGCGCACTGAAGACATCATAGACGGCACTCAGCTGAGGTACACCAACACCAGCGACGACACGGGTCGTACAAATGCTACCCGGACCTATGCCCACCTTAATAGCATCAGCACCGTTCTCTACAAGCAACTTAGCAGCTTCGCCAGTAGCCACATTACCTACAACGATGTCGATATTGGGGAAAGAATGCTTAGCCTCTACCAGTTTTTCTATAACACCTTTCGAATGTCCATGAGCAGTATCGATGACAATAGCATCGGCACCTGCCTCAACCAGCGCCTGCATACGCTCCAAGGTATCTGCCGTGACGCCCACACCGGCAGCCACGCGCAGGCGACCTTTCTCGTCTTTACAAGCCATGGGCTTATCCTTTGCCTTCGTAATGTCCTTGTAGGTAATCAGACCAACCAAATGGTTCTCCTTGTCAACGACAGGGAGTTTCTCTATCTTGTTCTCCTGTAGAATCTGTGCAGCGGCAGCCAAGTCTGTTTGCTGATGTGTTGTCACCAGGTTCTCCTTTGTCATCACATCGTCAATCATCTTGTCAAGACGACGCTCAAAGCGCAGGTCTCTGTTGGTGACAATGCCCACCAGATGGTTCTCTTCATCAACGACAGGAATGCCACCGATATGGTATTCAGCCATGATGTCAAGGGCATCTTGTACAGTACATCCCTTACGGATAGTCACCGGGTCGTAGATCATGCCATTTTCAGCACGCTTTACGATAGCCACCTCACGTGCCTGAGCCTCTACCGACATATTCTTATGAATCACACCGATGCCACCTTCACGAGCTATGGCAATCGCCATTGCCGACTCAGTCACGGTATCCATTGCCGCCGTCACGAACGGAACATTCAGTTCGATATGGCGAGAGAACCGCGTTGACAACTCCACCGTTTTCGGCAGTACTTCTGAATAAGCTGGAACCAAAAGGACGTCATCAAAGGTCAGACCGTCCATCACAATTTTATCTGCAACAAATGAAGACATATTACTTTAAAATTTATTGCCTGCAAAATTACTAAGATTTCCTAACATACAAGTCCTTCTGGCACGAAAATCTCACCTTATTAAGTTGATTTAACGTCAGTTTGCCATTTCAGAAAGGAACTTGATGCGCACCAGTCGGATTTCATCCTCCGTATACTCGTCGCCCAACTCGTCCTGTGCCACATTCAGGTCGTCGGTCTCGCTATTGAGGAAATAGTCGTAGATGTCGTCCAGATGGTCTTCGTCCATGACCTCATCCAAGAAATAGTCGATGTTCAGCTTCGTTCCGCTGTAGACAATCTCCTCGACCTTCTCCAACATATCGCCAAACTCAAGCCCTTCAGCTGTCGCAATGTCATCGAGTGGTATCTGACGGTCAATGCCCTGAATAATCTTCACCTTCTGCACCGACTTCTTGGCAACGGTACGTACACGCAACTCCTCCGGGCGCTCAATCTCGTTCTCTTCACAATGGCGCTTGATGAGTTCGCAGAATTCCTTGCCATAGCGCTTTGCCTTGCCGGCACCCACGCCCTGAATATTCTGCAGTTCCTGCTCATTGATGGGATACATGGTAGCCATCTGTTCAAGAGAGACATCCTGAAAGATGACGTATGGCGGACGCTCCAAGCGTCGTGCCACCCGTTTACGTAAGTCTTTCAGCATAGAGAACAGTTCCGGGTCAAGTGCACCTGGACCTCCCTCATGCATGTCTTCATCATCGTCAGTCCTGAATTCAGTATCCATCACTATCATAAAAGACTGCGGTGACTTGATAAAACGCTTGCCGGCACTTGTCAATTTCAGCAGTCCGTAGTTTTCGACATCCTTTTTCAGGTAGCCGGCTATCAATGCCTGACGCACAACAGGATTCCATATTTTCGGGTCCATGTCCTCTCCAGAGCCGAAATCCTCCAATAAGTCATGCTTATGATCCTTGATATCATCGGTGCCCCGACCTTTGACAAAGTCGATAATGTATTCTTGACGGAAGTTTTCCTTCACGGCAGCAACGGCATTCAGCACGATCAACAACGCATCCTTCGCCTCTATCTTCGTCTTCGGATGCAGGCAGTTGTCACAGTTATGACAGTTGTCTTGTAAGTATTCCTCACCGAAATAATGCAACAACATTTTCCTGCGACATACCGACGACTCTGCATACGCCGCCGTCTCCTGCAACAGTTGTCGCCCGATGTCCTGCTCAGCAACAGGCTTGCCTTCCATGAACTTCTCCAACTTCTTCAAGTCTTTGTCGGAATAGAAAGCTATACACTTGCCCTCCTCGCCATCACGACCGGCACGCCCCGTCTCCTGGTAGTAGCCCTCCAGACTCTTGGGGATGTCATAGTGGATGACAAATCGTACGTCAGGCTTGTCTATACCCATTCCGAAGGCGATGGTAGCCACGATGACATCAATCTCCTCCATCAGGAAGTCGTCCTGCGTCTTCGACCGGGTCTCAGAATCCAGTCCGGCATGATAGGGAGCCGCCTTGATGTCGTTAGCCTGAAGCACAGCCGCCAGTTCCTCCACCTTCTTTCGCGACAAGCAGTAGACAATGCCACTCTTGCCTGCATGCTGCCGGATGAACATAATGATTTGCTTGTCGATGTCCTTAGTCTTCTGACGTACCTCATAATACAAGTTCGGACGGTTGAATGAGCTCTTGAACTCAGCAGCATCCTCAATGCCCAAGCTACGCTTGATGTCGGTACGCACCTTATCGGTAGCCGTTGCCGTGAGCGCTATGATAGGAGCCTGCCCTATCTCTTCCACCGCATGCCGTATCTTTCGATACTCCGGCCGGAAGTCATGCCCCCACTCTGAAATACAATGAGCCTCGTCGATGGCATAGAACGAAATCTTCACCGACTTAAAGAATTCTATGTTCTCCTCCTTGTTCAACGACTCCGGAGCCACATAGAGCAATTTCGTATGTCCCGCCATGATGTCGGCCTTCACCTGGTCGATGGAAGCCTTCTTCAGCGACGAGTTCAGGTAGTGAGCCACTCCGTCCTCCTCGCTCATGCCGTTAATGACATCCACCTGGTTCTTCATCAAGGCAATCAGTGGAGACACCACAATGGCAGTGCCCTCCATCAGCAACGAGGGTAGCTGGTAACAGAGGCTTTTCCCTCCTCCCGTCGGCATCAGCACAAAGGTATCCTTCCCATCCAATACATTTCGGATGATGGCCTCTTGGTCTCCCTTAAACTTGTCGAAACCAAAATAGTGTTTCAGTTTTCCTGTCAGGTCGTAATCTTTCGTCATGGCGTATTGATTGTCATAGGTAACAAATGGATGTTTAAGCAGGCAGGAGTCATCCTATCTCCTGCCCCTGTAGGTTAGCTGTTGCCAGCTCTGCCGCCGCATAGTCTTTGGTGACCTCAAATTTCTTGACTCGCTTAGTCGGCAGTTCGTACATTGCCTTCATGAGAACGTGCTCCGTGATAGAGCGCAGTCCTCTGGCACCAATCTTGTATTCGATAGCCTTGTCTACCATGTAGCCAAGTGCTTCGTCGGTGAAGGTCAGCTTGATGCCATCCATCTCAAATAGTTTTACATACTGTTTGACAATAGAGTTCTTCGGCTCTACCAGGATCTGTAACAGCGCATCCCGGTCGAGTGCATCAAGATAGGTGAGCACCGGCAATCTTCCGATGATTTCGGGTATCAGTCCGTAAGCCTTCAAGTCTTGCGGCTGAATATACTTCATCAGGTTCTTACGGTCTACCTTTGACACGTTTTCTATAGAATTGTAGCCCACCACATGGGTGTTGAGTCGCTGTGCTATTTTCCGTTCTATGCCGTCGAAGGCACCGCCACAGATAAACAAGATGTTTTTCGTATCGATGTGTACGAAGTCCTGTTCGGGATGCTTGCGTCCACCTTTTGGCGGCACGTTCACCACAGACCCCTCCAACAGTTTCAGCAACCCCTGTTGAACCCCCTCGCCACTGACGTCACGCGTAATGCTCGGATTATCACTCTTCCGTGCAATTTTGTCGATTTCATCGATAAAAACGATACCGCGTTCTGTTGCCTTCAAGTCGCCGTCAGCCACTTGGTATAGTCTTGAGAGGATACTCTCCACGTCTTCACCCACATAGCCAGCCTCGGTCAGCACCGTGGCATCGACGATGGTGAACGGCACGTTCAGCTGCCGGGCGATGGTACGCGCCAGCAGCGTCTTTCCCGTACCCGTCGGTCCCACCATGATGACGTTGCTCTTCTCCAGCTCCACGCCATCGTCCTCATGCGACTGCGCCAGCCGCTTATAGTGGTTGTATACCGCCACCGAGAGGTAGCGCTTTGCCTGGTCTTGCCCGATGACATACTGGTCCATATAAGCCTTTATCTCCGTCGGCTTAGGCAGATTGTCGCTGTTGAAGTCCTCTTCTGGTTCGTTCTTTTTCCTTGCAGACTTGTTGCCATTAGCCTCCTGCACTATCTTATAGGCTTGGCGTGCACAATCTTCACAGATATATCCATCGATGCCGGTAATCAAGAGGCTCACCTCCCGCTCCGACCTTCCGCAAAAATTACATGATTTCCTTGCCATAGTTTCCTTGTGCCTTCAGTCCCTATTGCTTCAGGCAACGTTTTTTACTTCTTCTACTTTTTACGGATTAACACTTCATCTATCATACCATAATCACGAGCCTCCTCAGCCGTCATCCAGTAGTTGCGGTCGGAGTCCTGCCATACCTTCTCGTAAGGCGTATGCGAATGCTCGGAGATGATGGTATAGAGTTCTTTCTTAAACTTCTGTATCTCCTTGACCTCTATCTCCATGTCGGAAGCCTGTCCCTGCACACCGCCCAGGGGCTGGTGAATCATCACGCGGCTGTGCGGCAGCGCACTGCGCTTGCCCTCCTTGCCAGCCACAAGCAGCACGGCAGCCATCGACGCAGCCATACCCGTACAGATGGTTGCCACGTCACTGGTGATGAACTGCATGGTGTCATAGATGCCGAGTCCTGCCGTCACGCTTCCACCCGGGCTGTTGATATAGATGGAGATGTCCTTGCCCGGATCCACCGAGTCGAGGTAGAGTAGCTGTGCCTGCAGGGTGTTGGCAGTATAGTCGTCAATCTGAGTACCGAGGAAGATGATGCGGTCCATCATCAGGCGTGAGAAGACATCCATCTGCGTCACGTTCAGTTGTCTCTCTTCCAGTATGTACGGGTTCAGATACTGCGCCTGCGCACTCATCACGTCGTCCATCACCATTCCGCTGATTCCTAAATGCTTGGTTGCAAACTTTCTAAAATCGTTCATTTTCAATCCTTTCAGTTACTTTTTCCAATGTGTTTTTTCGTTGAAAAAAGAAGAGGTCATTGACCTTTCTTCTTCTTTTGGTATACAAAGATAGAAAAAAAAGTCAATAACCTCTACCTAAACAGAAGTTTTTTTCAAAAAATCGTTTATTTATTCGCTCAGCATCTTGTTGAAGTCATTCAAACTGATGGATTTCTTCGACAACTTGACGACATTCTTCAAGGCAAGTGTCAGCTTGTGGTCGATGACACGCTCAACGATGTTGTCAAGGCTTTCGCGCTTCTTGAGCATCTCCTGGGCATAGTTCTCCAGATACTCGTCGGGCACGTTGTTCATGCCGTACTGGGCAAACTGTGCACGAGCCATTTCCTTGGCACCGGTTTTCACGTCGTCGTCGTCCACTTTCACGCCAGCTGCCTCAGCCAGCTTCTCGCGGATGAGGTGCCACTTCAGCTCCTTGATGCTGGCTTCGAAGTTCTTCTCCACGAAGTCCTCACCCTTGTCCTTGTTGTTTTCAAGCATCATGCGCTTCAGCAGGGCCTCAGGCATGGTCAGGTCACCCACCTTCTCCTCGGCATACTTGCGCACATCCTGCAGGAACTTGTAGTCGGAATCGTTCTCCAGCTGTGCGGTAATTCCCTTGGCGATAGCCTCGCGGAATGCCTTCTCGTCCTTGATGCCTGCTTCGCTGCCATAGACGCTGTCGAAGAGTTCCTGGTTGACCTCGGCCTTGACGAAACGGGAGATTTCCGTCACCTGATAGGAGAAGTCACCCGTGTGCTCACCCACCTGTTCCTTGTCAATCTTCAGCAGCCCGCTGATCTCTACGTCACTCTCCGGATAGGCCTTACGGGGATTCCACACAATGATGTCGCCCGGCTTGCAACCGTCGAAGAGCTTCTTCTGGTCGTCCACCTTCATATACTGCGGCATCAGCGTGGCACCTTCCACCTCGATACCACCTTCCAAAGTGTTTCCTTCTGCATCCAGCTCACGCAGGTCACCCTTCAACAGGTCACGCTGCTCAGGGTCATAGACGTCAGCCTTTTCATAACGACCATTGCGGCTGGCAAACATGTCCACCTGCTCGTCAATGAGCTTGTCGTCAACCTTGATGTCGTAGTACGCCACCTTGTCCTTGTCGGTCAGCTCAATGCTGAACTCAGGCGCCACGGCAATGTCAAACTTGAACACGTAGGGCGGCTCTTTCTCCAGCTCCACGGGCTCATGGTTCTCAGCACCGAGGGGCTGTCCGAGCACGGGAATCTTGTTCTCTTCAACATATTTCTGCAGACCTTCGCCCAACACCTTATTGACGGCATCGGCCTTTACCTGCATACCCACCTGGCGCTTGATGAGCCCCATAGGAACCTGTCCGGGACGGAAGCCGGGGATGTTAGCACGCTTACGATAGTCTTTCAACGCCTTCTCGACGTCTGCCTTGTAGTCAGCCTCTTCAATGGTGATGGTCATCAGACCGTTCACCTTGTCAGGATTTTCAAATGTAATTTTCATCTCTTCGTTCTTATTCTCGTTATTCTAATCTTCGTACCTAAGGCTCCAAAACTGAAAGACACCTCCTACGGCACTGCCACTCTTGGGCTTAGAGCGTGCAAAGTTACGGAAATCCCATGTAAATCCATCAACATCCACACGAAAATTTGTTTTTTTAACGTGAACGAACCTTTTCGCTAAGCCAGATGACTAAAGCGAAGCCTGCTTCAACTTTAGCATGACGAGAAAAGGTGAACATCCTTGACGGCGCGGCCGCTGGGGTCGTTCATGTTGCGGAATGCCTCATCCCATTCCAGCGCCACAGATGTAGAGCATGCGACACTCGCCTCGCTGGGCACGCTCAGTGCCGCCGAGCGGCTGGGGAAGTGCTCGGCAAAGATGCTGCGATAGTAGTACTCCTCCTTGTTCTTTGGCGGATGGACAGGGAACCGTTCAGCCGCATGAGCCATCTGTTCGTCGCTGACCGCCTGTGCAGTAATCTCCTTCAGCGTATCTATCCACGAGTAGCCCACGCCGTCGCTGAACTGCTCCTTCTGCCGCCACGCCACCGCTTCCGGCAACATGTCGGCAAAGGCTTCACGCACGATGCGCTTTTCTATCGTGTCGCCTGAGCACATCTTTGCTTTTGGATTGGTGCGCATGGCCACGTCAAGAAATTCCTTGTCGAGGAACGGCACGCGCCCCTCCACGCCCCATGCCGACAGGCTCTTGTTAGCACGCAGGCAGTCGTAGAGGTGCAGCTTCGAGAGCTTGCGCACGGTCTCTTCATGGAATGCCTGTGCCGACGGTGCCTTATGGAAATAAAGATACCCTCCGAACACCTCGTCTGCACCTTCGCCCGACAGTACCATCTTGATGCCCATCGACTTGATGACGCGTGCCAGCAGGTACATGGGTGTAGAGGCACGCACCGTGGTGACATCGTAGGTTTCTATAAAGTAGATAACATCACGGATGGCGTCAAGCCCCTCCTGAATGGTGTAGTTGATTTCGTGGTGCACGGTGCCGATATGTTCTGCCACCAAACGTGCCTTTGCCAAGTCGGGCGCACCCTTCAGTCCCACGGCAAAGGAGTGCAGGCGCGGCCAATAGGCTTTAGTCTGCGAGTTGTCTTCAATGCGCATCTCCGAATACTTTTCTGCAATGGCAGAGATGACACTGGAGTCAAGTCCGCCACTGAGCAGTACGCCGTAGGGCACGTCAGACATGAGTTGCCGGCGCACGGCAGCCTCCAGCGCATCGTGTATGGCTTCAACGCTGGCAGCATTGTCTTTTACCGCAGCATAGTCGAACCAGTCACGGCGGTAGTACTTCTTAAATGAAGAATGAAGAGTGAAGAGTGAAGAATCTTCCATCTCTAATTTTTCATCTTTCATCTTAAATCTTTCATCTACAAAAAGGTAGTGTCCTGGAGGGAAAGGTTCGTAGTGGTCGCACTGTCCCTCCAACGCCTTCAACTCCGATGCCACATAGACGGTTCCGTCTGCATCATAACCTATATAAAGAGGTATGACACCAATGGGGTCGCGGGCTACGAGGAAAGCGTTACGCTCGACATCGTACAGGACAAAGGCAAAGATGCCGTTCAGGTCTTCAAGGAAGTCAGCACCTTTGTCACGATACAGTGCCAAGATGACCTCGCAGTCACTACCTGTCTGAAACGCATATCTGCCGCCGTATTGTCTGCGTATGTCCTGATGGTTATAGATTTCGCCATTCACTGCCAGCACCTGCTTCCGGTCGGGCGAAAACAAGGGTTGTCCGCCACTCTCCGGGTCTACGATGCTCAGCCGCTCGTGGGCGAGGATGGCAGAGCCTCCACAATAAATACCCGACCAGTCAGGTCCGCGATGGCGTATTTTCTGACTCATCTTCAATGCTTTCTGACGCAACTCCGGCGTCTGCTCCTTTACATTTAATATAGCTACAATTCCACACATAATTCACAATTTATAGTTCATAGTTCATAGTTTACGGTTTTCATTTTTTCAATTCTTCAATTTTTCAGCCTTTCCCTGCTCCCTCCCTGAGTCGTTCTACAAACCCTACAAACGCCTGGTTGACCAGGCGAACGCCACCGGCAGTGGGGTAGTTGCCTGTGAAATACCAGTCACCCGGATGGTTGGGACACGCTTCATGGAGTCCGTCTATGCTTTGGAAGACCAATTCTATAGGAGTTTCCATTCCCTTCGGTCGCAACATCTCCACGATTTTCGCGTTGATTTCTGCCATTGTAAAGGGCGCATAGATTCTCCTGACGGGAGTATCCCCAGCCGTTTCCCGCCCTGACTGACACTTACACTCCCTATACACATCGGCAACAAGGCTTTCCATTCCCCGTTCCTCAATCAGCGCTATGGCAGCACGGAAGGCACATAGCTCTTCCAGCCGGGACATGTCGATGCCGTAATAGTCGGGATAGCGTATCTGCGGAGCGCTGCTCACCATCACGATCTTCTTGGGGTGCAGCCGGTCGAGCATCTTGAAGATGCTCTCCCTGAGCGTCGTTCCGCGCACGATGCTGTCGTCAATAACGACAAGCGTGTCCTCGTAAGGGGTCAGCGACCCGTAGCTGATGTCATAGACATGGGCTGTCAGGTCGTTGCGTTCGGCTCCCTCGGTGATGAATGTGCGCAGTTTGACATCCTTCCATATTACCTTTTCCGTTCGTACATGATGATTCTGGCGACGCAGTCCGTCTGTCATCCCGCAGAAAGCCACCTCTGCCGTGTTGGGTATGTAGGAAAATACCGTGTGTTCAATGTCTCCACCTATAGCCTTGACGATGGCAGGGGTCAGCATCTCGCCCAACCGCTTGCGTTCTTGATAGATGTCTCGGTCGGAGCCACGACTGAAGTAGATACGCTCAAACGAGCAGGAACTCAACGTCTGCGGTGCCAATATCTGCTGCTTGTCGCTCTGTCCGTTACGATGTACGATGAAAGACTGACCGGGCTGAAGTTCATGAACCTGTTCTGCCGCGAGGTTGAAGCAGGTCTGTA
Organism: Prevotella sp. UBA2746; assembly: GCA_002353555.1. Taxonomy (GTDB): domain Bacteria; phylum Bacteroidota; class Bacteroidia; order Bacteroidales; family Bacteroidaceae; genus Prevotella. The sequence continues at coordinate 34,658 of DEJO01000036.1, read as the reverse complement.
TGACCGGACGCTCAGATGCCACTACCACCACCTCGTCATCCTGGTAACAGAACGCAGGGCGGATGCCCCACGGGTCACGGATGGCAAACATCTCACCGCTGCCCGTCAATCCGCACATGACATAGCCGCCATCGAAAAGCGGCATGGCGGACTTCAGCACGTTTTCCATCGACAGGTGGTCGTCGATGTATTGTGTGACGGCTTGGTCTTTCAGTTGCCGCAACTTAGCCTCCCCATACAGCCGTTCCACCTCACGGTCGAGGCGGTGCCCCATCAGTTCAAGCATGATGTATGCGTCGCTATAGACACGTGGCGACTGCCCTTGCCGTGTAAGCATTTCAAAGACTTCCCTCATGTTGGTCATGTTGAAGTTGCCGCACAGACACAGGTTCCTGGCACGCCAGTTGTTGCGGCGCAGAAAGGGATGAACATATTGCAGTCCATGTCTGCTCGTCGTAGAATAGCGCAAGTGCCCCATGTACATCTGGCAATGAAGGATAGTGTATTGACTGTTGTCATCTACGCTGCTGCCGTCAGAGCCGTTGTCAACGGTCAGTTGTCCTTGATCTATCCTTTTGAAGACCTCAGTGATGGCATTCTTGCCTTCCGCCCGTTCACGAAACATATACTCAGTACCTGCCTGGGCCTCCAGGTTGACACAAGCTATGCCCGCACCTTCCTGCCCGCGGTTGTGTTGTTTCTCCATCATCAGGTAGAGCTTGTCCAGCCCATAGCGGGTGGTGCCATACTTCTGCTCATAGAAAGCCAAAGGCTTCAGAAGGCGTATCATTGCCACGCCACATTCATGTTTCAATTCTTCCATATTGGTCGTTTGTTTTATATTTGGGGAGTTAAAGGGGAGTTAAAACCACAGGCCTTTACAAACGACATGAACAACGGATGCGGATGCAATACCGTTGACGAGTATTCGGGGTGGAACTGTGTGCCAATGTACCATTGTCTGTCGGGTATCTCGACAATCTCCACCAAGCCGCTGTCGGGATTGATGCCCACACACTTCATCCCTGCCGACTCGTATTGCTGCCTATAAGCATTGTTGAACTCGTAACGGTGACGGTGTCGCTCCTTGATTTGCTTTTCCCCGCCGTATGCTTGACAGGCACGGCTGCCTTCCTTCAGTTCGCAGCCGTAGGCTCCCAGCCTCATCGTTCCCCCTTTCTGTGTTACTCCTTTCTGCCCTTCCATCAGGTCAATCACAGGATATGCTGTCGAACGGTCCAATTCCGTACTGTTGGCATTCTGAAGTCCCAACACATTCCTTGCAAATTCGACGACCATCATCTGCATGCCGAGGCAGATGCCAAACGTGGGAATGTCGTGGGTGCGCCCATATTCCGCCGCAAGCAGCTTGCCTTCCGTGCCCCGGCACCCGAAGCCCGGACAGATTACGATGCCAGCCATGCTGTCCAGCCGGCTACCGACGTTGTCTTTCGTCAGGTCTTCGCTGTTGACGAAAACCGTCTTCACCTTCCATCCGTTATATGTTCCTGCATGGGCAAGGCTTTCGCGTATGCTCTTATAGGCATCCTGCAAGTCGTACTTGCCCACCAGTCCGACGGTCACCTCACGCACAGCCTGCCGGCGGCGCTCCAGGAAGTCGCGCCAAGGACCGAGCGCCGGAGTCTCCCCCACCTCTACGCCCAGCTTCTTCAGGCAGATGGCATCCAGTCCCTGCTGCTGCATGTTGACAGGCACCTCATAGATACTGGGCAGGTCTTGACTCTGGATGACGGCATCCATGTCGACGTTACAGAAGTGTGCCACCTTCGACCGCAGGCTGTCACTCAGCTCATGCTCGGTGCGCAGCACCAGCACCTCCGGCTGTATGCCCAGCCCTTGCAGCTGCTTCACGCTGGTCTGCGTGGGTTTGGTCTTCAGCTCTCCAGCTGCTGCCAGATAGGGCACCAAGGTCAGGTGTACGTTCAGTGCCCGCCGTGGTCCCAGTTCCCATCGCAGCTGTCGGATGGATTCCAGGAAAGGCTGGCTCTCGATGTCGCCGATGGTTCCGCCTATCTCCGTGATGACGAAGTCCAGCTCCTGCTTCGAAGCCTTCAGCAGGATGCGCCGTTTGATTTCATCCGTAATATGCGGAACCACCTGGATGGTCTTCCCCAGATAGTCGCCGCGCCGTTCACGCTCGATGACACTCAGGTAGATGCGTCCTGTGGTGACGCTGTTGTCGCGTGTGGTCTCAATGCCGGTGAAGCGCTCGTAGTGTCCCAGGTCGAGGTCGGTCTCCATGCCGTCGGCGGTGACGTAGCACTCTCCGTGCTCGTATGGGTTCAGCGTACCGGGATCGATGTTGATGTAGGGGTCGAACTTCTGGATGGCGATCCTGTAGCCGCGTGCCTGCAACAGCTTGCCCAGCGAAGCCGAGATGATGCCCTTGCCCAGTGACGAGGTCACGCCGCCCGTAATAAAGATATACTTTGTCTGCATCTGTTTGGTTGTTTGGTCGTTTGGGGGATTGGTTGTTTGGGATTGGATGTTTTAAGCCTCTCTTCTGCTGACGGGGCGGAAGAGAGGCACCTGGAAAAGATTATGGTTGCAGTGTAAACCCGAAAACCAGGTATGCTTTCTGCGAACAGGGGTTTCCCGTCAGCTGTCCGAAGAGGGGTATGGAGAACGAGTCTGTCACCTTGATGTCCTTTGTTGCCCGCAACGACAGGTTGGTGACGGCAAACCCGTTGGTGCCGTATGACGTGGTGGCATACGGCACGGCACCAGCCGTGGCTACCCAGCTTACGCCGACAAGCCTGAAAGGTACGGAGGCTTCGAAGTAGCTACTGTAAGCCCGTTTCCCGCTCTTGTTGGTACCATCGTTACCGGCAAAGTTCGTATACCACTGCAAGGAGGCAAATCCGAAGTCATAACCTACGTTGGCTTCAAAGACATGGTTGGTGCCATGTGCATCATACTTGAAGTAGCGCCTGTCGGGGTCGAGCCCCTCGCTGAACCAATAGTCGGTGATGCCGATGTTCAGCCTGCCCACGCTGTAGGCGAATGTCAGGTCAAACTCCTTCACGTCGTCCTTGTTCGACAGTCCGTAGCTGCCCCATGCCGTCAGGCTCAATCCCTTGTAGCCAATGCCGAGTGTAGGCTGCACCGCCACGTCGCCCAGCTTCTGTCCTCGCCAGACGTATTCGTTCACGAAGTCGGTCTTGATGGTCGTCTCTATTATGTCTTGTGCAAGGGCGGTGCCGCCCAGCACCAGCCCCCATGCCAATATCATCATCTTTTTCATATCCTTTACTTTTTTACCCTTTTTACTCTTTTACCTTTTTACCTTTCCTTAGTTATAGCACGCCTCACCGTGCTCATAGATGTCCAGTCCTTCATCCTCGACACGGGCACTGACGCGCAGGCCGTGCAGTTTCTTGATGCCGAAGAAGAGGACGAAGCCGCAGAGGGCTGCCCAGAGGTCGATGACCAATATGCCGAAACACTCGGCACCGAAGAATCCCCAGCCGTGACCATAGAAAGCTCCGTTGCTCGTAGAGAGCAGACCCGTCATCAGCGTACCGAGGATGCCGCAGACACCATGAACGGAGGAAGCTCCCACCGGGTCGTCGATATGCAGCTTGTGGTCGATGAACTCAATGGCAAAGACGAGCACCACGCCGCAGACGAGTCCGATGACGACGGCACCGACGGGCGAGACGAGGTCACAACCTGCCGTGATGCCCACCAGTCCTGCCAACACGCCGTTGAGCGTCAGCGACAGCGACGGCTTGCCATACTTCATCCACGTCACGAACATGGTGGCTGTGCCGCCGGCGACGGCGGCGAGGTTGGTCGTCAGGAAGACGTGGCTGATGGCTACGCGGTTCACCTCGCCGCTGGCTGCCAGCTGCGAACCGGGGTTGAAGCCGAACCACCCCATCCACAGGATGAACACGCCCAGCGACGCCAGCGTCAGGTTGTGACCGGGGATGGCATGGCTCTTGCCGTCGGCACCATACTTGCCGCGACGGGCGCCGAGAGCCGTTGCACCGACAAGCGCCAGCACGCCGCCCACGCTGTGCACGATGGCAGAGCCGGCAAAGTCGTGGAACACGTCGCCGAACGTGGTCATCATGAACCCGTCGGCACTGTCGTCGCAAAGCCAGCCGCCGCCCCACGTCCAATGACCCTCTATCGGATAGACGATGAGCGAGATGAAAGCTGAATAAACCAGGTACATCGAGAACTTCGTACGCTCTGCCATTGCACCGCTGACGATGGTGGCAGAGGTGGCACAGAAGACCGTCTCGAAGATCAGAAATCCTTCCACGGGCAGGCTGCCCTTATAGAATGACAGGTCGCCCCAGTTGGGAGCACCGGCGAAACCAGCACCCTCGGAACCGAACATCAAGCCGAAGCCCACAAAGAAGAAGAGCAGCGACCCGAACATAAAGTCCACAAAGTTCTTCATCAGGATGTTAGCCGTGTTCTTGCTGCGCGTAAAACCAGCCTCACACAGGGCAAACCCCGGCTGCATCCAGAACACCAGCATGGCAGCCAGCAACATCCATACCGTATCAAGTGATAATCCTATTTCTTTCATATTCTTTCGTTTTTGCGTTGTAGTTGTTATTATTTCCTGTCTTTCAGCACCGTGTCGCCGTGCTCACCCGTACGGATGGAATAAGTGTCTATGACGTCGCTGACAAAAATGCGACCGTCGCCTATCTCACCCGTGTGGGCAACCTGCAATATCACGTCTACTGTCGGGGCAAGTATCACGTCGCGACAGACAATCGTTATGGCTACCCGTTCTATGACATCCGTGGAATACTGCACGCCACGGTAGATGCGTTCCTGACGGCTTTGCCCGATACCGTGCACATCGTGGTACTCAAACCAGTCGATGTCCGACGAGAGCAGAGCCTCCTTGACCTCCTCAAACTTGGTCTTGCGGATAATTGCTTCAATCTTTTTCATACCTTTTTACTTTTTTACCTTCTTACTCTTTTACCTTTTAATTGTCACTTTGAAACGTTTCGACTGCAAAATTACAACTTATGTTTTGCATTTTAGCTGTTGTATTAACACTTTGAATATAATATTTTATTTATACTATCATTTTGTAAACATAAGCAAGAATGAATATTCCTATTGATTTCCACTTTGACAAAGAATCGTTACTTTTCAGAGCAAAGTGAAAGTTAAACCTGTTTTTGACAAACGGCAAGCCTGGCTCCACCACCCATTTACAGTCCAAACCACCTCTATTTATACAGCACAGCGACTTAGACGAAACCCTTCACAGCGCCGTAACCAATTGACAGACAGTAAGATGCTGTGAAGGGTTTATAAAACATCGGCAAGCCATGACACATCATCGGCCGACTTGCCACAACAATTCCTTTTATGACTTGGCAGTCTTGAAGTCACCATTTACCGCTTCCTGCAACTTTTGACACGTGTCAGAAAACCTTTTGACACGTGTCAGAAACGTTTCCGACACGTGTCAAAAGGTTTTAGGTTGGCAATTTGCTGAATTACAAGCACTTATGTTGCACAAGAAAACGAGTGTAATAGCAACAAGAGGTTCCTGCAAGCGTCAGATTACAAACCATTCACAGTAAACTGCTGAGTATCATACGGTTACAGACTTGTGAAGGGTTTCTTCAAAATAAAAAAACATCCATAAGAGTAGCCTGCTTTTCTCATTTTCTACACCTTATTTATATAGTCGACTTTCGGAAGTTAGAGGGAGTTAGAAGGAGTTAGAGGGAGTTAGAGGGAGTTAGAAGTCATTAGTTTCGCATGCAGAGTTTCAAGTTGATAAACCTATCGACCTCTCGCTCGACCTTTGGTCGCTTTGCTTGCAAAGAACTCCCTAAGCGAAGCGATAACTCCATTTTAACTACTTCTTCATTCGCTCCGCTCGACTTTAAGTCGCTTTCCTTTGGAAAGAACTTCCGAAAGTTGAGTAAATGACAAAAGAGAAAGAGGGGAGCCAACGGTCGTCGTTGGTCGCCCCTCTCTCTTTCTTGCTGTCCGTAGAGATGTCTACGGCACAGATGTCCTGTTACTTCAGGTAGTCTTTCAGCCAGTTGCGCAGCTGCTGCTCGTAGTTGGCTACAGGAGTAGACGTGGTGTTGAGCGCCTTGATGAGACGTGCCGCACGCCTGGCAGGTGCCGGCTGTTGCTCGGTGGAATCTTCTTCCTCGTCAATGGTCTGCGTGTCGTCGCCATCCGTTTCGGGCTGTTCGCTGAAATAGACAATGAGGTCGAAGATGAACTGCCCCAGGTCTATGCCAGAGTCTGACGTCATCTCAAAGAGTTCCTCCTGGGTGATGCCGGCTTTCTCCAGTTGCTGCTGCAGGAGCATGGCTACGGTCATCATGTCTATCGATGAGCCTTCACCGCTTTCGCCGCCTTCGCCGCCGGCAATCTTGTTCACGATAGACTTGGCGATGCTTCGGCAGTCGATGCCCATGGCGTCGAGCTGCCGCATCTGAGCCACGATGTCAACATCTTGGCTGACGAGCGACTGATAGATCGGGTTCAGCTGTCCGTCGCGGTACATGAGAGGCCATGCCTTGATAGCCGCCAAGGTCTGGATGAAGTAGACGAGGGTTGCCGAAAGGTGGCCCATGTCGCGCACCACGAAGTTGGTTTGCAGGTTCGTCCTGCCGGGAATGATGCTGGGTTCGAAGCCCTTGCTGCGGAGGAACTCTATCATGGGGCGTGCACTCTGGATGGGCACGTAGTCGTCGCCGCGCGAGTGGAAGAGGTAGATGCGCTGCGAGGGGTCTGGCGTCCAGTCGTCGTTGGTCATGCTGAAGCTGGCAAAGAGTTCCTGCATGAACTTGCTCTCAGGAGACTTCAGGTCGCAGTAGGTGTCGGACAGTATCTCGTGAATCTTCTTCTCACGTCCTATGATGTCGCATACAGGCCACGAAGAGTAGGCCTTGGAGAGGATCAACTCGTCGATGCGGTCGCAGATGTAGGGCTGGAACACCTCGCTGTAGGGAATGTTCAGCTTCTGAGTCTCGTTGGTGCACACCATGAGCAGCAGGGGCACTGCGTTGTAGGCCGTAGAGTCGACCTCTACATACTGGCGATAGGCCTCACGAACGTCGGAAGGACCGCCGCCGGAGAACGTCTTGTCGAACGAGATGCGGTCTGCATACTCCTTGTCGCGGAGCTTCTGGGATGCCAGGGCATCGAAGCCGCCGCTGGAGTAACCGATGTTGAACAAGAGCGGACCGTACTGGAAGCCTTTGGCATCGAGCAGCTCACGGGCAGCCAACAGTCCGTCGAGCGAGGCACGCGCGTTGACCATGCCCTGCATGAAAGCCTGTGGGAAGCGTACTGTAGAGCCGAAGCCGTAGAAGTCGCTCTCGACGATGATGTAATTGGGGTTCAGAGGGTTGGCAAGCAGCATGTTCTCCAGCTCGCCGTTGCTGATGGTGGGAGCCTCGTCGCGATGGAACTTGGTGTAGTGGTTCACCATCAGGATGCCCTCGCTGGCTGCCTCGCCCTTCCAGATGTTGTCGGGAACGAGGATGGTGCCGCTCAGGGTGACGGGCTCACCGAAGGGGTCGGTGCTGGGGTACACGTAGTTCATCTTCACGATGGGACGCTTCGACTTGAGGTCTACAGGTATGCCGTCGGCATCGATGTTGAAGCTCAGCGTGTCGTTGAACTCCTCGCTGAAGGTAGCTTCGTCACCGACGGAGACCTGGTCAAAGTCGGCTGCAAGTGCAGGCAGCTGCTGACCGTCGTAGGTCGTGATGAGCAGGGTGCCGTCGTCCTTGAAGTCGATGGCAGAGAGTTCCGAACTGGTGAACACCTTGTAGGTGCCGTCTGTCAAGGTTATCTTGATGACTTTGGCTTCCGTGGCAATGCAAGCCACGAGGAGCATCAGTGAAAGTAAAACCTTCTTCATGGCTGTCTACTTCTTGATGGTTTTCCTAACTCCGTTCTTCTCTCTCACCACATAGATACCCTTCTGCTGGGGCTGACCCTGCAAGGCACGTCCGTCGATGGTGTACCAGCGACGCGCCGACGTGCCTGCATTGGTCATGACGGCCTTGATGCCCGTAGACCTCTTGTCGTTCACGATGGCTGCCTCGCTCACACCGGTCTCGGTGCTGCCGTCGGCATACTCTATGCTCACTTGCTCACGGTCGAAAACGATGCGCGTCACCTGTCGGCCCTTGGCATCGGTCTGTGCCACTGCCCCATGCGCAATCATCGTGAGCATGAGGACTGAAATCAATTTTGTTTTCATCTTGGTTAAATGTATTGATAATAAAAAATAGTTGAAATTACAAACTTGCCTTCTCTCACTGAAAGCCCTGTGCGTTAAGCCTGCTATGTGTAGAGGGCGCAAAGGTACAACTTTTTGGAAAAAAAATACGATAACTAACGTTAGATTTCTCTCATAAATGGCGCTGCGCTAAAGGATAAATGACTCAACTTTCGGAAGTTAGAGGGAGTTAGAAGAATTTATCGGCCTTAGGAAGTTAAAAGTCATTAGTTTCGCATGCAGAGTATCAAGTTGATAAAAACTATCGACCTCTAACTCCCTCTATCTCCTTCTAACTCCTTCTAACTCCCTCTAACTTCCAAAAGTTGAATATATATAGCATTTATTTCGATTTTTATTTGTATATTTGCACTCATATCGTTTATTTCCCTGATTCGGCACGGTCGGGAGATAGCGGTGACTAAGTAATATGGCAAAGAGAATAAAAGACAAAGAAAGAGACAAGATAGACTTTGGAAAGTCGAAGATTGCCCCGCTGTTCAACAGAATTTTCTATCCTACGCTGTTGTCAATGGTGTTTGCATCGCTATTTACGGTTGCAGACGGCATATTCGTCGGGCAGGGAGTGGGCAGCAATGCGCTGGCAGCTATCAATATCGTCTCGCCACTGTTTTTGATGACGACGGGCATTGCGCTGATGTTCGGAGTGGGCGTGTCAGTCGTAGCAAGTATCCATCTGTCTCAAAACAACCACAAAGCCGCTAATATCAACATCACCCAAGCCTTCGAAGTAGCTACGCTGCTGATGGCTATTATTGCTATTGCTGTCTACATCTTCCGCATTCCTTTCTTGCGCCTTTTGGGAAGCAGCGATGCACTATTGCCATTATGTCAGGATTATCTCCTTCCCATTCTTCCCGGCTGTGTCTGTATCATCATCCAGATGATTGGCTCTTTCGTCATCAGGCTCGACGGAGCTCCAAAGTTTGCAGCCTCATTGGAGATTTTTCCAGGCCTGCTGAATATCTTTCTGGATTGGCTGTTTGTATTTCCCATGCAGATGGGGATTGCGGGTAGCGGCATAGCCTCATCGGTTAGCTGTGCCGCTGCCGCCGGAATGGTCGTCTGGTATATGTTCTTCCGGGCACAGACTGTCAAGATCTGCAGGCTAAAGCTCAGTCTTACCAGTGTTTATCTGACAGCACGCAATGTCGGCTATATGACTCGCAATGGCTTCTCCTCCATGCTGGGAGAACTGGCGATGTCCGTCATGTTGCTTACCGGAAACTACGTCTTTATACGCCAATTAGGCGAAGATGGCGTAGCTGCCTTCAGTGTGGCGTGCTATCTTTACCCTATCGTGTACATGGTCAACAATTCAGTGGCACAGTCAGCCCAACCCATCATCAGCTTCAATTACGGTGCAGGCAATCGCTATCGTGTGCGAAGAGCTTTCAGGGTCAGCCTCAGTACCGCTACCATCTGTGGCGTATTGGCAACAACGTTTCTCACCCTGTGTGCCAAACCCCTTGTCAGCCTTTTCCTGCAAGCAGGCACCAATGCCTATGAGATTGCAATAGGCGGGCTTCCTTTGTTCGCTTATTCTGCCATCTTCTTTGCCATGAATGTTGCCATTATCGGCTATTATCAAGCCACCGAGCAGAACACCCGGTCCACGCTGTACATGCTGTTCCGAGGGCTGATTTTCCTTATACCGGCATTCATCCTGATGCCTGAATTCATCTATCCCCAAGGTATGTGGCTCGCCGTTCCTGTTACGGAATGCATGACGCTGGGCGTCATACTATTGTCAAATAAGGGCATCATCAGTCGTTAATAGAATTCAATAACTAAAAAACAAAACCGCATGAAGAAGTTAGCAAGGCCAAGGAATGGCCCCTTTACGACCTGAAAGACAAGAAGGTAATGATTCTTGACGAGCAAGACATCCATTCGGAAAAGGAATCTGAGCGAAAAATACTCGACTGGGAGAAGACCTATTTCCTGACTAAGTATTATTGCATCTAAAGCTTAAATTATTCAATAAACACATCAAGTATGGTACAAGATTTATATATTTTGATGATCACGGCAGCTGTAGTCAGCATCGTGTTCAAGTTATTAAAACAACCCGTAGTATTGGGGTATATCGTTGCAGGAGTATTGATAGGTCCGCATCTTTCTGGCGAGAAGTTTGTGAGTGCGGACAACGTGAAGCAATGGGGAGACATCGGTGTGCTCTTCGTCTTGTTCTGCATCGGTCTGGAATTCCGTCTGAAGAACCTCATCAGCAGTGGCAAGGTGGCGGCAATAGGCGCGTTGACCATCATCGGCGGCATGATGCTCTTTGGCTACCTCGTGGGAGTGGATGCCAAGCTTGATATGATCAACTCCCTTTTCCTGGCGGGCATGCTCTGTATGTCGAGTACCACTATCGTGATGAAAGCCATTGACGAGGCAGGCTTGAACAAGGAGCGTTTTGTCAAGGGTGCGACAAGCATCCTTATCGTTGAGGATGTGGTGGCCGTGGTACTGATGGTATTACTCTCCAGTATAGCCATCCGCCATCAGTTCGAGGGTGCCGAATTGGCCGGCAAGGTCATGGATCTGGTCATTACGCTCGTGGCATGGTTCGTCTGCGGAATACTCATCATACCGACACTGATACGCATATTGAAAAAGCATTTGAACGACGAGACGCTTATCATCCTCGCTTTGGGTCTGTGCTTAGGTATGGTGCTGACGGCAGAGGAAGCCGGGTTCAGCAGTGCACTCGGTGCCTTCGTGATGGGGTCTATCCTTGCCGAGACAGTGGAGTCGCATCGTATCGAAAAACTGATGACACCGCTGAAGAATGTGTTTGCAGCTATCTTCTTCATCTCTGTGGGCATGCTGATCAATCCGTCTTCAGTGGCGCAATATTGGATGAGCATCATCTATATCAGCCTGACAATTATCATCGGTATGATTGTCTTTGGCACCCTGGGGTGCTGGTGGGGCGGACAGACGTTGCGTGACTCTATGCTTACCAGTTTCTCATTCGTCCAGATTGGCGAGTTCTCATTCATTATCGCCGGGCTGGGTGCCAGCTTGGGTGTTCTCAGTCCTATCATCTACCCTGTCATCGTAGCCTCCAGTGTAGTGACCACCTTCCTCACGCCTTATATCATGAAGGCAGCAATGCCATGCTATACGTTCCTTTATCATCACGCTTCAGAGAGCCTGCGTGCTAAGATCGACAAGCGTGAGCAGCAGGTGGTTGCAGCAGAGGCAGAGGCGGCTAAATCATCTGACGACAAGAACTCATTAGCAAACAAGGTGCGCCATGCCGTCCGTCATACCTTCATCACGAAGCACCTCGTCAACCTGTTTATCAAGAACATGAGTGCTCATGACGAGAATGCGGGATAAGCAGGAATTTACAACACCGCCCGAAAGCCATTTGCTCGTTTTCGGTGCGGTGTTTCTTATAGGTATTTATAGAGAGAGCAAGCGCTTGGAGAGGAACTGGTCACCGTACAAGTTCCTCATCACCACTAAAAAGGCATACACAAGCTGTCAGTTTGAAACATACTAAGAACAAATTTTTAACTTTTAGAATACAAATGAGCTGATTTACTGTCGTTTTGTATATTAATTTTTAATTCAACTATCATTTTGCAAACTTTCACATCTTTAAAAACTCCCTTTCATTTCCACTTTGCCCAAGAATCGTTGGTTTTCAGAGCAAAGTGAAAGTTGGTAAAAATTTTTAAGGACAAACCCATCGTCAGAGCCTCGCATATTAGCTTTTCACCGTAATTTTGCACCCAGATTCAGACAAGAAAAAAGACAAATATGACAAAAGGTAGACTTCAAAACCAAGAACAAGGCTTGTATCAATCAGTCCATGAACACGATGCCTGTGGTGTAGGCATGGTGGTCAACATTCATGGCAACAAAAGCCACGAGCTGGTAGACCAAGCCCTGCGCGTGCTGGAGAACATGCGCCACCGTGGTGCCGAGGTGGGCAACGACGGCGACGGAGCCGGCATCATGGTGCAGATACCGCATGAGTTCATCCTGCTGCAAGGCATCCCCGTGCCTGAGAAAGGCAGATACGGCACTGGGCTGGTGTTCCTCCCGAAGGACGAGGAGCAGCAACATGCCGCCATCAGCATCATGACGGAGGAGATAGAGCGCCAGGGGTTGCAGCTGATGCACCTACGCACGGTGCCCACCTGCCCCGACTGTCTGGGCAGTGCGGCACGTTCTGCCGAGCCTGTCATCAAGCAACTGTTCGTGACGGGTGCTTCCGGCGACAACGTGGATGCCCTTCCGCACACCTTATATATAATAAGGAAGAGGATTGAGTCGCGCATACAACACAAAGACTTCTATATATGTTCGCTGTCTACGCAGAACATCGTCTACAAGGGCATGCTCTCGTCGATGCAGGTGAGACAGTACTTCCCCGACCTTACCAACCCCTACTTTACAAGCGGACTGGCGCTGGTGCACTCCCGGTTCAGCACAAACACATTCCCTACATGGTCGCTTGCCCAGCCCTTCCGCTTGTTAGCCCATAACGGAGAGATCAATACCATCCGCGGAAACAGAGCCTGGATGCAGGCACGGGAGCACGTGCTGTTGAAGGACGAAGGACCGTCGCCCATCGTCCAACCCGGCATGTCGGACTCAGCCTCGTTAGACAACGTGCTGGAGTTCCTTGTCATGTCGGGACTGTCGCTGCCCCACGCCATGAGCGTGCTGGTGCCGGAGTCGTTCAACGACAAGAACCCCATCTCGGAAGACCTGAAGGCGTTCTACGAGTACCACTCCATCCTGATGGAGCCCTGGGACGGACCTGCCGCCCTGCTCTTTTCCGACGGCAGGTTTGCCGGTGGCATGCTCGACCGCAACGGGTTGCGACCTGCCCGCTACACCATCACCACCCACGACACGATGGTGGTGGCATCGGAGACGGGCGTCATGGACTTCAACCCGTCGGAGATTGTAGAGAAGGGACGTCTGCAACCGGGTAAGATACTGCTCGTCGACACGCAGGAGGGAAAGATCTACTACGACGGAGAAATCAAACGGCAACTGGCTCAGGAGCATCCTTACCAGCAGTGGCTGTCGACCAACCGTATACAACTGGAGAAGCTGAAGAGCGGACGGCATATAGAGAATGACGTTGCCGACCTGCGGCAGAAAGAAATCCTGTTCGGCTATGGAGCTGAAGACATCGAGGCAACGATAGTGCCGATGGCTGTGGGCGGACAGGAGCCTACCGCCTCGATGGGCAACGACACTCCACTTGCCGTGCTGAGCGACCGGCCGCAGGTGTTCTTCAACTACTTCCGCCAACAGTTTGCCCAGGTCACCAACCCTGCCATCGACTCCATACGGGAGCAACTGGTCATGTCGCTGACCGAATACATCGGACGTGTAGGTGCCGGCATCCTCCATCCTGACGAATCGAACTGCAAGATGGTGCGACTGCCTCATCCCATCCTCAACAATACGCAACTGGACATCCTCTGCAACATCAGGTATAAGGGCTTCAAGACCATCAAACTGGAAATGAAAGCCGAACGGCCTGCACCCGACACCAGCGCAACAAAGGCTGGGGAAGCTCTCAGGCTGGCGCTCGACAGACTGTGCAAGGATGCTGAGAAGGCAGTAGACGACGGATATAACTACATCATCCTGACCGACAGGCAGAACGGCGACGGCGCAACAGACGGCTCATGGTTCCTCATCCCCTCGTTGCTGGCAGTCTCTGCCGTCCACCACCACCTCATCAGCATGGGCAAACGGGTGCAGACGGCGCTGATCGTTGAGAGTGGGGAGATACGCGAGACGATGCATGCGGCACTGCTTCTGGGCTATGGCGCTTCGGCTCTGTGCCCGTATATGGCCTTCGCCATCCTCGACGACCTGGTGAAGCGCCACCAGATACAGGAAGACTATGCCACGGCGGAAGCCAATTACATCAAAGCGGTCAAGAAGGGACTCTTCAAGATCATGGCTAAGATGGGCATATCGACCATACGCTCCTATCGCGGTGCAAAGATTTTTGAGAGCATCGGTCTCTCCGAACAGTTGCTGAAGACGTATTTCGGCACCGAAGTCAGCACCGTGGGAGGCATAGGGCTGGAGAAGATAGCCAAGGATGCCATCACGAGAAAGAGTCTGGCAATTTCCTGCCCTTCAACCACTAAGCATCCGCTCGACCTTCAGTCGCTTGCAGGGCAAGAACCCTTAACCTTCCAAGGCCAGTTCCATTGGCGAAAGGACGGCATCCGCCACGCCTGGAACCCCGAAACCATCGCCACCCTGCAACTGGCCACCCGGACAGGCAGCTACGAGAAGTTCAAGGAATTCACCCGGCTGGCTGACCAGAAGGATGCACCCATCTTCATTCGTGACTTCATGGGATTCAAAAAGAACCCCATCAACATCGACGAGGTGGAACCCGTGGAAGCCATCATGAAGCATTTCGTGGCAGGAGCCATGTCATTCGGAGCACTGAGCAAGGAGGCACATGAAGCCATCTGCCTTGCCATGAACAAGATAGGCGGACGCAGCAATACCGGTGAGGGTGGCGAGGATGCGGAACGATTCCACAACACTGTAGACGGCATCTCGCTGTCGAGCAAGACCAAGCAGGTGGCATCGGGACGCTTCGGCGTAACCACCGAATATCTGGTTAACGCTGAAGAGATTCAGATCAAGGTGGCACAGGGTGCCAAGCCTGGCGAAGGCGGACAACTGCCGGGCTTCAAGGTGAACGAGGTGATAGCCAAGACACGGCATGCCATACCCGGCATCTCGCTCATCTCGCCGCCACCCCACCACGACATCTACAGCATTGAAGACCTGGCACAGCTCATCTTCGACCTGAAGAATGTCAATCCGACGGCTGCCGTATCCGTAAAACTGGTGGCAGAAAGCGGCATCGGAACTATCGCGGCAGGTGTTGCCAAGGCCAAGGCAGACCTCATCGTCATCAGCGGGGCTGAAGGTGGCACGGGAGCATCACCGGCATCGAGCATGCGCTTTGCCGGCATCTCGCCAGAAATAGGACTGAGCGAGACGCAACAGACGCTGGTGCGCAACGGTCTGAGGCAGCAGGTGCGCCTGCAAGTAGACGGACAGCTGAAGACGGGGCGCGACATCATCCTCATGGCGTTGCTGGGTGCCGAGGAGTTCGGGTTCGGTACCACGGCACTCATTGTACTGGGATGTGTCATGATGCGCAAGTGTAACCTCAATACATGCCCAATGGGTATAGCCACCCAGAATCCGGAACTGCGCAAGCACTTCTTGGGTCGTGCCGGACACCTGGTAAACTACTTCACGTTCATGGCTCAGGAGGTTCGCGAATACTTGGCAGAGATGGGATTCCGCACGCTGGACGAGATAGTGGGACGCACTGACCTCGTCGTGACGAGACCGTCTGTATTAGACTTCGGCAGGCTCCTGCACCAGGAGACAGGGGTGCTGCACTTCACGGGAGACGCCCGCAAGCCCAACACGCCGCTGGGCATGCAGGACGACGTGACAGACCAGCGGATGATTGCTGCGGCAACGGAGGCTGCGGCACAGCAAAAGAAGGTGGTCTTGGACTACGCCATCGGCAACACCGACCGAGCAGTTGGTGCCATGCTCTCCGGTGCTGTCGCCAAGAAACACGGTCACGGCGGACTGCCCGACGACACCATCAGCGTCAGGTTCAGGGGTTCTGCCGGACAGTCGTTCGGTGCCTTCCTTGCCCACGGCATCAGCTTCAGGCTGGAGGGTGAGGTCAACGACTATTTTGCCAAGGGACTCAGCGGAGGTCGCATCGCCATCCTGCCACCCGCCGGTGCCCACTTTGCTGCCGAAGACAACATCATTGCCGGCAACACAGGACTGTATGGTGCCACAAGTGGTGAACTCTATATCAACGGACGTGTGGGAGAACGGTTCGGAGTGCGCAACTCAGGTGCTGTAGCTGTTATAGAGGGGGCCGGCGACCATTGCTGTGAGTACATGACGGGCGGACGTGTGGTGGTGCTGGGCGAGACAGGGCGCAACTTCGCCGCAGGCATGACGGGCGGAGTGGCATACGTATGGGACAAGGACCACAACTTCGACTACTATTGCAACTTGGACATGGTGGAACTGGGACTTGTCGAAGACAGCTGTTCGCGGAAGGAGCTGCACGAACTGATACGGCAGCACTACCAACAGACCGGCTCCAGGCTGGCACGCAAGATGCTCGACGACTGGCAGCACTACGTGGAAGACTTCATCCAGGTGACACCTATAGAATATAAGCGTGTGCTACAGGAAGAGCAGATGCGGAAGCTGCACGAAAAGATTGCCGACATACAACGAGACTATTAGGCGGGCTTCGCCCTAAATGATAAATGATAAATGAAAAATGAAAATTTTAGCAAAGCGTAATGGGAAATCCTAAAGCATTTTTAAGCATACACCGTCAAGAAGCAGGCTACCGACCTGTTCACGACAGGATTCACGACTTCGGAGAGGTGGAACAGACACTCAATGCGCACCTGCGGCGCGAACAGGCCTCACGCTGCATGGACTGCGGTGTCCCGTTCTGTCACTGGGCTTGTCCGTTGGGCAACAAGCCGCCGGAGTGGAACGATGCCTTGTATAAAGGCGAATGGCTGCTGGCCTACCAACTGCTGACCGCCACCAATCCCTTTCCCGAATTTACGGGGCGCGTCTGTCCGGCTCTCTGCGAGAAGGCTTGCGTGCTGAACCTCGTTGAACACGAGCCCACCACCAACCGCGAAGACGAGTGTGCCATCATCGAGGCTGCCTTCCGTGAGGGATACATCCAGCCGCAGACGCCCGAAAGAAACGGGATGAAGGTGGCGGTCGTAGGTGCGGGTCCCGCTGGGCTGGCTGCTGCCGACAGGCTGAACAAGCGGGGATTCTCGGTCACCGTCTTCGAGAAAGACGAGGCGGCAGGGGGGCTGCTGCGATATGGCATCCCGAATTTCAAACTGAACAAGGCGGTCATCGACCGACGCATACGCATGATGGAAGCCGAGGGGATTGAGTTCCGCTATAATGAAGAATTAAGAATGAAGGATGAAGAATCCCCTATCGGTATTCCTGCTACAGAAAAAACGGCGCCAGCCGATTCTTCATCCTTCATTCTTCATTCTTCATTTAATGCCGTCGTCATTGCCACCGGCACGCCTACGGCACGCGACCTCGACATTCCCGGTCGTCACCTGAAGGGTGTCCACTTCGCGCTCGAACTTCTCGCACAGCAAAACCGCGTATTGGCTGGCATGGAGTTCAGCCCCGAAGAGCGCATCACCGCCAAGGGAAAGGACGTGCTCGTCATCGGCGGCGGCGACACGGGCAGCGACTGCATAGGGACTGCCCACAGGCAGGGCTGCCGCAGCGTCACCCAGATTGAAATCATGCCACGACCCGTTGAAGGTCACAGCGACCCGCAAAACCCATGGCCTAACTTCCCGCGAACGCTCAAGACCACCTCAAGCCACGAAGAAGGATGCACCCGACGGTGGAACATCAACACCCTGGAGTTCTTAGGCAAAGAGGGTAAGGTCACTGGAGTAAAGGTGCAGGAGATAGAATGGAAGCCTAACCCGGAAGGAGGACGGCCGCTGATGGTCGCCAAGGGGAAGCCCGAAATCATCAAGGCCGACCTCGTGCTCCTCGCCATGGGATTCCTCAAGCCCGACCATCCGTCATATCCTGAGAACGTATTCGTATGTGGCGATGCTGCCAACGGAGCCTCACTCGTGGTCCGTGCCATGGCAAGCGGCATGGAGGCAGCCCGGAAGGTAGAGCACTATCTTTGCGGACGGCATAATAATTTGGATGACAATCACGATATTACGATATAGGGAACATCAAACAAACAAGACAACCAATCCTCCAAACGACCAAACAAGATGGGCAAGATACACTTCACCAAGATGCACGGCTGCGGCAACGACTACATCTACGTCGACACGACGCAATACCCTATCGACAACCCTGAACAGGCGGCAAGGGCATGGAGCGACCGACACAAGGGCATCGGAAGCGACGGACTCGTATTGATAGGCAAGGCGGACACGCCCGACGCCGACTACTCCATGCGCATATTCAATGCCGACGGCAGCGAAGCCATGATGTGCGGCAATGCTTCACGTTGCATCGGCAAGTATCTCTTCGAGAAAGGCATTACCGACAAGACTGCCATTCGTCTGAAAACACTATCTGGCATCAAGCACCTACTGTTACAAGTGACTGACGGTAAAGTGGAGTCTGTAACGGTTGACATGGGTGAGCCTGCACTTGAAGATAAATCTCTGTTTGTGAGCAATAGGGTAATGGACAAGGGAATCTTCGTATCAATGGGCAACCCTCACTACGTCGTCTTCACCGACGACACCGACCAGGTAGAGACGTTGGGGCCCATCCTGGAACACCACCCTGCCTTCCCGCAACGCTGCAACATCGAGTTTGCCAGCATCAGGGAAGACGGCTCCATCCGCACACGGGTGTGGGAACGGGGTAGCGGCATCACTCAAGCCTGCGGGACAGGAGCCTGTGCCACTGCCGTCGCTGCCTGCACCATGGGGCTTGCCACGCGCAAGAGCGACATCGTCATGGATGGCGGCACGCTGCACATAGCATGGAGCGAAGCCGACAACCATGTCTACATGACCGGTCCTGCTGAGTTTGTCTTCGACGGCGAAGTGGAATGGACTGAAAGCCCCCCCAGCCCCCTAAAGGGGGTGTGAATTGTCAATTGTGAATTGTCAATTGTCAATTGTGAATTGTTTAATTGTGAATTGTTTAATTGTGAATTATGGCATTAGTAAACATACATTACCTCAATCTACAGAACAACTACTTGTTTGCAGACATTGCCAAGAAGGTGAATGTCTTCAAGGTGACACACCCCAAGGCTAACGTGATATCGCTCGGCATAGGCGACGTGACCCAACCGCTGTGCCCTGCCGTCATCAACGCCATGCACCGTGCCGTTGACGAAATGGCTACCGCCGAAAATTTCCACGGCTACGGTCCTGAGCGGGGCTACAGATTCCTGCGTGAAGCCATCGTCAGGAACGACTTCCAACCCCGTGGCATACATCTCTCACCTGACGAAATCTTCATCAACGACGGTGCCAAGAGCGACACGGGCAACATGCAGGAGGTGCTGCACTGGGACAACTTCATCGGAGTGACAGACCCTATCTATCCTGTCTATATCGACTCCAACGTGATGATAGGACGCTGCGGCACCTTCGAAGACGGCAAATGGACCAACGTGACATACATGCCCTGCACGGCAGAGAACGGGTTTATTCCAAAAATACCCGAAGACAAGCACATGGACGTCATCTATCTCTGTTATCCCAACAACCCCACGGGAACGGTCATCTCCAGGCAGGAGCTACGCAAGTGGGTGAACTTTGCACTGAAGAACGATGCGCTCATCTTCTATGATGCAGCCTACCAAGCCTATATCCAGGATCCAGACATCCCCCACTCTATCTATGAGATACGTGGTGCACGCAAATGTGCCGTCGAGTTCAGGTCATATTCCAAGACAGCCGGCTTCACAGGAGTGCGCTGTGGATACACGGTCGTACCCAAGGAGGTGACGGTAGCCACCTTCGAGGGTGAGCGTATTCCGCTTCACCAGTTATGGCTCCGCCGCCAGTCTACGAAGTTTAACGGAGCCAGCTATATCTCACAGCGGGCTGCAGAGGCCATCTACACCCCGGAAGGCAAGGAGCAGGTGCAACAGACCATCGACTACTACATGCAGAACGCCCGCCACATGCTCACCGTCTTGAGAAGTCTCGGATTTGAATGCTATGGTGGAGAAAATGCTCCCTATATCTGGATGCGCACGCCGTCAGGCACATCCAGCTGGCAGTTCTTCGAAGAACTGCTCTATGGTGCCCATGTGGTCTGCACACCTGGTGTGGGCTTCGGTCCGTCGGGCGAGGGCTATGTCCGCTTCACGGCCTTCGGCAGCCATGAACAGACAGAAGAGGCGCTTAGGAGAATAGAGAATTGGATGAGTAGACAAGGATGAAGGGAATTGTCAATTGTTTAATCACAAACACAAAAACGCAAAAATGATGGAAACATTAAGATTTCAAGTGGTCGGCGAGGCTTTTAAGAAAAAGCCGCTCGACGTAAAGACACCAGAAGAACGACCTGCGAAGTATTTCGGAAAGAAGGTCTTCAACCGTGAGAAAATGTACAAGTACCTGCCCAAGGACGTGTATGAAAAGATGGTTGACGTGATGGAAAACGGAGCACGACTCGACCGAGAGATTGCTGATGCCGTGGCTGAAGGAATGAAACAGTGGGCAACAGAAAACGGGGTGACACATTACACACACTGGTTCCAGCCCCTCACGGAGGGAACTGCCGAGAAGCACGACTCGTTCATAGAGCACGACGGCAAGGGTGGCATGGTAGAGGAATTCACCGGCAAGCTGCTGGTACAGCAGGAACCTGATGCCAGCTCTTTCCCCAGCGGAGGCATACGCTCTACCTTCGAGGCACGTGGCTACTCCGCATGGGACCCGACCTCACCCGTCTTCATCATAGACGACACGCTCTGCATCCCCACCGTCTTCATCTCCTACACCGGGGAAGCCCTCGACTACAAGGCACCGCTCTTGCGGGCGCTCCATGCCGTCAACGTGGCAGCTACAGATGTATGCCATTACTTCGACCCGACAGTAAAGAAGGTGACCTCCAACCTGGGCTGGGAACAGGAATACTTCCTTGTCGACGAGGGACTATACTCTGCACGACCGGACTTGCTGCTCACCGGACGCACCCTCATGGGACACGACTCTGCCAAGAACCAACAGATGGATGACCACTACTTCGGTGCCATTCCTGAACGTGTCGCCGCCTTCATGCGAGAACTGGAGATCGAAGCACTCGAACTGGGCATCCCCTGCAAGACACGCCACAACGAGGTGGCACCCAACCAGTTTGAGCTGGCACCGATATTCGAAGAGACCAACCTCGCCGTGGATCACAACATGTTGCTCATGTCTGTCATGAAACGGGTGGCACGCAAGCATGGATTCCGAGTACTGCTGCACGAGAAACCGTTTGCTGGCATCAACGGCTCAGGCAAGCACAACAACTGGAGCCTCTCTACAGACAACGGCATCTTGCTGCATGCTCCCGGAAAGACTCCCGAACAAAACTTGCGCTTCGCCACCTTCATCGTAGAGACGCTGATGGGGGTATACAAGCACAACGGACTGCTGAAGGCAAGCATCATGTCGGCAACCAATGCTCACCGACTGGGAGCGAACGAAGCACCGCCAGCCATCATCTCTTCCTTCCTCGGCAAACAAGTCAGCGAACTGCTCGACCACATTGAGAAAGCCGACAAGGACGACATCCTGGCAATGGCTGGCAAACAAGGGATGAAGATGGATATCCCGGAGATACCCGAACTCTTCATCGACAACACCGACCGCAACCGCACCAGCCCCTTTGCCTTCACCGGCAACAGGTTTGAATTCCGTGCCGTAGGGTCTGAAGCCAACTGTGCCAGTGCGATGATCGTATTGAACAGTGCCGTTGCAGAAGCTCTCAACAACTTCAAGAAACGCGTTGACGAACGCATACCAGAACTGGAAAAGCAGCTGGCCGGAACCGGACATCATGCCACCTTCCATGCCATCATCGACATTCTGCGCGAAGACATCAAGACATGCAAGCCCATCCGGTTCGACGGCAACGGCTACAGCGACGAATGGGTGGCAGAGGCTCAGGAGCGTGGACTGGACGTTGAGAAGTCGTGTCCGAAAATCTTTGAGCGCTACCTTGATGCGGAGAGCGTGACCATGTTCGAGCAGCTGGGCGTCATGACCCAAAAGGAACTGGAGGCACGCAACGAGGTGAAGTGGGAGACCTACACCAAGAAGATACAGATAGAGGCCCGTGTGCTGGGCGACCTCTCGATGAACCACATCATTCCCGTCGCCACCCACTACCAGTCGCAGCTGCTGAAGAACGTCGAGAACATGGCTGATGTCTTCCCGAAAGACAAGGCTGAACGTCTGTCGGAACGCAACATCAAACTCATCGAAGAGATTGCCGAGCGCACGAACAGCATAGAGAAGCAGGTGGAAGAACTGGTGAACGCGCGCAAACTTGCCAACAAGATAGAAGACGAACACCAGAAAGCTATCGCCTACCATGACACGATAGAGCCTAAGCTCGAAGAGATCCGCTACCAGATAGACAAGCTGGAACTCATCGTCGACGACTCGCTCTGGCCGCTACCGAAGTATCGCGAGCTGCTCTTTATCCGATAATTCAAGCCATACCTATACTTGGTTGTTTGAAGTTTACAGGAGGCCTGACGCTGTGACAGCATCGGGCTTCCATCATTTACCCCAGTTCGGGATAAGAAAGACTGATACCAGTGCAAGTGGGTGATGTATATATAGCCTTGTATCAAGCGCAAACAGCACCGATGAGGGTTCCCCTACAGGGAGAATAAAATAATAATACTACATTCTGCACACGTTTTATATCTTATTGGTAATCAATGAGTTATAAATATAAAAGCGGAAGCATACCTGAAGTGAACCCCGAAAGTTAGACAAAAAACTTTCGGGGTTCACTTCACAAATGACACACCCTCAATTTATCTCTTGACTTCAGAAACCTGAATAGCAATTACTTGAAGGCAACCTTTCGCGTCTGCGTGGTGCCGTCGGCATACTGTTTGCGCTCAATGTAGATGCCTGAAGGCAGAGACTTCAGACGCAAGTCACCGTCACCCTTCACCCTGCTCACCTGCATGCCGTTGACGGAATAGAGGGAGACGTTCTTCAGTGACTTGTCGGCAGCAACGGTCTTGATGCCCGTTGTCTCTATGGGAATAATCTCTCCCATCAAGCTGTTCAGGAACACCTCCAGCGCAGTATAGCCTTGCTTCGAGGCAACCACGTTGCGGTCTTCAGGGTTGGAGGGGTCGAATCCGTTCTGCAACTCCCATGCATCGTCCATACCGTCGTGGTCGTTGTCAGTATAGGCTGTGGCAGGGGCATAATCTGTATATCCTTCGACATCAAATGGAGTGTCTATTATGCCTTTTTTGAAAGTACCTGAATTTTGATACTTCGGAGTACCCGATACTACATCTTCAATCACTCGCTTTTCTACTACGTCTCGATTGATGGTACCAACCTTGGCTATTACGTTTGCATAAGCACTGACGGCTGATTCGGTAGGTGTACGGTAGTCATCGTAATTATCAAATTGTGAAGCAAGCGGGCGAACGTATTCCGGTGACGGATAAACTAACGAGGTAGCTTTCATGTCTGTCAAAGCATAGTGAGTATTGTTCTTTACCGCATTCCAGTTATCCGTGTTGGCAGAAGCATTGGCAGTTCCTTCCATATAGTTATCGGCAAAATACCATACGGACGGTATGTCGCAAACATAATCCCCTTTATCACTCCGATGGTCGTCAATCTGTATATAATACGACGAACTGCTTCCCGAACGAGCAGGTCCTGGCTTGTAGTAGTTACCCACAAAGTTACATTCATGCGAACTGTAAGGTTTAGCTTCGTTCTCACCACCATAGCAGGAGTTCTGTTTTGCCCAGTTGAAGTTGACATTGTTCATATACTCCAAGAAAACGTTACGGTCTCCAGCTGTCAAGTTAACATCGTTGTAAGCAGAATTACTGGCGCCATTGATACGCGGACTTCTGTTGTGGTTGTTGGCAAGTAAGTTGTGATGGAATGTTGCAGGTGAACCACCCCATTGGCAAGCATAGCTGCGCTTTGTCTTCTTGGGGTGACCTGCATCATACAAGCCCTCATGCAGAATACACCACTGAACTGTTGTGAACTGATTGTCATACATAGTCATATTCTCTTCCGCACTCCATCCGAAACAGCAGTGATCTACAATGATATTTCTTGAATTCTCAATACCTATTGAGCCTCCGTCTATGAAATTACGCTCACGCCATTGAGTATCAGTTTCGCCTTCATTTTTCTCTAGTCCTTTATTCCCCAGACGGGAACGTATATTTCGAATGATTACGTTTTTAGAACCGCCAAAGTTCAACTTTCCGCCACGAATAAGGATACCCTCACCAGGTGCAGTCTGTCCGGCAATGGTGACGTTCTTCAGCGATGCACGCAATTCACGTTTCTTTTGAGCATTCTCCTCCAACGTAATAGTGCCACATACTTTGAAGACAATGGTGGCATTTTCTTTGCCTGCGACCGTCAACGCCCAACGTAGTGAGCCTTCCTGGGGATTAGAAGGGTTGTCATCCAGTCGGGTCACCTCTACCACCTTGCCGCCACGACCGCCGGAAGCAAACTTGCCGAAGCCTCGCGCTGTCGGGAACGCCAGCATTTGTGATGGATTCTGCTCAATGTCGGCATAGTCGTCGATGGTCTGATGGGCTGCAATGACTGCTTCGGGATTGTATGCCGGAGCAGTTGTCTTGATGGCTCTGTAGGCTGCGTCGACCTTTGCCCAAGTGTTCACCTTTTGGTAGTCGGCATCTGTCAGCTGATGGCTCCAGTTGATACGATTTGAAACGTCAGCCAAAGCAGTACCGTTCATACTCTTATACTCGGCATAGTACGATTTCGTTCCGTCGTTGCCACCCATCGTCTCCCACCCGGCAGCCTTGATGATATTATTCAGGTTGCAGTTGAGGAACATGCTTCCGCACTTCTCAGCGCCCCAGCAACGTCCCAGACACACGCTGCTGACACCCGTATTCTTGGTCACGGTGCAGTTGTTGAAGATAAAGCCGAGCCATATCTGCGTGCCGTTCTCAGCGGTGGTGTAGATAGTAAGATCTTCGGGTGCAGTAATATACCCGTTTCCGACGCTGTTCAGCGTACAGTTTTCAAACCATGCCGTACCGCCGGAATAGATGTAGTCCGTGGCTCCCTCGATGACACAGTCCTTATAGTAGCTGCGCGTCTCCTTCTTGGTGCGATGGGTATCTTGGTAACCAGCTATCTTGCAACGATAGAAGGTACCGCGGTCACCGTCTAAGTGGAGTGCCAACGCCGGACCTGCGGTAGCACCACCCGTATTCCGCATGCAGATGTCCTGTGCATAGAAGTCAGGGGCGAAGACTGCAACGGTAGCATAGTCGCGCACATCCTTGCCGC
>DEJO01000036.1:869-9210 GCA_002353555.1 Prevotella sp. UBA2746 | reverse complement strand
TTCTGGCGCGTACCCACCTTCACCATTCCCTCATAGGTGCCTGCCTTGACCTTGATGGTAGCCTCTGCACCTTCAGCCACTGCATTGATAGCATCTTGAATTGTTGAATAGTCGCCTGAGTCGTCTTGAGCTACGGTCAGCACGGTCTGTGCCTGTACGCCCATCGCCATGGAGACGAGCATCACGAATAATAAAGTTAGCTTCTTCATATCTGTTGGTTTTTAATTATTGTATTTCTGCTCATTCTCATCTTCTTCCAGTTCACGCGCCCGGCGTTCTTCGTCCAAAAGCTGGAAGTTCTTCTTCTGCAACACGAAGTTGGAACCGAGATACTTCTCCTTCACGACTGGATTTTGCGCCAACTCATCGGGTTTCCCCTGGAAAAGGATGCGTCCTTCGAACAGCAGGTAGGCACGGTCGGTGATGTTCAGCGTCTCGTGCACGTTGTGGTCGGTGATGAGGATGCCGATGTTACGGTACTTCAGCCGCCAGACGATGTACTGGATGTCCTCCACAGCAATAGGGTCTACACCGGCAAAAGGCTCGTCGAGCATGATGAACTTCGGGTCGATGGCGAGACAACGGGCGATCTCGGTGCGGCGGCGCTCACCACCTGAGAGGCGGTCACCGGTATTCTTGCGCACCTTACCCAACCGGAACTCGGCAATCAGGCTCTCCAGCTTCTCCTGGCGTTGCTCTTTGGTGAGCTTCGTCATCTCCAATACGGACATGATGTTGTCCTCAACTGTCATCTTACGGAACACCGACGCCTCCTGTGGCAGATAGCCGATGCCGGCTCGTGCACGCTTGTAGACGGGATAGTCGGTAATCTCCTGATCATCGATGTATACATGTCCGGCATTGGGCACCACGAGACCTGTCGTCATATAGAACGAGGTGGTCTTGCCAGCACCGTTAGGTCCCAGCAGCCCTACGATCTCGCCCTGCCTGACGTTGATGCTCACGCCGTTGGCAACGGTTCGCTTACCGTACACCTTCACCAGTCCTTCCGTGCGCAGCATCGCTCCGCCCTGCTCTTGCCTTTCGGTCACTGTGTTTGTCGATTCGTCCATATTGGTTGCGAAGATACGAAGAAGAAAATAAAATGCAAAAGAAAAACAGATTTATTTTGCATTTCACTCGCTTAATCGTAACTTTGCACGCACGATTAAGAATTAGGACACACTATGGTAATATATCATTGGCTTTTTACCTTTGGACGATATCTGAAGCTGATGGGACGTACGTTCGCGCGTCCTGAGCGCCTGCGCATGTTTGCCAAGCGCTATGTCACGGAAATGTCGGCACTGGGTGTAGACTCAGTAGGCATCGTGTTGCTCATCTCCTTCTTCATCGGGGCGGTCATCTGCATCCAGATGAAGCTGAACATACAGAGTCCGTGGATGCCCCGATGGGTGAGCGGCTACACCACACGCGAGATTCTGCTGTTGGAATTCTCCTCGTCTATCATGTGTCTGATTCTTGCCGGTAAGGTAGGGTCCAACATAGCTTCGGAACTGGGAACCATGCGCGTCACCCAACAGATTGATGCCTTGGAGATTATGGGCATCAACTCGGCATCGTTCCTGATACTGCCCAAAGTACTTGGACTCATCACCATCATGCCGTTCCTGGTGGTCTTTTCTGCGGCAACAGGCATACTGGGTGCCTACGCCACAGCGTATATAGGACACGTGCTGCCACCCGAAGACCTGACAGCGGGCTTGCAACACAGTTTCGTACCATGGTTCCTGTGGATGAGTATCATCAAGAGCACATTCTTTGCCTTCCTCATCGCCAGCGTTGCCAGTTTCTTTGGCTACACCGTGGAGGGCGGCAGTGTGGAGGTAGGAAAGGCATCTACCGCTGCCGTGGTGAACAGCAGCGTTCTCATCCTGTTCTCTGACGTCTTCCTCACCCAACTTCTCAGTTAACACATCTGCTATCGATAAAAAGAACGAATCCATCATCATATGATAGAAGTAAAACATTTGCACAAGTCGTTCGGTGGAAGAGAAGTGCTCACCGACATCAACACCGTATTTGAAGACGGTAAGGTGAACCTGATTATCGGACAGTCAGGTGCTGGAAAGACGGTACTGATGAAGAACATCGTAGGATTGTTGGAACCGACGAAGGGCGAAATCCTATACGACGGACGCAACTTCGTGCAGATGACGAAGAGAGACCAGGTGCTGATGCGCCGCGAGATGGGAATGATCTTTCAGAGTGCTGCACTCTTCGACTCGATGACAGTATTGGAAAACGTGATGTTTCCGCTCGACATGTTCTCCACAAAGAACGTTAGCGAACGTAAGAAACGTGCCATGGAATGTCTGGAGCGAGTCAACCTGAAGGGTGCTGAGAACAAGTATCCGGGTGAGATTTCGGGTGGTATGCAGAAGCGTGTAGCCATTGCACGCGCCATAGTGATGAACCCGAAGTACCTCTTCTGCGACGAACCAAACTCAGGACTCGACCCAAAGACATCGCTCGTCATCGACGAACTGCTGCACGGCATCACTCAGGAGTTTAAGACGACAACCATCATCAACACCCACGACATGAACTCGGTGATGGGTATTGGCGAGAACATCGTCTTCATTGCCGACGGAAAAAAGGAATGGCAGGGAAACAAAGACACCGTCATCAGTTCGAGCAACAAGAAACTGAACGACCTGGTCTTCGCCTCAGATTTGTTCAAGAAGGTAAAAGAGGTGGAAAACCAGGAACATCAATTTGTGAAATAAGACTTCCAACCCTTATCTCATGAGCCAATTGCCGCCTCGTTCCACCATCGGGACGAGCACCTGCTCGGTATTACCATCACCAAAAGTGAAGAGTAGGTATACATCGGCAATATGACCGTCGGCACCGACAACGGCAGAGACTACCGACACCTCTTTCAATCCCTGATGTTCCTGCCGTTGCTGCTCCATAAACAACTTGGCATTGTCTATCAGCTGCGAACGGTAGCTGTCGGGGATGGAGTCGGGTTGGTGGATACCGGCAACATAATCTTCATAGCGCCCACTAATCAACAGGTCGTAGTATTGCTTAGCCACACGTGCGGCAAGCTCGGAGGAATCTGCCTGTTGCTGACGGCAGCCAGACAACAACAAGATATACATCGGCAACAGGACTACAGCAATGAAGCTATGCCGCCAGCAGCAATGCTTATGGGAGGAACTGGGAAATTTCATCAGCATACTATTTCTGTCGGATGAACACATGAATGGGACAGCCGTGCAAGTCCCAGTTCTCACGTATCTTGTTCTCCAAGAAACGCTTATAGGGTTCCTTGACATACTGCGGCAGATTGGCATAAAACACAAAAGAAGGAATCTGCGTGTCGGGGATCTGTGCCACATACTTTATCTTGATATACTTTCCCTTGATGGATGGTGGCGGATAGGCCTCAATCAAGGGGAGCAACACCTCGTTGAGCTTCGTCGTACCAATGCGCGACTTGCGGTTGAGATAGACCTTCTTGGCGGTCTCCATCACCTTGAAGATGCGCTGTTTGGTGAGGGCCGAGCTGAAGATGATGGGAAAGTCGACGAAAGGAGCCATGCGGTTTCGGATGGCAGACTCGAAGGTGTCGATAATCTTCTGGCTCTTGTCTTCCACCAAGTCCCACTTGTTGACGACGACGACCAGCGACTTGTTGTTCTTCTGTATCAGCTGGAAGATGTTCATGTCCTGCGCCTCGATGCCACGAGTGGCATCAATCATGAGGATACAGACATCAGAGTTCTCGATGGCACGGATGCTGCGCATGACGCTATAGAACTCCAGGTCTTCAGTAACCTTGTTCTTACGACGGATGCCGGCGGTATCAACGAGATAGAAGTCGAAGCCGAACTTGTCGTAACGGGTGTAGATGCTGTCGCGGGTGGTACCGGCAATGTCGGTAACGATGTTGCGGTCTTCGCCGATGAAGGCGTTGATCAAGCTCGACTTGCCGGCATTGGGACGACCGACAACAGCAAAACGCGGGATGTTCTCCTCGATGTCGGGTTCTTCGTCGGCCTTCAGCTTCGTCAGCAACAGGTCGAGCAGGTCGCCTGTACCTCCACCTGTAGCGGCAGAGATGCACTGCGGCTCTCCCAAGCCCAGCTTGTAGAATTCAGATGCCTGGTAGTATTCCGCACTGTTATCCACCTTGTTGGCAACAAGTATCACCGGCAGCTTGGTACGGCGAAGTATCAATGCTACATCCTCATCCCAGTCGGTGAGTCCTGTTTCCACGTCAACGACAAACAATACAAGGTCGGCTTCTTCGGTGGCTACGGTCACTTGCTTGCGGATGGCATCTTCAAAGATGTCGTCCGACTTCACTACCCATCCTCCGGTGTCTACCACCGAGAACTCACGACCGTTCCAACTGCACTTACCATACTGTCGGTCGCGCGTGGTACCGGCAGTGTCGCTGACTATCGCCTTGCGCGACTGCGTCAACCTATTGAAAAGCGTGGATTTGCCCACATTGGGGCGCCCCACTATCGCTACTAAATTTCCCATACGATCATTCCTCCATCAATTCAAACTTATACTTCTTGCCTTTCTTGGTTGTAAAAACGCCACTGAACCCGTCACCACGAGAAACGACATCTCCACGGAAGGTGCCCGTATGATTGCCCTTCGCAGTATATTCTTTGAGTTCCACGCGGTTAAAGCCACCCAAACTGGGCTCATTTTTCACCAACTTCAACGTGAACTTACTTTGAGGACGGGCATCATAGTAATAATAGCCAGCAACATTTCCAACCTCTTCCCTGATATTCAGGTACAACGTAACGGCATGTGGTCCTATCTTTCCCGTGTATTTGGTATACTCGGTATGAGCCTGCACGGTCTGAGCTGAAACAGTCCCAAACGAAAACAGCAATGCCATGAACATGAAAACTAACTTTTTCATACGCTTTCTTCCTTTCTTTATTGAATGGTTATTCTGGGTTATAGCCAAAGATATTGAGTTCTTTCTGCGACGAACGCCAGTCCTTGTCTACCTTGACATAGGTCTCAAGGAAGATGGGCTTGCCGAAGAACTTCTCCAAAGCCTTGCGACTCTCCATGCCCACCTTCTTCAGAGCATAGCCCTGATGTCCGATGATGATGCCCTTCTGCGAGTCACGTTCCACGTAGATGATAGCCCGGATATGAATATTTTTCTCCGACTCCTTGAAACTTTCCACACGAACCTCCACAGAATACGGTATCTCCTTGTCGTAGTAGAGCAGTATCTTCTCGCGGATAATCTCGCTGACAAAGAAGCGGGCTGGCTTGTCTGTCAGCTGGTCTTTGCCGAAATAGGGCGGCGAGTCTGGCAACAGTTCCTTGATGCGCTTCAGCAGAATGTCTACTCCAAACTTATTCTTGGCAGAGATGGGCAGGATCTCGGCATTGGGCAACAGTTTGTGCCACCGCTCGACCAACCTGCCAAGCCTTGCGTCAGAATTGCCTGACTGGTCCGACTGGTCTGATTTGTCTGACTTACCGGGTTTGTCGGCCTCGTCCGACTTCTGTGCCAGCTCATCAATCTTATTGATCAGCAACAGCACCGGAATCTTCATCTGCTGCACCTTTTCCAAGAAGTCTATGTTCTTCTCTGGGTCTTCTACCACATCCGTGACATAAAGCAGCACGTCGGCATCGGCTAACGCACTCTCTGAGAACGCCAGCATCATCTCCTGCATCTTGTAGTTGGGTTTCAGCACGCCCGGCGTGTCGCTGAAGACGATCTGCATGTCATCAGTGTTCACGATGCCCATGATACGGTGGCGGGTGGTCTGTGCCTTGAAAGTGGCAATGCTGATGCGCTCACCCACGAGCTGGTTCATCAGCGTCGACTTGCCTACGTTGGGATTCCCTACTATGTTTACAAATCCGGCTTTATGCATGATGTTTAGGTGTTTTATGGAGTGAAAAGGAGCTAAAGAAACAAAGGTATCTCTCCGCTTGCAGGTGCATGTCCCCGAAAGGATGCCACCCGTTTGTTTCCTGTCGAAAACTCGCGAAGGGATGCTTTCTATTTCTTTAGCTCCCTTGAAAATTACTTCTTCACGCTGACTGATGCTCCGTCGTATGCCCACTTGTAGAAAGAGGCACCGTGAACGAAACCGGCTCCGAAAGCGGTAAAGATGATATTGTCGCCTTTCTTGAGGTTCCTCTCATGATCCCATAGTGCCAACGGGATAGTGGCTGCACTCGTATTGCCGTAACGGTCGATATTAATCACCACCTTGTCTAACGGGAAATCGGCACGCTTGGCAACTGCCTCGATGATGCGCATGTTGGCTTCGTGGGGTATCACCCACTGAACGTCATCGGCAGTCATCTCGTTGCGCTTCAGGATTTCCACTACATCATCGCTCATGGCGGTGACAGCAAAGCGGAAAACGGTGCGCCCCTCTTGGTAGAGGTAGTGCAGACGGTGGTCTACGGTAAAACGGGATGGAGGACAAACAGAGCCGCCTGCCTTCAGATGAAGGAACGGCAACCCCTTGCCATCGGTACGGAGATAGGAATTCTGCACACCGACATTCTCTTCGGTCGTTGCCTCTACCAATACTGCACCGGCACCGTCGCCAAACAAGACGCAGGTCTGACGGTCGGTATAGTCTATCAGTGAGGACATCTTGTCAGCACCAATCACGATGATTTTCTTATACCTGCCGCTCTGAATCATCGACGCTGCAACATCGAGCGTGTACAGGAAACCGCAACAGGCTGCCTCGAAGTCGAACGCGAAGGCGTTCTTCAGTCCGAGCTTGCCCACAACGATAGATGCTGTAGAAGGGAACTTATAGTCGGGAGTGGTGGTGGTAACGATAAGTGCATCGATGCTGTCGGGGTCTACACCCGTCTTCTGCATCAGCTGCTTGGCAGCCTTGCGCGCCATATAGCTCGTGCCGAGACCTTCCTCGGTGAGAATATGACGCTCCTTGATGCCCACACGGGTCATAATCCACTCGTCGCTGGTGTCTACCATGCGCGACAATTCCTGATTGTTCAGGATATAGTCAGGCACGTAGCCGCCCACACCGGTGATTATCGCGTTGATTTTCTCCATTATTCAACCGTTTCCTTTTCGATAGCTACCTTACCTCTGTAGTATCCGCATGTAGGACATACCGTGTGGTAAACGTAGTAAGCACCGCAGTTAGGGCATACTGCCAGCGTGGGAGCTACAGCTCCGTCATGAGTTCTTCTTTTACGAGTACGAGTCTTCGACTGTCTTCTTTTAGGATGTGCCATAATTGTTAATCTTTAATTTTGAATCTTTAATCTCTTCAGCGTCTCCCAGCGTGGGTCCACAATACTGTTGTCATCCGCATCACTGCTTCGGGCAGCTGACAGCTCATGGAGCTTTTCCGTCATCGCAACGTTGCATTTTCCAGGTGCATGAACGTGCTTGATGGGTAGGGCGAGGATTATCTGTTCTGTCAATAGCCAACGCATATCTATCTGTGCGCGCTCGCGCGAAACAATGACCACGTCGTCCGAGTAGTCGTCTTCGTCGCCAAGGCGCACGCTGAAAGTGGTTTCCGAAGCCACGGGCTGATCCATCGCATCGAGGCAGAGGTCGCAGACCACGGCCACACGGCCCTCGGCTGACAACTTCACGATGAACACTTCGCCGCAACGCTCTATGTCGAGCCCGACGGAAACGTCACCTCCCAGTATCTCCGTCTGGTCTTCGGCCTCAAAGAAAGCATCATCAAGCCTCATGCTCAGCAGCGTATGCCCCTGAGCAAGGCCCAACAAGTCTATCATATAAGGTTCGTGACCACACATACGGGCTGCAAAGTTACNNAGTAAAGAGCAAAATAAAAAAACCTTTTTTTATTTGCTCTGTCGAACGACAGTAACTTCGGCGGAGGCCAGAGTTACGAATAAGTGAGTAAAGAGCAAAATAAAAAAAACTTTTTTTATTTGCTCTGTCGAACGACAGTAACTTCGGCGAAGGGCAGCGGCGGAATTTTACCGATGCGTCCGTAAACTTTCTCCAAGAGCCCCGGAACAATGCTACAGGATAGCTGTAACACTGCTCCAGAGCCTCTGGAAGGTTACTACAAGGCTCTTGGAGAAAGTTTACGGCACTTTTCCCGTTTTCCGCCTGCACTTTTTCCGCTTTCCGCCTGCACTTTTCCCACTTTCCTCCTGTTACTTTTCCCACTTTCCTCCTGTTACGTACACTGCGCTATTTGCGCAGTGCCCCCCGTCAGAAGTTCACCACATACTGCTGTTTATACATCTTTCTGTCGAAGAAAACCACGCCGCAGTAGTACAGGTCGAAGCTCACACCGGCCACGTCGCTGTCTATGATGCGCTGCCA
>DEJO01000036.1:0-821 GCA_002353555.1 Prevotella sp. UBA2746 | reverse complement strand
ACGAGCACCAGCCTCTCGTCGGCCAGCGGCAGCAGGGCATCCACGAAAGCATCGGCTCTGCCGTCGGCACACAGCAGCAGAAGGTCCACTCGCCCCAGGCCGAGCAACCGGCTGCGCCAGGCGGCAACGCTGCTGCCACTCCCCACCCCGACGGTGCGCAGCTTGCGGCAGCCGCGTTTCATGTAGGCGGCATAGAGCGGCGACGTGGCTCCGTAGCAGGCCACCACCTCCGGCTGACGGAAATTGGCCAGACGGAAATAGAACTCGGCCAGCTTGCGAGTCACGGCATCGGCTTCAGCATAGCGCTGGCACAGCTCGTCGTAGGCATAATAGGGATAGTGCTCGCTCACCACGTAGCGGATGAACGAGTAGGCCCAAGGCGACTGCACACCGAAGCCGCGCGAATGGCTGCACCGGCTGAGCCATATCCACAAACGTTTAAGCCTGCTAACCTTTCTCATCACTGTTGATTGTGCTGCAAAAGTAATCATTTTTTCACGGCATCGGGCATAATCCGCTGCTCAACTTGCACAAACAGAGCCTTCTCCGCC
This sequence comes from Prevotella sp. UBA2746, assembly GCA_002353555.1. Lineage (GTDB taxonomy): Bacteria > Bacteroidota > Bacteroidia > Bacteroidales > Bacteroidaceae > Prevotella. The sequence continues at coordinate 270 of DEJO01000036.1, read as the reverse complement.
TGCCACGAGGACAACGGGCAACAAAAAAGGGCCCCACGCCAAACAGCGTGGAGCCGAACGATGAATAAATTGTTATGTGCAAACGCGCTTCACAGCGCATATATAATGCAAAATTGCATTATTCCTATTATCTATCCCAGAGGTTATACCGGCGGTAGCCATAACCTTCGTCCTCGGTATCCTCTTCCATGTAGTCAGTTCTACGACCATCCACCCAGTCGTTTCCGCTCGAAAGCGAAGGGTTGGCGTCTGGCTTGATGATGTCTGTAC
>DEJO01000035.1 GCA_002353555.1 Prevotella sp. UBA2746 | reverse complement strand
AAGATCGCTTCTCTGTATGCCTCAAAGGGGACACCCCTCAAAAGCGGATGCAAAAGTACTGCCTTTTCACCACACAGACAAATTTTACGAGGAGAAAATAAAGATTTTAACAGTTATTTAACAATCAATGGACGATTGGTAAGGATTTCGGAAAATAACACCTTATTATATTATTATATATTATCGAACTTCGGCTGAACACTCAACCTATATTCACTTGGCGACTTACCAAGATGTTTAGCGCAATAACGGCTGAAATACGACAAGGAGGTGAAGTTCATGAGTTCTGCTATCTGAGTAAGCGACAGACGTTCGTCATTCAGATAGTTTTTTAAGATTGGAATGGTATAACGGTCTATGTAGGACGTGACGCTATGCCCCGTCATACGCTTAATGGTGGCAGAGAGGTATTTAGGCGACACGTTCAGGCGCTCAGCATAATAGCCCACTTCACGCTCTGTCCGGCTAATGCCCGTGGACAGCAAAGCCATCAGTTGCTTCACTATATAGGCGGTACGGTCGGTATGGCTATCCGTGGCATCGCGCTGGGCATGTGCTTCAAAGATGTCGTACATCATTGTCAGACATAGACTGCCCATCAGCTCACTATAGAACTGCAAGTGACTATCTTCCATGCGATTGCGCAGACGATGAAAGTCATCGTGCAGATGTCTTACCTGCTCGTCTGTCAGTTTGATAACAGGATTCTGGTTCAGCGAGATGCTGCCTCCAATGCTGTAGTTGTTTGACGGTAACAGATTTTGCAGGAATTTATAGTCGGCTGCAAACCACTCTACCCGCATATCAGAATGAGCAGCGAGGTTGCTGATACGAGAGGGCACCGGTATCACTACCAAGTCGTTCTTTGCGATATGGTAGCAATGCTCGTTAAACACAAAGCTTCCCTCCCCAGCCAGGCAAAGCAAGTGCAAACAGGAGTGTTTCAGCTCTGCCGCATTGATACCATAGAAGTCTGTTGAATATTGAAAATCGGTCTTCATGTCGTTGTTATTTTCGGCAAAGATACACCATCATTTACTGATAAACGAACGTTTTGTGTAAAAAGTGAAAATCATAAAGCAATTTGTAAAACAACAACATGGGGAAATCATCATATCTTTGCACCGTACAAATCACCAAACAACAATAAATATGAATATAAAAAGTCTAATCGCAGCCACTGTAGCACTGTTTGTATCGACAGCATGTACAGGGGGCGCAAAACAAGAGAAAATGATGAACAAGGAAGGAAAGAGCTTAGTAGTATTCTTCTCGCATGCAGGAGACAACTACGCAGTAGGAAACATTGAGGTGGGCAACACGAAGATCGTTGCCGACTATATCACGGAGTTGACGGGTGCAGAGCAGTTCGAGATTGTCACCCACAAGTATGACGGCATGGCGTATAATCCGCTGATCAAGTTGGCAAAAGAAGAAGCAAAGAACGGTGAGTTACCGGAATATGAGGGCGACATCGATTTGTCAAAGTACGATACCGTCTTTATCGGTGGGCCCGTTTGGTGGGGCACCTATCCCCAGGTGATGTTCACCTTCTTCAAGAAACACGCCAATGACCTGAAGGGCAAGACCGTCATCCCCTTCACCACCCACGAAGGCAGCGGACTTGCCAGTTGCGTTGAAGACGTGGAACAGGCCTTCCCAGGTGCCAACGTCACGAAGGGGTTCAGCATCTACGGCCACGAGGTACGCACAGGTAAGGCAAAGGTAGAGAAGTGGTTAAAGAGTTTATAGTTCATAGTTCATAATTCATAATTCATAGTTCATAGTTTAAAGTTCATAGTAATGGAGTATATTAAGTTATTTAACGGTGTTGAGATGCCGACATTGGGCTACGGCGTATTTATGGTAAGCCCTAACGAGTGTGAAAATTGTGTCAGTGACGCATTGGAGGTGGGCTATCGGCTGATAGACACAGCACAAGCCTATCAAAACGAAGAAGGTGTAGGTAATGCCTGGCGCAAGAGCGGTATCAGACGAGAAGATTTGTTTCTCGTGACAAAGGTATGGATTTCTAACGCTGGTGAGGAGCGTGCTGCCAAGAGTATAGACGAAAGTCTTCGCAAATTGCAGACAGAGTATATAGATTTGCTGCTTATCCATCAAGCCTACGGTGATGTCTTCGGCACGTGGCGGGCGATGGAGAAAGCCTATCGTGATGGCAAGGTGCGTGCCATCGGTGTGAGCAACTTCCAGGCAGGCCGTTTCTTCGACTTCGCCCACTATACAGAGGTGAAGCCGATGGTGAACCAGTTGGAGTGCAACACACTTACTCAGCAGACAGGCATACAGCCGACCCTCAGCGAGTTTGGCACCAAGATGATGGCGTGGTACCCTCTCGGCGGACAAGGCACCGATGCTATTGTGAAGAGTGAATTACTGGCTTCTATAGGTGCAAAGTACAACAAGACGGCCGCTCAGGTCGCCCTTCGTTGGCTCACCCAGCGTGGTATCGTTGCCATTCCCAAGTCAACCCACAAAGAACGTATGGCGCAGAACATTGACATCTTCGACTTCACACTGACAACGGAAGAGATGAATCAGATTGCTGCTATGAATCAGCACGACGCAGGAACCCGGGATTTCGGGGACCCGCAGTTCGTGAAGTACCTCATTGAAACATACGGTTAAGCGAGGGGAAAATGGGTCGGGGGTGGGGCTACAGCCTGTATCCGAAGAACAGGCGGGTGAGCCACTTGTAATTGTCTACCGCCAGCTTGTCCTTGTCGCCGATGTTGGTGAAGTTGAACACTGCCGAGGTACCGACGAAGCACCTGCCAAACTGGTAGACGACGGCTGCACGGGTGGGGACGATGAACGAGGGGAAATGGTAGCGAATGGGGGAACGGTTGCCGTTGACGTTCACCCAAGAGCGGCTGAAGACGATCACCGTGGGGATGGTAGACAGGTGGAGCAGCCAGCGGCGTCCCGGCACCCAGTTGTAGCCATAGCCTGCGCCGACACCCACGTTGAGTCCTCTGAGGAATGACTCGTAGTCGCCCTTCGTCTTCGTCCACTGTGCCTGTCCCGACAAGCCCAGGAGGAAGCTGCCTGCCGAGCGACGCTGGATGTACGTCTGGGAGAAGGCGGCGGGATAGGAGAACTTCCTGTGGTTGAAGGCATAGTAGGCATTGACGTTCAGCGTCTTCATCGAGAGCATGTCGTTGGGTATTCCCATGCGTCCCTTGCCCGACTCCTCATACCAACCGTTGAAGTACTTGGCGTTCTGGTAGGCGATGTCGAAGCCCCAGCGGTTGCCGTAGGAGGTGAAGTTAAGTTCCAAGTCCTTGTACTTTCCCATCATCTTGGCAGGGTTGATGGCAAGGAAGATGCCCACGCCCATGTAGTTGACACCCACGCTGACCGTCGTCTTCCAGTCGGAGGTCATCTGGGAGTGGAAGTCCGCCCCTGCATCCTTGCCCCACAGTTCGATGTCAGAACCAGAGACGTTGAACCTTCCCGTCAGCGTCAGCTTCGTCTTCGGGCGCATGATGTACGCCGTATCAAACTTGCTACGGTAGTAGCGCACCGACAACAGGCTGTCGCCTTTGCTGATAAAGTTCTTCACCTTTTGGGCTTGCATGTTGCCGCAGACGCTGAGCATCAGGCATAAAATGATGAAAACGTTCTTATTCATATTTTCCTTTTTGTTTTTCAGGCCGCTTTGAGGCTTATTGTGAGTTAGCCGCTTCGCGGCTGGAGTTAATGAATAGTATCGGGTACAAAGATAACCATAAATAATGAAAAACAAAAATAAAATGGCACGGGATTTGTTGATATGGTAGTAAATGCTTATTTTTGCATCGGCTTTAGCCGCGGAAACTTTATAAAAAGGAAAAAGAACATGAACTATCAAGAATTCAACAGCACCATCAACTCTCGCGAACGGGAGTTAGAGATGTCGCAAGCATTCCCTGTATTGATGCGCAAGGTATACACCTGGATGGCGTTGGCACTGGTCATCACCGGCGTCACCGCCTACGGAGTAGCCCATTCGCCTGCCGTCCTGCAGGCCATCTACGGCAACCCGATAGTCTTCTGGGTACTGGCAGCCGCCGAGTTGGGCATCGTCTTCTACACATCGGCACGCATCCAGAAGATAGCGTTGACTACCGCTACGCTGATGTTCATCCTGTTCTCCGTCATCAACGGAGTAACGTTGGCATACATCTTCCTGGTCTATACGGCATCGTCCATTGCCAAGGTGTTCTTCATCACCGCCGGAACGTTTGCGGCGATGGCTGTCTTCGGTTACACCACGAAGCGGGACCTGTCGAAGATGGGCAGCATCATGATGATGGCACTGATCGGACTGATTATCGCAGGCATCGTGAACATCTTCCTGAAGAGCAGCGGACTGGAGTTCATCATCTGTATCGCAGGTGTCCTGATATTCGTAGGTCTGACGGCTTGGGACACACAAAAGATCAAGGAGATGCTCATGGATGCTGAGGATGCCGGCGAGTCGGCACAGAAGATAGCACTGTTGGGTGCGCTGAGTCTGTACTTAGACTTCATCAACCTCTTCATCCACCTGCTCAGGCTGCTGGGGAACAGGGAGTAAAGAGAGGCCCACCCCCACCCCCTCCCTGGGGAGGGGAGGAAAGAAGTCAGATTTTGTGGATGAGAAGATTAAGACCCAATAAGAAACATGCGAGTTTCTTGTTGGGTCTAAGCATATCTAAAGACGTGCTATATTTTAACTCCCTTTTCGCTCGACCTTTGGTCGCTTTGCTTGCAAAGAACTCCCCTTTAACTCCCGAAACTTAAGCAACATCCACTTTTTGCAAAGATTATAGGCTTTTTATTTGGCTATTTGCATAAAGATACGTAATTTTGCATCCGCTTTTGAATAAATATTCAGACACATGAAGATCAAGACTAGCAGAATGGAGACGCTGAAGATGCTCATTTCGAGCCAGGAACTGTGCTCGCAAGAAGAGGTGTTGCAGGCGTTAGAGAAAGAAGGGTACAAGCTGACACAAGCCACATTGAGCCGCGACCTGAAGCAGTTGAAGGTGGCAAAGGCTGCCAGCATGAATGGGAAATACGTATACGTGCTGCCCAACGAAACGATGTACAAGCGGGTGAAGACGCCAAGGTCGGCACAGGAGATGTTGCAGACATCAGGCTTTCTGTCGCTCAACTTCTCTGGCAACATGGGTGTCATCAAGACAAGACCGGGCTACGCCAGCGCCATTGCCTACAACCTGGACTACAGCGACATACCCAGCATCATCGGAACCATTGCCGGCGACGACACCATCTTCATCGTACTCAAAGAAGGTGCTACACGCGAAGAGGTCATCGGGGAACTGTGCGCGGTGATACCGGATATTAAGTAGGAGAGCCCACCCCCGGACCCCTCCCTGGGGAGGGGAGAAGTAAAGGCCAGAGAAAGTACAATATAAATATATAAGTAGGAAATAAGAAATGGATAAGATTAAGGTGGTGGTTGCCGAGGCTTCGCACGAGAAGTATGTCGACACCATTTTAAAGACAATAGAAGACGCTGCCAAGGTGCGTGGAACGGGCATCGCCAAGCGTACCCACGAGTATCTGGCAACGAAGATGAAGGAGGCCAAGGCGGTCATCGCCTTAGACGGCGATACGTTTGCAGGCTTCAGCTACATCGAGACATGGGGCAACAAACAGTATGTGACCACGAGTGGTCTGATTGTTCATCCCGACTACCGAGGCATCGGACTCGCCAAGCGCATCAAGGACATGACGTTCACGCTGGCACGCACACGCTGGCCGCACGCCAAGATTTTCTCACTCACCAGCGGTGCTGCCGTGATGAAGATGAACACGGAACTGGGCTACCAACCCGTGACCTTCGCCGACCTGACCGACGACGAAGCGTTCTGGCGCGGTTGCGAAGGCTGCATCAACGTAGATGTGCTGCACCGCACGGGGCGGAAATACTGCATCTGCACCGCCATGCTCTACGACCCGGAAGAACACCTGCCGGCGAAGTTGCCACAAGAGGTGCTGGACAGGATAAAGGAGATAGAGAAGCCCACCCCCAGCCCCTCCCTGGGGAGGGGAGAAGCAACGCCCAAAAAGATGTATCAGGCAGCCGATGTCTCAGTTTATGACTTGCTGAAAGATTTTGCTACAAAAAACCGTAAGCATCCGACAGAAGGAGAATCCATCACATGGAACATGCTGAAAGGCAGGCAAATGGGCGTCTCGTTCAGGAGACAACACATCATAGGACAGTTCATTGCCGATTTCTCATGCCCGACATTAAAGCTTATCATAGAAATAGATGGCGGCTATCATCATTTGCCAAGTCAACAGATAAACGATGCTGAACGGACAGCATGGCTAAATTCAAGAGGCTATACCGTACTACGGTTTACTAATGAAGAAATAATCGGCAACACCAATGAAGTTAAAAATAAAATACAAGAGACAATATGGAAACTAAAAAACAAGTAAACAATCAAGGCTGTTCACCCCTCCCTGGGGAGGGGACGGGGGTGGGCCGCAAAGTCGTGGTAGCCTTTAGCGGCGGTTTGGACACATCGTATACGGTGATGAAACTTGCCAAGGAAGGCTATGAAGTACATGCAGCCTGCGCCAACACCGGCGGATTCAGCGCCGAGCAGTTGAAAACCAACGAGGAGAACGCCTACAAGCTGGGGGCTGCGAAGTATGTCACCCTCGACGTGACACAGGAGTATTACGAAAAGTCACTGAAGTACATGATCTTCGGAAACGTACTGCGCAACAACTGCTACCCCATCAGCGTGTCGTCGGAGCGCATCTTCCAGGCCATCGCCATCGCCCGCTATGCCAACGAGATCAAAGCCGATGCCATCGCACACGGCTCTACCGGAGCAGGCAACGACCAGATACGCTTCGACATGACATTCCTCGTGATGGCTCCGGGTGTGGAGATTATCACGCTGACCCGCGACAAGAAGCTCACCCGCAAGGAGGAAGTGGACTACCTGAACGAGAACGGCTTCTTCGCCGACTTCACCAAGCTGAAGTACAGCTACAATGTGGGCATCTGGGGAACCAGCATCTGTGGCGGCGAACTGCTCGACCCCACACAGGGACTGCCCGAAGAAGCCTACCTGAAACATGCCACCCGGCAGGAAGAAAGCCTCTTGAAGATAGAGTTTGAGAAGGGCGAAATCGTCGGTGTCAACGGCGAGAAGTTCGATGACAGGGTGAAAGCCATCCAGAAGATCGAAGAGATTGGTGCCTCCTACGCCATCGGCCGCGACTGCAACGTCGGCGATACCATCATCGGCATCAAGGGACGTGTAGGCTTTGAGGCTGCCGCTCCCAAGCTCATCATCGAAGCTCACCGCCTGTTAGAGAAGTCGACACTGTCAAAATGGCAGCAGTACTGGAAAGACCAGGTCGCCAACTGGTATGGCATGTTCCTGCATGAAAGTCAGTACTTGGAGCCTGTCATGCCCGACATCGAGGCCATGCTCACCTCCTCGCAGCGCCACGTGAACGGTACAGCCATCCTGAAGCTGCGCCCCTACGGATTCGAGACCGTCGGCATAGACAGCAATGACGACCTGACGAAGTCGAAACTCGGTGAATATGGCGAGACCCAGACCGGTTGGACAGCAGACGAAGCCAAGGGCTTCATCAAGGTATCAAGCACGCCGCTAAGGGTTTATTACGGAATACATAAGGGGGAGAGGTAAAAGCCTACCCCCGAACTATGATTTTTCTAAGAAAGAAATAGTTAACTATGATAAAAGTTGGAATTTTAGGTGCAGCAGGCTATACGGGTGGCGAGCTCATCCGACTGTTGCTGAACCACCCACAGGCAGAGATTGTCTTTGCCAACAGCGAGAGCAATGCCGGCAACCTGGTGAGCGATGTGCACGAAGGACTGTACGGCGATACCGACCTGCGGTTCACCGCCGACATGCCGTTCGATGATGTCGATGTTGTCTTCTTCTGCTTCGGGCATGGCAAAAGTAAGGAATTTCTCCAAAAACACGCCATTCCATCGAGCGTAAAAATCATCGACCTGGCACAAGACTTTAGGATTAAAGATGAGGTTCATGATTTCGTCTACGGTCTTCCGGAGATTCACAAGGACGAGATTGCGAAGGCGCAGCATGTCGCCAACCCCGGTTGCTATGCCACCTGCATCCAGTTAGGACTGCTGCCCGCTGCTAAGATGGGGATCCTTCAGGACGACGTGATGGTCAACGGCATCACCGGCAGCACCGGTGCAGGTCAGAAGCCCACCTTCTCCAGCCACTTCTCCTGGCGAGACAACAATGTGAGCACCTACAAGATACTCACCCACCAGCACCTGCATGAGATATGCCAGAGCCTCAACGAGGTGCGCCCTGCCACGTCACCCTACATCACCTCGCCGATAGACTCATCCCACATCACCCCTCTTCAGGGAGGGGACGGGGGTGGGCGTCCCGTATCTATCGACTTCATCCCCTATCGTGGTCCGTTCCCTCGCGGCATCTTCGTCACTTCGGTGGTGCAGACCGATGCCTCTTTGGAAGAGATTACCGAAGGATACAAGTCCTTCTACAAGTATGCCGCCTTCACCCATGTCATGACCGACCACGACCTCGACCTGAAGCAAGTTGTCAATACCAACAAATGTCTGATTCATTTAGACAAAGTCGGCAACAAACTTATTGTCATTTCCTGCATCGACAACTTGCTGAAGGGAGCCGTCGGACAAGCCGTCCAGAACATGAACATCATGTTCCATCTCGATGAAACCGCTGGTTTACGACTCAAACCATCAGCTTTTTAAGTAAAAAAAGCATACTAACGCATACGAAGTACCGACTGACATTTTTAAGATTTGTCAGTCGGTTCTGCATATTTAGGAATTCATTTCCTTGTTGTTTTCGTAATTTTGTAGCAATAAGTTACCAAGATACACACTTACCATAAGCGATATGACTACAAAAGTTACAACAGCCTTCACCAGCACCATACTTGCCTGGCTGAAACGATGGAAGCAACGTAAGAAGGTACAGCAGCCATCAAAAGGGCAAGCAACATCCAATACGCTTTCGCCCGACAAGCAAAACGAAGGAAAAGGCTCAGAAAAAGGCGGTTCCATCGACAAGTCGGACGAGCTGCTACAGCGTATCTGCCAACTGATGGAGAAAGAACAGCTGTTCAAGAACAACCAGTTGCGCCTCTCGGATGTTGCCAACATGCTGGGCACCAACACCACCTACATCTCCGACTGCATCAACACGAAGCGGGGCTGCTCGTTCAACCAGTTTGTCAACGGCTACCGCATTGCGTATGTGAAGGAACAGATGCGCAAAGACCCGTATGTAAAGCTGTCCACGCTCTACTTAGAAGCTGGCTTCTCCAGCGAGACCTCCTTCTACCGCGTCTTCAAGTCGCTCACCGGCATCACGCCGAAGGAGTGGCTGATGAGAGACAAGCGCTGCGCTAAATGATAAAGGGCGCTTCGCTAAATGATAAATGATAAATGATAAATGATAAATGATTTAAGGGAGTTAAAAGGGAGTTAAAGGGAAGTTCTTTGCAAGCAAAGCGACCAAAGGTCGAGCGAAAAGGGAGTTAAAAGGACGATAGTATCCACATCGGGCAAATCTGACGTCCAAGCCCCTTGGGGCGATATCTCCCAAGCAGTCGAAGACTGCGATAACTCCCTTTTAACTACCAAGCGGCTTTAGCCGCGGTAACTTCCGATTAATAAACGATAAAGGGATGAAAAAGAAGTATGATTATACGGAGCGGGTGACGCTATGTAGCGACGGCAAGTACCGTTGGCGATACGACGTGCACCTGCTGAAGAACCCGTCCATCCTGTTCGATGTCTGGAAGGTGTTGGGCATCAGCATAGGTGTTGTCATCGTGTTCGTCATGCTTCTTGTGGGCTGTGGCGACGGCTTCGACGTCGACTCGCTGAAAGGTGCCGGTGGTGCGATGCTGATTACCGCTGCCATCCTCGGCGTGGTCAGCATCCTGGGTTATCTGTTCTATGCCGCTATGGTGGGATGGAAGTACGAAGTACTGTTCACCATGGACGAGAAGGAGGTGGTACACCAGCAGTCGCCAGCCTCGGCAAGGAAGGCTCAGCGCGTTGGCAAGCTGACTGCGATGGCGGGAGCGGCAGCAGGACGGCCGGGCGTAGTAGGCACGGGTATGCTTGCCGCCTCATACACCACGATGATCACCGAGCTTGCCGATGTGAAACGCTTGATACCTTGCCGGAAGATGCACCTCATCAAGGCAAACGAACTGTTGGAAAAGAATCGCGTCTATGTTGCCGATGAAGACTTCGACTTCGTCTATGAATTCCTCTGCCAACACTGTCCGAAAGCTTCCAGATAATTGACAATTGACAATTGACAATTGATAATTCACAATTGATAATTCACAATTCATAATTCATAATTCACAATTATTGCAAGATATTTTCATTGCAAGCAAAACCCTTCACAGCCTTGTAACTTATTGACAGACAGTTAGTTCTTGTGAAGGGTTGCTGATAATTGACAATTCATAATTGATAATTGATAATTCATTCAAGTTTCGTTCGTTTTTAACATCTCAGCGACTGAAGCCGCATATCAATCATGCCGATTTCGGCTGGTTTGGACCTTTTGACACGTGTCAGAAAACCTTTTGACACGTGTCAGAAACGTTTCCGACACGTGTCAAAAGGTTTTAGCGTGATCATTTGCTGACTTACAAACACTTATTTCAGGCAAAGAAAAGGCGCAAAGGAGACTATCTGCTGTCTGGAAATACCCTATTTTCAAACCCTTCACACTATCTCGATGACTGCCAGATAGTTACGGGTTTGTGAAGGGTTTTACTAAAAACAATTTAGGAAGACAAGGATAGAATCGACTGACATTTTTAAGATTTGTCAGTCGGTTCCTTTGTTTTGTTAGTCATTCTTCCCGTTGCTATGCGTAAATTTGCAAACAAACCTCCAGAAAGGAGGAGCAAGAATTGAAACATTACATTATTAACCATAAAACCTAAAACGATTATGAAAAGAATCTTTTTAACGTTATTAGCTATTGTATCTTTAGCACTTAGCATTAACGCCCAAAAGTATCATGTGCAGGAAGAAAGAAACAGACAGTACATCAATTATGGCTGGGGACAAGGTGCGCAACAGGTGTTTCTTCTTTACAGTAATGGAAAACTTAAAGGCAAAATTATCACCAAAGTAAAGGCAGATAAGTCTATCACCTTCACTGCCGAAGGATGTTCTCCTACATTTTCATGTTATTCCAGTCATGTCAATGCTGATATGCCAAATTCTGGCGGTGGCGGTCAACTAATCGAACTTTCTCTGTCTTCAGGTCAGACCTATACATTTACAAATTATGTAGAAAGAAAGAGACCCATCATCAAGTTGCGCATCAAGGAAATGCAATTGAAAGGTCTGAGATGATTTCTTAAGAGTAACATTGTCCATTATTCATCTATAAACCTAAACCAATACGATTATGAAAAAGATTCTATTGACATTCGTGGCACTCGTAGCTATGAGCATGAGTGTTTGTGCACAGGAAGGTCCGAAACTATGGCAAGGCGGACCCGGTAAGAAGCATATTGACCGCAGCACACTGAAGGAGCGGGCAATGAACTACCACTTCATCATCAACGACCAGTCGAGGGATGTCTATCTTGCCAAGTACAAGGGCAGGAAGTGCTGGTTTGGCGGTGCCACCGGCAAGGACAACATGGGCTACTACGACGAGGCTATCACCTACTCGGAGAAAGCCATCATCGAGAAGGAAGGCATCGCGACCCGCGGTTCTTCCAATCCCTTCGACGTAAATACTGGCAGGAAAAAGAAGAACAAGAAGAAGTAACCCATGAAGAAATACTTGTTCATATTGATGACCATACTGGCATTGCCCTCCATGACCTACGCTCAGGTCATGGAGAGCATGTCTAATCAGGAACGAGCCCGTGTCGTCCACAGCCTGATCAGTCGCATGCGTCCTATCCCGCAGAAGGATAAATATACCGGTAAGATAGTCTATAGACAGGTGATTACGCCTTCTCCCATTACCAACTTCGAGTGGTGGGCGGTCATGGGCGAGAAACTTTACAAGGACAAAAGCCAGGCATCGCTACCAGCCATCGTCAAGAGTGCGCACCATATGACCAACCTTCTTACCTACGAGAAGAAGCGCAACATGGTATTTATCGTTGCTAATGCGGACATGATTAAGCAGGCACGGCAATCTGCTGGCCTGCAAGGCGGCGTCAACAGCAAAGGCACAGGAAAGAACGAAGAGTTTTTCATCGTCACGTTCTATGACGAATGGAAAAAATACATGGGAAAGAAATAAAGAAATTAAAAATCCATCTTATGAAAAAGCTAGTATTGACAATAATTACACTTATTTAAACCAATACGATTATGAAAAAGATTCTATTGACATTAGTGGCTTGCGCAGCCATCACATTGAGTGCCAACGCACAGGGCGGACCCAGGAAATGGGTGGGAGGTCCCACTAAAAGCTATGTAGACCGCTCTACGCTGGACAAGAGAGCACAGCAGTATCACTTCATCATCAACGACAAGTCTTCCGACGTATACCTGAGCGAGAAGAACGGCAAGAAATGCTGGTTTGGCGGTGCTATCGGCAAGGACTTCATGGGTTGGTATGACGAGTGCATCACCCGTTCGGAAAAGAAGATTCTCGACAAGAACAAGAAGAGCAAGGTTTCCAACAAGGTGACGCTGCAGAACAACAGCGGCAATCCGTTTGCCGACTAATCATCTTAAAAGGAAGTTACCGCGGCTAACTCCCGAAACTAAAACCACTTAACCAAACCTGTTTTTTACACTTGTCCATGACAAGCAAGCGGCAACTCCCCGTGAGTTGCCGTTTTGTCATGGTGCCGACGGTTAACTGCATATTCTTCCATTATAGTTTCATTTTCCGTGATTCTTACGCCGTTGACCAACGATTTACACCTTATTTATATATTGTTTTCAAAAATAATGCGTACTTTTGCAGGCATATTCGCAAAAAAGTAAGCAAGAAAGATGAAACTATTCGACGTTTATCCCCTCTTCGACGTGAACATCGTCAAGGGTAAGGGCTGCAAGGTGTGGGACGACAAGGGTCAGGAATACCTCGACCTGTATGGCGGGCATGCCGTCATCAGCATCGGACACTCCCATCCCCACTATATCGAGAAGGTGACCGAACAGGTTGGCAAGTTGGGATTCTACTCCAACTCCGTGGTAAACAAGCTGCAAGTGGAGCTGGCAGAACGCTTGGGACGCATCAGCGGCTACGACGACTACCAGCTGTTCCTCATCAACAGCGGTGCCGAAGCCAACGAGAATGCGCTGAAGCTCGCCTCGTTCACCAACGGGCGCACCCGCGTGCTGTCCTGCGAGAAGGCTTTCCACGGCAGAACGAGCCTGGCTGTAGAGGTCACGAACAATCCGAAGATCATCGCACCCATCAACGACAACGGGCATGTCACCTACCTGCCGCTCAACGACTTGGCGGCATGGGAGGCAGAACTCGCCAAAGGCGACGTCTGTGCCGTCATCCTGGAGTGCATCCAGGGCGTTGGCGGCATCCGCATGGCAACGAAGGAGTTTGCACAGGGGCTTGCTGCCGCCTGCAAGAAGTACGGCACGGTGCTCATCTGCGACGAGATACAGTGTGGCTACGGCCGCAGCGGTAAGTTCTTTGCCCACCAGTGGCTGGACATACGCCCCGACATCATCACCGTAGCCAAAGGCATCGCCAACGGATTCCCGATGGGCGGCGTGCTGATAGCACCCCACTTCAAGCCCGTCTACGGACAACTCGGCACCACCTTCGGCGGCAACCATCTGGCATGTGCCGCAGCACTGGCAGTCCTCGACGTCTTCGAACAGGAGGGACTGGTAGAGAATGCGCACCTCGTGGGTGAGTACCTGATCGAAAGATTGAAAAATTTGAGGATGGAAGAATTGAAGACAAAGGGCAGCAGCCATATCCAAGACGTGCGCGGACGCGGCATGATGATCGGCATCGACCTCGACATACCGCACAAGGACGTGCGTGTGCCCCTCATCCATGAGCAGCACTGCTTCACCGGATGCGCCGGAACCAACATCCTCCGACTGCTTCCGCCGCTCTGCCTGAGCAAGGAAGAGGCAGACAGCTTCCTGGAGAAACTAATTGGAGCCCAAAAGCCCACCCCCCGCTCGGCCGAAGGACGCTCGCAAAGCGAGAACCCCTCCCTGGGGAGGGGAGGAAAAAGATAGTTTTTCTAATGGAGAGACAAGAAGGAGAAGAGAAGAAGGCTATCAATCATGAAATTGAAAAATTGAAAAATCAATTGTACATTGTAAATTGTAAATCAGAGCATGAAGATAACGATTATAGGAGCAGGAGCAATGGGCGGCTCTACCGCTGAAGGACTGCTCAAAAGCCAGCAACTGCAAGCAGCAGACATCACCGTGTCCGATCCCTGCCAGACGGTATTAGAGAAGTTTGCCCGCAAGGGCGTGAGCACCACCACCGACAACCAGGTTGCCGTGGTGGGTGCCGACATCGTCATGGTGTTTGTCAAGCCGTGGTTAGTGGAGACGGTGCTCAAAGGCATCAAGGACAGCATGGACTACGGCAAGCAGACACTTGTCATCATCGCTGCCGGCATCAGCTCGGCACAGGTCAGCGAATGGATGAAGACTGCCGACAACCAGTTGCCGACATTCTTCCTCTGCATCCCGAACATCGCCATCGCACAACAACAGTCGATGACATTCCTCGTTCCCGCCAACGCCTCACAGGAGGAGACCGCCGACATGAAGGCACTCTTCGACACGCTTGGCGAGACCATCCTCACCGACGAGCAGCACCTGGCAGCAGGCACTACCCTCGCCTCTTGCGGCATAGCATACGCCATGCGCTACATCCGTGCAGCAGCCGAAGGTGGCGTAGAGTTAGGGTTCAAGGCCGATGACGCCAAACGCATCGTCATGCAGACCATGAAAGGTGCGGTAGGACTGCTGGAAGAGACAGGCTTACACCCGGAGGCAGCCATCGACATGGTGACAACTCCCGGCGGAGTGACCATCAAGGGACTGAACGAGATGGAACATGCCGGCTTCACCTCCGCCGTCATCCGCGGGCTGAAAGCAGGAGCTAAGTGAATTGACAATTCATAGTTCATAATTCATAGTTCATAGTTCACACCCCCTTTAGGGGGCTTGGGGGCTTTCAATTGTCAATTAAAAATTAATAAAAATATGGACGAGCAAATTAAGCAAATAGGAGAACGGCTGCGCGGACTGCGCGACGTACTCGACATTGACAAGCAGGAGATTGCAGCACTCTGTGGCATCACCACCGAGCAGTACGAGAAGATGGAGAGCGGCGAGAGCGAACTCTCCGTTGCCAACCTTCAGAAGATTTCCAAGGAATACGGCATCTCACTTGACGTATTGATGTTCGGCGAGGAGCCACACATGCGCAACTACTTCCTCACCCGCAAGGGACAGGGCATGAGGGTGGAGCGCCGCAAAGCCTACCAGTATGAAAGTCTTGCCAGCGGTTTCCGTGGCAGGAAGGCAGACCCCTTCATCGTCACGGTGGAACCCAAGCCTGCCAACACGCCGAAGGAAATGAACTCACACTCTGGTCAAGAGTTCAACATGGTGCTTGAAGGAACCATGGAACTGACCATAGGCTCGAAGGTGCTCATCCTGAACGAAGGCGACAGCATCTACTTCGATGCCACCCAACCCCACGGCATGCGAACCCTGAACGACAAACCTGTCAGGTTCCTTGCCATCATATTCTAATTCAAAAGCTAACAAAGAAAGACTACAATGGTAGAAAGATTTTTGAAACAGACCACGTTTACGTCTGTAGAGGATTATAACAAACACTTGGAATTCATCATTCCGGAGAACTTCAACTTCGCATACAACGTGATGGACGCATGGGCTGAGGAAGACCCCGACAGGCTTGCATTGCTATGGACCAGTGAAAGAGGTGAGGAGATACGCTTCACCTTTAAGGACCTGAAAGAGAAAACCGATCAGACAGCCAGCTACTTCCTGTCACTCGGCATCGGAAAGAACGACCCTGTCATGCTCATCCTGAAACGCCACTACCAATGGTGGCTGTCCATGCTGGCACTGCACAAGATTGGGGCGATAGCCATTCCTGCCACCCACATGCTGACCAAGAAGGACATCGTCTATCGAAACACACGTGCAAGCGTCAAGGCTATCGTATGCGTCAACGACGAATATGTCACTTCGCAGATTGCAGCAGCCATGCCCGACAGCCCTACGGTGAAGGCGGTGATAGCCGTCAACTCTGATGCTGAAGCGGGAAAGGCCGTACCAGAAGGATTCCACAACTGGGAGCAGGAATGGAACAACGTAGCACCCTTTGTACGTCCCTCCTTTGTCAACACCAACGACGACACGATGCTGATGTACTTCACCAGCGGAACAAGCGGCGAACCGAAGATGGTGGCTCACGACTATCTGTACCCGATGGGGCACCTGACAACGGGAGTATTCTGGCACAACCTGCACAAAGGAAGCCTCCACCTGACGGTGGCAGACACGGGATGGGGAAAAGCTGTCTGGGGAAAGATCTACGGACAGTGGTTTGCCGGTGCCACGGTGTTCGTCTTCGACCATGAGAAATTCAATGCCGACACGTTGCTCAGACAGATAGAGAAATACAAGCTGACCAGTTTCTGCGCTCCACCCACCATCTACCGTTTCATGATTCGTGAAGACCTGTCGAAGTACGACCTTTCGTCACTCGAATACTGCACGACGGCAGGCGAAGCGCTGAACCCCGCCGTCTTCGACAAGTTCAAGGAGAAGACAGGCATAGAGATGATGGAAGGCTTCGGACAGACCGAGACAACGATGACGCTCGGCACGATGCCGTGGATGAAGCCGAAGCCGGGAAGCATGGGTATGCCCAATGCACAGTACGACATAGACTTGGTAAAAGCCGACGGCACATTGTGCGAAGACGGTGAGAAGGGAGAGATTGTCATCCGCGTCGGCGACAAAAAGCCTATAGGTCTCTTCAAGGAGTACTACCGTGACCCTGAACTGACACACGAGGCTTGGCACGACGGACTGTACCATACGGGAGACATGGCATGGCGCGACGAAGACGGTTATTACTGGTTTGAAGGACGTATCGACGACGTCATCAAGTCGAGCGGCTACCGCATTGGCCCGTTCGAGGTAGAGAGTGCCTTGATGACCCACCCCTCTGTGGTTGAATGTGCCATCACGGGTGTTCCCGACGACATACGCGGAATGGTGGTGAAGGCAACGGTAGTCCTTGGCAAGGAATGGAAAGACAAGGCTGGTGAAGCACTCGTCAAAGAGTTGCAGAACCACGTCAAGCGCACCACGGCACCCTACAAGTACCCGCGCATCATCGAGTTTGTAGATGAGTTGCCGAAGACCATCAGCGGCAAGATCAGGAGAGTGGAGATCCGCAAGAAAGATGCTGCCGGGGAATAATGAGTGACAAGCGATTAGTAATCATGAAAAGAATAGTTGTAAAGGTAGGCAGCAATGTGCTGACACGCGATGACGGAAAGCTCGACGTCACACGGATGTCTGCCATCGTAGACCAGATAGCATGGCTGCGGAAGAACGGCTTCGAGGTCATCTTGGTGTCGTCGGGTGCCGTGGCATGCGGCAAGAGCGAGTTGCATGTTGAAAACCCGTTAGACAGCGTGGAGCAACGACAGCTCTTCTCCGCATTGGGACAGGTGAAGCTCGTCGGACTCTACTACGATTTGTTCCGCGAATTCCACATCCACGTCGGACAGGTGCTGACCATGAAGGAAAACTTTGAACCCGGAGAACAGTTTGAAAACCAACGGGCATGTATGTCGGTGATGCTGGAGAACGGCGTGCTTCCCATCGTCAACGAGAACGACACGGTATCTGTTACGGAGCTGATGTTCACCGATAACGACGAACTGTCGGGACTGATAGCGCAGATGATGGATGCCGACGAACTGATACTGCTGAGCAATGTAGACGGCATCTACAACGGAGCGCCCGACAATCCGCACAGCCGCGTCATACCCTCAGTATATTGGGACAGAAACATCGATGAATACATCCAAGACGAGAAGAGCGAACAAGGACGCGGTGGCATGCAGTCGAAGTGTAACATTGCCCATCAGGTAGCGAATGCAGGCATCCGCGTGGTCATTGCCAACGGCAAGAGAGACAACGTCCTGATAGACCTGATAGAGCGACCGATGGACGTCATGCACACGGAGTTTGTTCCAAGACATTGAAGATTAGAATATGGAATTGTTAGAGACATTTAAGAGAGTGAAGACCGCCAGCAAGACGCTGGCTCTGATTCCTGACGAGCAACGCAACGAGATACTGAACGCCGTTGCCGATGCCATCATAGCCCATCAAGCAGAGTTGCTGGATGCCAACGCCAAGGACTTGGCACGCATGGAGAAGAGCAACCCGCTGTATGACCGGTTGCAACTGACGGAGAAACGGTTGGCAGACATCGCCTCCGACATGCGTAACGTGGCAACGCTCCCCACACCGTTAGGACATATCACGAAGGAAAAGACACTGCCAAACGGACTGAAACTGAAGCGTGTCAGCGTTCCATTCGGTGTTATCGGCATGATTTACGAGGCACGTCCCAACGTTACCTTCGACGTGTTCTCCCTCTGCTTCAAGAGTGGCAACGCCTGTGTGCTGAAAGGCGGCAAGGATGCCGACGACTCCAACCGCGCCGGCGTAGCCCTGATTCACCGTGTATTGGCAACGTATGGCATCAACGAAGACATTGTCACCCTTTTGCCGGCAACCCATGAGGCAACAGGTGAGATGCTGAATGCTGTCGGATACATCGACCTCTGCATTCCGCGTGGCGGTAAAAAACTCATCGAATTTGTACGTGACACTGCCCGTGTACCCGTGATTGAGACGGGAGCCGGTGTGGTGCATGCCTATTTCGACAAAGATGCCGACCTGACGATTGGCAAGGCTATCGTCAACAATGCAAAGACTCGTCGTGTTTCCGTTTGCAATGCCCTCGACACTCTGCTGGTGCACAAAGACCGCATTAGCGACTTGCCGGATTTACTGGCACCCATGGAAGGTAAAGTGGAATTCTTGATGAACGACGAGAGTCAGTATGACACTGAATTTATGGACTACAAGATGAACGTTGTCATCGTCGATTCGCTTCAAGCTGCACTCGACCATATCGCTCAGCATGGCAGCGGTCACAGTGAGTGTATCATCACCGAGAATCAAGAAACAGCACGTACCTTCCAGCAAATGGTCGATGCTGCCTGCGTCTATGTCAATGCTCCCACCAGCTTTACCGATGGTGCCCAATTCGGACTCGGTGCCGAGATTGGTATCTCTACCCAGAAACTGGGACCGCGAGGTCCTATGGCGTTGGAAGAGATTACTACCTACAAGTGGCTGATAGAAGGTCACGGACAGGTGAGGGCGTAATTCATAATTCTTTAATCGCTTCGCAATAACATCATTCAAATCACACTTCCTTGACTAGGAGAGAACCATCAATCAAAATCTCATGAAAAAAGCACTTTCAACCACTATGTTCCTGTTGCTGACCATGCTGTCAGTACAAGGTCAAAACAATCCGAACCCTATCTTCTCTGTAGCGATGGGAGAGTTCAAGTATATTAACAAAGCTGCTCAGGAAACACCTAAGGGAGCAGTCCTTGGTGCCGTTGTTGACATCTTATCCAAACAAACTTCAACCGAACAACCTGCATACTTGGAAGCCACCAAGAATGCTATTTCCACTGGTCTCAACTATGCACGCCGACTCAGCTTACGAGGTAACGTACAAGAAGGACAGAGCTATGACATGATTGCACAGGGCACGATCGAAGGTCTGTCAACGACAACACGCTTCGTTGAACGAAATGGGAAGCGAGAGATAGAATACCGTGCCGACATCAGCGTAACCATCAACCTCGTAGATCCGGAAAATGGCAAGATATATAGCAGCCATAACTTCTCTATCAACGAGGGTAGCTATTCGTGGATGCGCAGCATTGACGATGCCATGAAGAACTCGCTCTCCTCCCTGCGTAGCAGAATGGGCTACTACTATAATAGTGCTTACCCCAGCAAGGCCAACATCATTGAGCGTGGTTATGAGAAAAGAGACAAGCAAAAGGAGTTTTATATTGACCTTGGAACACGCGACAATATGTACAAAGGCATACATTTCAAAGTCTATTCCGTCAGCATCATTGCCGGGAGAGAGGCACGCAAAGAGCTCGGAAAAGCGAAAATCGTAAGCGTAGAAGGCGATGACATCAGCCTCTGCAAAGTGCAGTCGGGTGGAAAAGCTATTAAAGAAGCCTTCGACCAAGGCAGACAACTCGTTGCAATAACAACCGATTAAGACATTATCTATATGAAGACTTTCTTTAACGTAGAAGACCTGGGCGACCTGAAGGCAGCTCTCGCCGAGGCACAGGAGATAAAGGCAAACCGTTTCGGATATCAGCAACTTGGTAAGAACAAGACATTGCTGATGATTTTCTTCAACAACTCGCTGCGCACACGCCTTTCCACACAGAAGGCTGCCATGAACCTGGGTATGAACGTCATCGTACTCGACGTGAATGCCGGTGCATGGAAGCTGGAGACAGAGCGTGGTGTCATCATGGACGGCGACAAGAGCGAACACCTCTTGGAAGCGATTCCCGTGATGGGCAGCTACTGTGACATCATCGGTATCCGTTCGTTTGCAGGACTTACCGACCGTGAGTTCGACTATGCCGAAACCATCGTCAACCAGTTCGTGCAATACAGCGGCCGTCCTGTCTTCGCCATGGAGACAGCAACGGTACACCCGTTGCAGGCGTTCGCCGACCTGATCACCATCGAAGAAAGCTGGGCAGGTTCAGTGGGCAGTGGCACTGCCGCAGCGAAGCCAAAAGTCGTCCTCAGCTGGGCACCACACTGCCGCGCGTTGCCGCAGGCTGTACCTAATTCGTTCGCACAATGGATGAATGCAGCCGATGTAGACCTCGTCATCACTCAGCCAGAAGGCTACGAACTCGATCCGAAATATGTAGGTAATGCCGTTGTTGAGTATGACCAGAAGAAAGCCTTCGAAGGAGCCGACTTCATCTATGCGAAGAACTGGAGTTGTCCGGGTGTAAAGAACCCTGCCGACTACGGCAAGATTCTCTCGAAAGACATGTCATGGACGGTGGATACTGAGCACATGAGCTGGACCAATGACGGTAAGTTCATGCATTGTCTGCCCGTTCGCCGCGGCTTGATTGTCACGGATGACGTCATCGAAAGTAAGAACTCACTTGTTATCCCAGAGGCTGCCAACCGTGAGATTTCTGCCGAGGTCGTCATCAAGCGAATGCTGGAAAGCCTGTAGCCGAAGGCGAATTGACAATGCACAATTGATAATTGATCATTATAACAAAGATGCCGACCGTAACGGCCGGCATGTTCAGTTTTCACGGTGGGGAAGCTATGATGACAGAAATACCATCTGCCGCTTCGTCACCAGCTGGGCGACGACGGAAGCTGACCTGCAACAGTTGGAGTGCCTATTATAAAATAGGTGGCAATAACCTTTCACACAGAAAGCCCTCACTTCTATTTCGTGGCTATAGCTTCCATGTGGTTCCTGAGCGGATTGGCATACATCGTCAGGATGCGTTCACGCAGGAAAGCCTCATCCTTATTGGGCAGTCGGATCTTATCTAACTGCCCTTTTAAGTACCTCTCAAAACGTGTTTTATCTTTCTCCGTATAGTGTTCAGCATATGTCGAGCCGCCCTCCAGTTGGTCGAGGGCTATATAGTTGCAGGGATAGAGCCGGTAACCGATATAGATATCGCGGTCAATACGCCGGCACAGTTCCGTATAGAACTCCTTGGCAGGCAGCCCGCTGAGTTCGTCTATCCATGTGTTGACAGGCTTTCCGCAATGGTAGTGTACACGTCCCTTGTAACCGAAGATACCCGTTCGCATATTGTCAAGGTCGTCCTGTCGGCTCTTCTTGAAGGCAGGGTTGTCCCGTTTCTGCTGGAACTCCTGTGCCTTCAGGTAGTCGCAGGGGTCAAACTCGTAGCTGATGGTGAGCGGCGTGATGTTGATGTCACGCAACTTATCAGTCAAAGAGCCCTCGCCACCCATTGCCAACATCTTCAGCACCGCCTCCTGGGTGTGGTCGCTGGAGTCCTTGGCACGTCCTTCGCGCTGCGCTATCCAGATGTTCTCATGCTTCTGCGTAACGGCAAAATGGATGTAACTACTCATCAGCTGGCTGGAGCGCACCATCTCATGTGCCGTCAAGCCGCGCCTGACGGTGAACGCCTTGTTCATGCGTACGAGTCGCTTGATCCAAGGATAGATCAAGAGGTTGTCGCCAATGCCTATCTCCACGGTAGTGGGATAGCCTTCGTTCACCAGCATGAGGTCGAGGAACGCCGAATCGAGCACAATGTCGCGGTGGTTGCTCAGGAAAGTGTAGCGGTTCTCCTTCGAAAGTCCTTTCAGTTCGGTATCATCAAAGGTGCAACCGTCGGTATGTTTCCAGATAATGTAACGCACCACTGGCTTCATGAACCGTTTCTGGAAGTCCAACGGGGTCTTCACCCCCTTGAATGCCAGCTTCAGCAGGCCGTTGCGGATGCTTTTCGGCAGCCAAGGTGCAAATCCTTTGAGTACCAAGGAGAACTGGCGGTCGTTGAGCAAGTCGTTGAACGCCTGCTGCATCTCTTCCGGTTCGTACGGGCGTATCTCGTCAAAGTCGTTGATGTTGTATGCCATTTGTGCTTGTTTCCTTTAGGAGTAGTGGCGATGCCACATCATACTGAATACCTTAGAATTGGTTTTCCACGATGTCGGTCAGCACATCCTTGATGTCGAGACCTGCGGCACGTACCTGCTGGGGGATGAAGCTCGTTGCCGTCATGCCCGGTGTGGTGTTGATTTCGAGCATCATGATCTTGTCCTTGCCTTCCTCATCCTTCGTAACAATGTAGTCGATGCGGATGATACCGTTGCAATGGAGGATGTCATAGATGCGTGAGGTCTGGTCCTGCAAAGCCTTCGTCAGCTCAGGAGAGATACGCGCAGGGGTTATCTCCTGCACCTGTCCGTTGTACTTGGCATCATAGTCAAAGAATTCGTTGTTGGTGACAACCTCTGTCACGGGGAACACCACCGACTTCTCCTTGGTCTTATAGCATCCTACCGTCACTTCAGTACCGTCCATGTAGCTTTCGATCATCACTTGGTCACTTTCCATGAATGCCAGGCGCAGTGCCGGAGCCAGTTGGTCTACGTTTTTCACCTTCGACACACCGAAACTGCTGCCGTCGGCGGCAGGCTTCACAAAGCACGGCATGCCTATCTCCCGTTCCAGTTTCTCCTCGTCCAACTGATCTTCTTCGCCTCGGCGGAGCAATATGCTCGGAGCTACGTTAATGCCATAGCCGCGCAAGTGGTTGTTCAGCACAAACTTGTCAAACGTCAGTGCCTCGACCAGCACGCCACTGGTAGAATAAGGTATCTGCATCAGTTCAAAGTAGCCCTGCATGATACCGTTCTCACCCGGTGTGCCGTGGATGGTGATGTAGGCATAGTCAAACCAGATGGTCTTACCGTTGAGTTTGAACGAGAAGTCGTTCTTGTCTATCTTTGCCGAACTGCCGTCAGACAGGTTGACATGCCAGTCGGTACCCTTGATGTCTACAATGTAGATGTTGTAACGTTCCTTGTCGAAAAAGCTGTAGATGCCCTGCGCCGACCGCAGGGATACGTCGTGTTCAGATGAATCACCGCCACAGACGATAGCTATTGTTCTTTTCATGCTTTTGTATTATTAATCTTATGATATGGTTTCTGTTTCTTTTCTGCCGCTGATGTAGATGCGCCACTTGGCAATGAGCGCCTGCATGTCAGCAGGCAACTCCGACGTGAAGTCCATCTGCTTGCCCGTCTTGGGGTGTACGAAACCGAGCGTGCGTGCGTGCAAGGCCTGACGGGGACATAGCTTGAATCCGTTCTGGATGAAAGCCTTATAGCTGCTGCTGCGCTCTCCACGGAGAATCTCCATGCCTCCGTAGCGTTCGTCAGCGAAGAGCGGATGACCGATGTGGCGCATGTGTGCCCTGATCTGGTGCGTTCTGCCGGTCTCTAAGATACACTCCACGAGGGTGACATATCCAAAACGCTCCAGTACCCGATAGTGGGTTACCGCCGGCTTGCCTATCTCCGATTCGGGCGGCATTACCGTCATGCGCAGGCGGTCTTTCGGGTCGCGTGCTATGTTGCCTTCTATGCGTCCTTCGTCTTCAACGAAGTTAGCCCACACCAGCGCGTTGTAGCTGCGGTGGGTCGTCTTATTGAAAAACTGCAAGCCGAGGTTAGACTTCGCTTCGGGTGTCTTGGCGACGACAAGCAGCCCACTCGTGTCCTTGTCTATGCGGTGTACCAGCCCAACTTCCGGGTCGTTAGGGTCGTAAGAGGGCAGGTTACGCAAGTGCCAGGCGATGGCGTTGACCAGAGTTCCGTGGAAGTTTCCCACACCAGGGTGTACCACCAGTCCTGCCGGTTTGTTGATGACCATCAGCTGGTCGTCTTCATAGACGATGTTGAGCGGGATTTCCTCTGGTTGTATGGTAGTGTCGTGGCGCGGAGTGTCGAGCATCAGCGTCACCACGTCACCCGGTCTCACCTTATAGTTGCTCTTCACCGGTCGGTCGTTCACATGGACGAAGCCGGCATCTGCCGCCTTTTGTATGCGGTTACGGCTGGAATGCTGCAGGTGTTCGGTGAGGAACTTGTCGATGCGCACCGATTCCTGCCCCTTGTCGGCAACTATCCGGAAGTGTTCAAACAGTTGCTGTTCGTCGTCTTCCAGTTCGTCTTCCAGCTGTATGTCTTTCTCGTTGTCGTCTATCATCGGAAATTACTGTGCCGGAGTTGTGGATGACGGAGCTGGTTGTGCCGGTGTTGACGAGGAGGATGGTGCCGAGGGGGTAATCTCGTTACCGTCTTCGTCTACCTGCACTTCTATGACTTCATATTCGTATTCTGGTTCCTCCTCTTCCACTTCCTCAAACTGTACTTGGTCATTATTGAATAGTGCCGAGTCGGAGATACTGCGGGTACCGTCGCCCACGACAATCACCAGCCGGGCATCAACAGGAATACGCTGACCCGCCCTTACCGGCTTGCCGTTTACCTTGATGCCGTAGATCCAGTCGGGCTCGCCAGGTATATATTCGGGTTCACCCAACTTGAAGCCCATCGCCATGAGCTGGGCACTGGCTTCGCGGAACGACCCATTGTCGATGACATCAGGCAGGACGAGCGTCGGTGAACCGGCAGAGTTGATGGTGACATAAATGACACGACCGCCCTTCACCCGCTTGCCTGGCACCGGTGACTGGTCGAGAATGCAGTCGGGTGGCAACGACTTGATGTAGCCCGTGTCGGTGACGACAATCTCAAGTCCGAGGGAGTCGAGCTTATCTTCGGCATCATTAAACTGCATGTGCACGATGTTGGGCACGGCAATGGACTCACCATGTCTCGTATAGTAGTCAAGACCGTATTTTACGCCGATGCAGAGCAAGGCAATCACTATCAGCACTGCCATCACGTTGCCCCATACGTATGCGCTTGCAAACTTCGTGAAGAAATTTTTCATGTCTCTTTTGTTTAAGGATATGGAAAGGACGGTGCCTTTTTTGCTCCCTTTTTCAATGCTTCTTAATTTTTTGCAAAGGTAGAAAAAAAACGGAAAGAAGCAAAGAATAATCTCTACTTCTTTCCGTTTTTTCTCTTTTAACCTGCCAGAGACAGATTATTTTCCGTGATGCTCGTCTGAAACAGTTAACTTCTTGCGGCCTTTTGCACGGCGAGATGCCAGCACGCGACGGCCGTTCTTCGTTGTCATTCTCTCACGGAAGCCGTGCTTGTTCACGCGACGGCGGTTGTGGGGCTGAAATGTTCTTTTCATTGTTTTGTCCTTATTTTATTGTTATTGTTTTCACTTCAGGGCATACCAATCCCATCATTTTGGGCTGCAAAATTACATAAACATTTCGAATTACGCAAGTTTTACTCCATTTTTCATCTTTAATTTTTAATTTTTAATTTATTTATTCGTACCTTTGCACCGCGAAATAACAAGCTAAAGATAAATAGATTATGATTAAATCACAAGACATCAAGAAAGGAACCTGCATCCGCATGGACGGCAAGCTCTATTTCTGCATCGACTTCCTGCACGTAAAGCCAGGAAAAGGTAACACCATCATGCGCACCACCCTGAAGGACGTTGTCAGCGGTCGCGTACTGGAGAAGCGTTTCAACATCGGAGAGGCTCTTGAAGACGTTCGCGTAGAGCGCCGCCCCTACCAGTATCTCTATCAGGAGGGTGAGGACTTCATCTTCATGAACCAGGAGACGTTCGACCAGATTCCTATCGCCAAAGACCTCATCACGGGCGTTGACTACATGAAGGAGAGCGACGTAGTAGAGGTTGTCAGCGATGCCGACACCAACACTATCCTTTATGCAGAGATGCCGGTGAAGACCGTGCTGCGCATCACCCACAGTGAGCCGGGCATCAAGGGCGACACTGCGACCAACGCTACCAAGCCTGCCACACTGGAGACCGGTGTTGAGATTCGCGTTCCGCTCTTCATCAACGAAGGCGAATTGGTTCAGGTAGACACCCGCGACGGCAGCTACCTGCAGCGCGTAAAGGAGTAAAAAAACCCCCCGCTCGGCCGAAGGACGCTCGCATAGCGAGAACCCCTCCCGATGAGAGGGGAGCAAACGAAGAGGGTCTTTAAATTACGAAAAAACATTGAAATACTCGATCATCGTTCCCGTTTTCAACCGCCCCGACGAAGTAGACGAGCTGTTGAAGAGTCTCACCTCGCAGACCTACAAAGACTTTGAGGTGATTGTTGTTGAGGACGGGTCGACAAAGACTTGCAAGGATGTCTGCGACAAGTACGCGGACATCCTTTCTTTGCATTATTACTATAAGGAGAATAGCGGTCCCGGACAAAGCCGCAACTATGGGGCTGAACGCGCAAAGGGCGAGTGGCTCATCATCCTCGACTCCGACGTAGTACTGCCAGAAGGTTACCTGCAAGCGATCAATGAAGAATCCCCCATTGCTGCTTTCGGCGGTCCCGATGCCTCCCACCCGTCGTTCACACCGGTACAGAAAGCCATCTCCTACTCCATGACCTCCTTCTTCACCACGGGCGGAATCAGAGGCGGAAAAAAGAAACTCGACAAGTTCTATCCACGTTCCTTCAACATGGGCATACGCCGGGACGTCTACCAGCAGTTAGGGGGCTTCACCAAGATGCGCTTCGGCGAAGACATCGACTTCTCCTACCGCATAGTAGAAGCAGGCTACAACCCGCAACTG
Organism: Prevotella sp. UBA2746; assembly: GCA_002353555.1. GTDB lineage: Bacteria > Bacteroidota > Bacteroidia > Bacteroidales > Bacteroidaceae > Prevotella. The sequence goes on along the minus strand of DEJO01000035.1, from coordinate 27,548 downwards.
TTCCCCGACGCATGGGTATGGCACAAGCGGCGGACGGACTTCCGCAAGTTCTGGAGGCAGGTTTACAACAGCGGCATCGCCCGCATCAACCTGGAGAAACGACATCCAGGCACCTTGAAGCTCGTCCACCTGTTGCCGACGGTCTTCACCCTCGGAGTCATCTTCTGCTGCTTAGGGTTTGTCACCACCTTTGTCTTCTCGCTATTGTCAATTGTCAATTGTCAATTGTCAATTCTCCCCCTCACCCCTCTCCTGATCTACGCCTTGCTCATCTGCATCGACTCTACGCGCCAGAACAAAAGCTTCCGCGTAGGACTTCTCTCTGTTCCGGCTGCCTTCGTCCAGCTCATGGGCTACGGTTGCGGCTTCATCGAGTCATGGTGGAAGCGTTGCGTCTTGGGCAAGGATGAGTTCCAAGCCTACGAGAAGAATTTCTACAAATAAGCCTGTCAACAGACTTTTTCTACCCTCGCATGGAGAAAAAACAAACTATACCATCATGGAAAAACGCTTACTGACCATCTTTACATTCTTGATGCTCCTCGCCACTATTACCAGAGCACAGGTCACCATCCACGGGATAGTGGTAGACGAAGAAAATGAGCCGATGATAGGCGTAAGTCTGAGCGCAAAAGATACCAACGCTTTTTTCCTGGACGTTCCCCTTTCGCCGAAAAATCGTAACAACGGGACTTCCATCACGGATATTGACGGCAAGTTCACCATTGAAGTGCCTCAAGAGGGTGCCAAGATTTGGGTGAACTACCCTGGCTATCAGCCGACAACGGTGCAAGCCAAGGACGGAATGGTCGTCAACATGAAGGAAGAGAAAAAACTAAAGCCACGTCAGGAACGGCGAAGCATTCAACTGACCGACGACGACAGAGCAGCCATCAAAGGCATCAACAGCCTGTCTCTACGCCTACTCGCCACATTAGGACAGCACAAGAGCACCATCATGTCGCCACTGAGTATAGCCTGTCTGCTGAGCCTCACCAGCAACGGAGCATCAGGGAAGACGCAACGGGAAATCTGCCGCCTGCTGAAATGCACTTCCGAAGTCGCCAACTCGCTCTACCACAAACTCACACCTTTCCTCACCGACAGCCGGTATGGTTCACGATTCAACATGGCAAATGCTCTGTTCGTCAACCCAGCGTACCCTCTGAAAGCCTCATTCCGCCAGGTGGCTGCCGACGACTATAGTGCTTTCATCAGCCAAGACATGAACGTCAAGACCGTCAACGACTGGTGTGCACGCCAGACCAGCGGCATGATACCCTCCATCATAGAACAGATTCCCGACGAAGCATCGTTAGTTGCACTGAACACCGTTTTCTTCGAAAGCCTGTGGAAGAAGGAGTTCGACGAGAAAGAAACCAAGGAAGAGCCTTTCAGCCGTGAAGACGGAACAATTCGGCTCATGCCCGTCATGCACCAGAAAGGCATCTACAGCTACGGCAGGGGCGACAACTTCTCCATTCTGACGAAAGACTACAAAGGAGAGGTCAACTACAAGATGACGATATTCTTACCTGACGAAGGCTGCACCCTCGGTCAGATGCTCAGCCAACTCACCGAAGAGAAATGGCAAGAAGCAAGACGAACCATCGGCTCTTACCGTGTAGACGTGAAGCTGCCACGCTTCAAGACCGAGACAGAACTGCAACTCACGCCCACCATGAAACAGTTAGGCATTCAAGCCGCCTTCCTTCCTGCAAAGGCTGACTTCCGATACCTGGCTGACAACAAGTCGGGACTGCCCATCTATATCTCTGACATGAAGCAGAAGGCTATCATCGAAGTCAACGAGAAAGGCACAAGGGCTGCCGCCGCAACAGCGGAAATCGTCATCGTAGGCTACGGCAGGACCCACTATGAAGACCGCATCTTCCATGCCAAACGACCCTTCGCTTACATGATCAGGGAAACATATACAGACACCATCCTATTCATCGGAACATACTATGGAGACTGAGAAACTGAACATCAACCAATGGGCGGAGGAAGACCGGCCGAGAGAAAAACTCATGACACTGGGCGCTGAGGCGCTGAGCAACGCCGAACTGCTGGCGATACTCATCGGTTCTGGCTCGACCAAGGAGACTGCCGTGGAACTGATGAAGCGCGTACTCAACGACTGTCACAACAACCTGAACTCGTTAGGAAAGATGAGCATCAGGGAACTGTGCGCATACAACGGCATCGGCGAGGCAAAGGCCATCACCATCCTTGCCGCCTGCGAACTGGGAAAGCGACGTGCCCGCGAAAAAGCGGAGGAACGGCAGCAGCTCAGTTCGCCCACGCTCATCTACAACTACATGCACCCGCGCATGCAGGACCTCGACACCGAGGAGGCATGGCTCCTACTCATGAACCAGAACTACAAGCTACTGAAGGCGGAACGCCTATCCCACGGAGGCATCACCGAGACAGCCGTCGACGTGCGCATCATCATCAAGGAGGCACTACTGCACAATGCCACCGTCATCGCCTTCTGCCATAACCACCCTTCCGGCAACATCCGCCCCAGTGCCGACGACGACAGACTGACGCAACGCATCAAGAAAGCCTGCGACATCATGCGCATCCACCTCCTCGACCACGTCATCGTCACCGACGGCAACTACTACAGCTACCACGAGAAGGGACGGCTATAGCACGCTGACAGGCCCCTCTTTTCCTCCAAACATACGGTTCGTTAAGATATTCTTTTTATTTCTTTTTGCTTATTTCTAACAAATAAGGTGTATCTTTGCAAACAAAACAGGAAAGAAAGATGACACAACAAGAGAAGACACAGATAGAAGAACGCATCGTTGACGTGCTGAAGACGGTATACGACCCGGAGATTCCTGTGAATATCTATGACCTCGGCATGATTTACAAAATCGATGTCCAGGAGGATGCCTCTGTGGAACTTGACATGACCTTCACAGCACCCAACTGCCCTGCTGCCGACTTTATATTAGAAGATGTACGCACGAAGGTGGAGGGGGTGGCTGGTATCACCTCCGCCAATGTAAACCTCGTCTTTGAACCTGCCTGGGACCAGAGCATGATGACCGAAGAGGCACGGGTGGAACTGGGAATGGATTGAAAAGCCCACCTAAAAGCCCACCCCCCGCTCGGCCGAAGGACGCTCGCAAAGCGAGAACCCCTCCCGATGAGAGGGGAGCAAACGAAGAGGGTCTTTAAATTACGAAAAAACATTGAAATACTCGATCATCGTTCCCGTTTTCAACCGCCCCGACGAAGTAGGCGAGCTGTTGAAGAGCCTCACCTCGCAGACCTACAAAGACTTTGAGGTGATTGTTGTCGAGGACGGGTCGACAAAAACTTGCAAGGATGTCTGCGACAAGTACGCGGACATCCTTTCTTTACATTATTACTATAAGGAGAATAGCGGTCCTGGACAAAGCCGCAACTGTTCCCCGACGCATGGGTGTGGCACAAGCGGCAGACGGACTTCCGCAAGTTCTGGAGGCAGGTTTACAACAGCGGCATCGCCCGCATCAACTTAGAGAAACGACATCCGGGAACGTTGAAGCTCGTTCATCTGCTACCCACCGTTTTCACCCTCGGCGTCATCTTCTGCTGCTTAGGGTTTGTCACCACCCTTGTCTTCTCGCTATTGTCAATTGTCAATTGTCNNCAATTGTCAATTGTCAATTCTCCCCCTCACCCCTCTCCTGATCTACGCCTTGCTCATCTGCATTGATTCCACCATTCAAAACAAGAATTTGAAAGTAGGTTTGCTTTCCATTCCTGCCGCCTTCGTACAACTGATGGGCTACGGTTGCGGCTTCATTGAGTCATGGTGGAAGCGCTGTGTGTTGAAGAAAGACGAATTTCAGGCTTTCGAGAAAAATTTCTACAAATAACTTACTCAACTTTCGTGAGTTAAAATGGAAGTTTCGTCCTGCGCGTAGCGCATAACCCCCATGAGCAAAGCGAATTAGCTCCCTCTTTTAACTTCCACTTTAACTCCCGAAATTTGAGTACAATAATCAATTCTGTTTTTTTAATTCCTCTGGAATAGTCGGCATAGCACCATTCTGTGTGCAGACATAAGCACTTACTTCGACAGCCTGTTTATGGGCTTCAGCTACAGACTTTCCATTGAGGATAGCAGCACAGAAAGAACCTGTGAAGGAATCACCGGCACCAACCGTATCGGCCACTTCCACCTTCGGCGTGTTCTGGAATGACACCTGACCAGGAGTGAAGACATAGGAACCATTGGTGCCACAGGTGAGAACGAGCATGTCGAGATTGTACTTACCCAGGATGAGCCAGCACTTGTTTTCGATATCCAGACCGGGGTAGCCAAACATACGGCCGATAACAACCAACTCCTCGTCGTTGATTTTCAATACATTGCAGCGTTTTAGCGACTCTGCGATAACCTCCTTAGTGTAGAACTGCTGACGCAGGTTTATGTCGAAAATCTTCAAACAGTCTTTCGGTGTGTCATCAAGGAATTGTCGAATGGTTGCCCATGATTTCACATTACGCTGAGCTAACGAACCGAAACATACGGCACGACAATTTTTGGCCACCTCACAGATCTCTGGTGTATAGGGGATGTTATCCCACGCCACATTCTCGCGGATTTCATAAGCGGGAATACCATCACCGGAAAGTGTCACCTGCACGGTTCCCGTGGGATATGGCACTGTGGGCATGAGGTACTTCAAGTTGTGTTCCTTCAATGCCACGATGGTCTCTTCTGCCAGTTTATCTTCGCCCAGCGCACTTACAGCCAGCGTATTTTCACTACCCAAAAACTGTCCTGCATGGTATGCAAAGTTGGCAGGTGCTCCGCCGAGTTTTTTTCCTTCGGGAAGCATGTCCCACAGTGCTTCACCGAGTCCTACTACATATCTTTTCATTATCTTGTTAAATTAAGGTTAGTTGTTTAATGTTTCACGCGCGGTATAAAGGTAAACAGATAGATTACACCAATGGCCATAATTGCTACAGCACCAGCTTGTCCGACAGCATCGCTGCAGAAGCCCATGATGAGCGGAAAGATGGTCCCTCCAAACAAGCCCATAATCATCAGTCCTGACACTTCGTTTTGTTTATCAGGTACTGAGAGTAAGGCCTCCGAAAAGGCCATCGAGAAGATATTGGAGTTTCCATAGCCTACCAACGCAATGGCGGTATAGAGCATCGCCTTCGATTCACCTACAAACATCAATACCATACTGGCGGCCATGATGACTACGCTGAAGATGAAGAACCAACGTGTTTTCATCACACGGAGGAAGAACGAACCCGTCAGCGAACCTATCGTACGGAAGATGAAATATAAAGAAGTAGCAAAGGCGGCTTCGTTGAGCGACATGCCTACACGTTCTATCAACAGTTTCGGGGCAGTGGTATTGGTACCCACATCGATACCCACATGACACATAATAGCGAAGAACGAAAGCAGCACAACAGGTTTACCCAACAGGCGCAGGCAACCTACATACTCAGCTATCAAACCCTCTCTTGCGCCTTCTTTCTCTACTCTTACCTCTTCCTTAATAGGTGTTACCCACAACAGTAAGGAGGAAATGATGCCTACTACCAGATAAACGATAAACAACACTCGCCAGTCGTAGCCAAACGACGGAATAACCTTGGTGGCTCCCCACATAGCCAGATAGGGTGCAAGGAAAGAAGCGATGGCCTTGACAAACTGTCCGAAGGTTAGTGTCGATGCCAGATTCTTGTCACCGATAATCAACATGGCCAACGGATTGATACTAGTCTGCATCAACGCATTGCCGATACCCAGCAGCGAGAAAGCCACGAGCATCACAACAAAACTATTGCCCAGTAGAGGGATGAAAAGTGATACCACCGTAATGATCAACGACAAGAGCACCGTCTTTTTACGCCCTATCTTGTTCATCAGCATACCCGTAGGCACCGAGAAGATGAGAAACCAGAAGAATACCAACGAGGGGAAGATATTTGCCGTAGCATCGTTGAGTCCCAGGTCTTCTTTCACGTAATTAGATGCGATACCCACTAAGTCAACAAAGCCCATGCAGAAGAAACTGAGCATCACGGGTATCAGATAGATTGATTTGTTTTGTTTCATAAGGTTTTCTGAGCCTTTTAAATTATTAAACAAATATTGCTGTAGCGGACTGTACAACACCCAAATCCCCATTGGAAGGGGACTTGGGGTTATTCAGCCCTCCAACTTAGGGGGCTAAGGAATAAATCGTTGCCTTTCCTCCCTTGACAGAGATTTTGCTATATGGTTCTGAAGGAAATACCAAGTTGGTCATCGCCATCTTGCCATCAGCATCGAAGGCTTCGATAGAACTGTGATCGACAAAGATACGCAACTGCTTGATGTCGCCATACGTGGGGGCAATCGTCTTCACAGGGAAGTTTTCACTGAAACTGGCATAGCTACGCGTGCGATCCATCGCAAACTCATGCTTGGCTGCATCGTAAGTCATTACGACCTGTTCGCCAATGGAGTTCGACAACACAATCTCTGTGCTACCCTTCACATCAACGACAATCTCGCAAGCCTGCGACAATTTGTTGAGAACCTTTCCACGCAGTGCCAACAGTTCCTTGGAAGGTGTGACACGACAATATACCTCTCCTTCGTGTTCGAAGAGACCCAGGTCGCGTGGCACACTGTTGGCAGAACGGAATTGCTTTGTCGGCACCTGGTTGGCATACTGCCAGTTCGACATCCACGCCAGCGCTATATGGCGACCATCGGGAGCATTGTCGAAGGTAACAGTAGCATAGTGGTCCTTGCCATAGTCCATCCATTTTGTTTCCTCCGGTGCATCATCACAGGTGAACTTCTTACCGTCGAAATCGCCGATGAAATACTGAGTGGCACTGCCACCGAAGGGACCACCCGGATTGATGTTGCAAATGAGCATCCACTTCTCCTTGTCGGTACCATTGATGTGGAGCTTCATCAAGTCGGGACACTCCCAAACACCATCATGGCAGCCATATTCCTTACCAAAGGCACTTTCGTAGGTCCAGTTGGTCAGGTCCTTTGAACTGTAGATATACATTTCCTGACCAGCAGCAAGAATCAGGTTCCATTTCTGAATTTCCGCATTCCAAAACACCTTCGGGTCACGGAAATCTTCTTCGGTGCTTACCAATACGGGATTGGCCTCATACTTTTGGAACGTGATGCCGTTGTCTGCTGATACTGCCATCGACTGCACCTGACTCTTTCCTGCCGAGGTGTAGAAGGCCACTACACGGTCGTTCTGCTTATCAACCACACACGAACCGCTGAAAATCTGCCCCAAGGCATCGGGTTCAATTGCGGTGGGCTGCGCTTCCCAGTGAATGAGGTCACGCGATGTAGAGTGTCCCCATGTCATATTCTCCCACATAGAGCCGTAGGGGTTCCACTGATAATACAGATGATATACCCCGTCTTTATAGAACATTCCATTGGGGTCGTTCATCCATCCGTAAGCAGGAGTGTGGTGATACGTGGGGCGGTACGTTTCACGGTTCTTCGTGTCAAACGTGTCGCTCTGCTTCATCTCTTTCCAGCAGAGAAAGTCTTTCATTGCTCCAGTAAAACGACGGTCACCATGGAATGTGATATCCAGTAACAGATGGCTGTTTTTATCCACGTTATCTGCATAACGTGAAATCTCTAACGGCACATAATAGTCCACCTTGTCAACGGCCAGTCTGACATTCAGCGACTGCACCAAATGACTACCTACCAGTACATGTACCTCGGCTATGTCTTCTTTCTCCTGCACAGGCAGCAACAGATACTTCTTGTTGATTTCCACACGCTTCATAGCGTGGCTTTTACCAAGAATCTGCAAAGTTGTCTGTGCCTGTACCATACAGCACAGGAGAACAGCCACTGCGGTTAATAAAAGTTTTTTCATCTTCATTAAAGTTTTTAGTTTTGAAACTATCTGCTGCAAAATTACAGGATTTCTCGTTAATACGTTTACATTTCTGTTTCATTTGCTATAAATGTTATCCTGAAAAGCAATCTATTTCCTTACCAACTTAGCTCAAGCAACTAACTGATATAACTTAATCAATTAATATTAAGCAAATTATATCGACATCAGATACTCAACGCTGTTCTTGGCGAGTTTCAGCACGTTCCCCTGACATGAGTTGTTCTTGGGATTGGCACTCTTGTCGGGTGTGCCATTCTCGTTCTTCATCGAGAACTCGCAACCGCCATTACCGATGCAGAGTATGGTGCCACTGCCCTTCTGGAATCCGTCTGGAGCCTTTGGCGCACCCTTTGCCTCCCAAACGTTGAGCTGAGAAACCCAATTGACCTGTGAATCCCAGGTGCCAAGCGGATAGATTCCATATTCTTCGGTCACAACGTTATAGCACTCCTCGGATGTATTATCATCCAGACCTGTCAGTTTTACTGGGATGTCAAAGAACAGACAGTTGTGATCTTCAGTCCATCCTGCACCCTTGAAGGCGATGGCCTTGAAGCAGTTGTCGTTGAGTTTCTCGGTGGGGATGCCTGCATAGATTGGATGCGTGCTGAAATCCTTCGAGAACGAACCTGTGTTGAGGCATACGCCCATCTTCCAAACATCAGGATTCAAGCCACCAACGCCACAGCCGAAGGCATTGCTGACTCCACGAAGCAAAGAAGTTGACAGACGGTTGATGGTACCGATATAAGGTACGGCATGCGACCAGAGCAACAGGTTACCGCCATTTTTGACGTACTGTTCAATGCAGGGAGCGGCATTCTTGGCTACGTCAGAGAAGTTCCAGATGTCATCAGTATTGCCTGTCTCGATGTCGCGAAGCCAGAAGAGCATACGGTAGTCCTCGATGTCCTCGTACTTGCTGATATTACCGAAGTAAATGTATTCACCCTTTGGATAGTTCTCGTGGAACCATAGCCATGCACTTGCCTCGTCGTCGTCACCATTGGCAATGAGTTCATCAGGTGTGGCATATTCGGACAGGAAAGCAGGTATCTTGCCTCCGACCTTTCCGGAACCAAATATAGGCAATGCCTTGCCTTCAGCGTTCTGTGCAATGAGTGTTGCCTCCCAACGTTCTTTCATCTGCACATTCTTCAGCAGGTAAGAAGTGCCATTGACATTCTCCTCAATTACTCTGCTGCCGTCGCCATTGACCAGTTTCAAAATGTAAGATGTGGCATCGCTGCTTGCAGTCCATGTGATTTGCATGTCGTGCTGGTCATCGCTGATGTCAATCTGTTCAAACTTCAGGTCGCTGGGAGCCGATGCACCAGGGCGAGTGTATGATGTCATCACACCATTCGAGAGTGCATTGTCTTTGGCATACTTGAAGAGGAACTCGTAGAGTTGGTTGGTCTCCAGATTTTTCAATGTAAAACTGCCAGAAGGACATGGTGTCAGACTTTGCATCTGGGTTCCATTCTTATAAACAGCCACCTGCATGACGGCATCTTGACTGCTTTGAGGCCACGTGAGGGTATAGTCGTAACTATTCTCACCACTTGCTGTTCCTGATATCTGTGATACATCAGGACTGCTAAGTTGCATTGCACCAGACTCAGGAAAATCTCTGTCCTGACAAGCTGTAAGGGCAAGTATGCCTAAAACAGCCGCACCTATTTTATTTAATATAGTTTTCATAACTCTTAATTCTTAATCCTTAACTCAATTAGTATCCTTTGTTCTGATGATAGAGTCCCTGTACGTAATTCATCTGGTTGTTGGCGATGGGGAAGTACTCGTTTTTACCTGCTGTAAAGAAAGCATCCTTGTAGTACTGAGCGTAGGTCTGGGAGTCGTACTCATCGGTCTTCTCTGTCTCAAAATACTTGTTGAGCGTAGTAGAGAGCAGACCCCAACGACGCAGATCGAAGAAACGGTGACCTTCCATGGCCAGCTCTAAGCGGCGCTCCCAGCGCAGCGCCTTTCGGGCATCATCCTTGGAAGCAAAACTGCCATAGAGTGCTATATCGCACTGGTCTTTGGCATAACCAATAAGCGACTTACTGTTGATGTCCTTCTTGGCACGACTACGGATGTCGTTGATAATCTGCAAGGCCTCGCCGTTGAAGTCACCCTTTTCTATTAGCGCCTCGGCACGCATCAGCATGACGTCGGTATAACGCAGCACGTAGTCGTTCATGCCGAATGCCTGCCATGGCATGTCGTAATCCTCACCCTTCGAACGCTGCGGAACCTCTTTCATGGAGCAATAGTAACCATAGGTATTGGGCGTACGGCTGTTGGCCTTTGTCAGTGTGTATTGAGCCTCGTACTTATAAGGATAGGTGGGCATGCCTACGGTGTGGAAAAGACGGGGATCGTACTTGTACTTCAAGTCTGCACCATTAACGACGATGGCATTGTGGTCGGCATCGAAATCGTCCATTGGGAGACCGTTGTGGGTCTTGAAGGCATTGACGAGGTTCTGTGACGGCTTGTGGAAGTCCCATCCACACGACCAGATGCCCCAGACACCATTCAGCATATTCGACCAGTTAGCACGGCCGTATTTCGTTCCGTCGTCTGCCCTGTTGGAGTGCTGTACGGCAAAGATACTCTCTTCAGAGTTGGCATAGTCTTGCAGGAAGATGTGCCCGTAGGTGTCGAGGTAGTTGTAGGGTGAATTCTTCACCACCTCAGTATAGTCTATAACCTTCTGGATCTTTGCCTGATCAACGTGGCTGTAACCCGTTGTTGCCTCATATCCGTCACCGTATGCCCAGTTCAAGTAGCACTTGGCGAGATAGGCAGCAGCAGCCACCTTGTGAGCACGTCCTGTAGTGCCGGGAGCAGCCTCTGCCAGATTCTCGTAGGCAAACTGAAAGTCGTCGATAATATGCTGCATAATCTGGTCGTGTGAACTCTGGGGACAAGCCTCGATGTCGGCATTTGTCATACCTTCAGTAATGAAGGGCACCTCGTACCACATCTGCTGCAACTTATAATAGAAATGAGCACGCAGGAACTTCGCTTCTGCCAACAACTGGGTGTTAGGTGTTTCCATGTGATTGATGGCCTCGATGGCACGGTTGCAACGTGAGATGGCACTATAGAGTTGATACCACAACTCGTCGAACTCACCACGGTCGGGCTGCAGGGTAGAGAAGATCTCCATAGGGTGATAGCCGGTATCGTTCTCACCAGAGCCGCCCTTCAGACAGTCGTCAGAACTCATGTCGCCGTATGGCCAGAGGTTAAACGGATAGGAATACCAGTCGTTGCCTAACTTGGCGTATGCTGCGGTCACCAGCTTGTCTGGACTGGAATAGGCTGTCTCTTCGTCCAGCGTTCCCTGTGGCTTCACATCGTCAACAGTGCAGGATACTGCAAATACTGAAAGTAGTAAAGCCGAGATATATAATTGAATCTTTTTCATAATTGCTCTTTTATTCTTTAACTTCTTAACTTCTTTAACTTCTTAACTCCTTAAAATCCCACCTGAATACCAAATGTGAAGGAAGCGGTGTGAGGATAGTTCCATGCTGTATTCTCAGGATCAGAGCAGGTCAGGGAGCTTGACTTGATAAGCAGGAGATTGTCACCAGAGAGATAGACGCGGACACTTGAGAGCAACAGCTTTTTCGCCAGTTGAGCGGGGAACTTATAGCCCAACTGCAGGGTACGCATCTTGGCGTAAGAACCGTTTTCCACGAAATAGGAAGACATACGGCCTTCGTCGGCACCATTTGAGGTGGTCAGAGCAGGAATCGTTGAACCACTGTTAGCAGGTGTCCAGGCATCAATCAGACGTTCGCCCTTGTTACTGCCGGCATCGGTAATGCTCCAGAAGTCTGTCTGGTATTTCTGGTTATTGATGACATCGACACCAGCCACACCCTGCCAGAACATTGTGAAGTCGAAGTTCTTGTAAGCCAGATAGACATTGATACCATATGAGAAATTGGGCACGGGATTGTAGATCCATGTGCGGTCGGCCTCATTGATCTTACCGTCACCATTGATGTCGGCATACTTCAGACCGCCGACGCGGGCACCGGCCTGACCATGAGCAAGCACATCCTCACGACTCTGATACAGACCATCAACCACGTAACCAATAAGCGAACCATATGGTTTCTCGTCCTGAGCCAAGTTGTGGTAGTCGTTGTGCTCGTATGAGTTCTTGGAATTCTCTGGGAGGTAGGTCACCTTTGAGCGGAAGAAGTCCACATTGCCTGTGATGTTGTAAGACAGTCCATAAGCCGTAGTATGGCGATAACCCAGATTCATCTCCATACCCCAGTTCTTCAGTGTAGGACCGTTGATCCACGTCTGACCACCAAAACCGATGGCTCCGAGGAAGGCAGGCTGTACGAGCATATCCTTAGTCTTCTTGAAGAACAGATCGTAAGATCCATACAAATCACCGCCGAAGAGCGAGAAGTCGGTACCGAAGTCCCACTGTGACGACTGTTCCCACTTCAAATCCTCGTTGGCCGACTGACTCTTGAAGTAACCAGAGGGCAGTGTGCCTGAACCTTGGAGGTTGACATCGTATGCCGTGGAGTTCTCACGGTCTGAACCGTAGTTGGCCATGTAGAGTCCGTAGTGAGCATTGTTCGAATTCATTCCCTGATTACCGGTTACACCATAGCTGACGCGAACCTTCCAATCATGAAGCCAGTCGGCCTTGATGTGCTTGGAGAGACGATAACCGAGAGATGCCGAGGGGAAGAAACCATACTGGTTGTTCTTACCGAAACGGCTGGAACCATCGTAACGCATGGTAACAGAAGCCAGCAGCTGGTCGTTCCAGTTGTAGTCAATCTTGCCGAAGTAAGACATCAGCTTGTAGGAGTCGCCACCACCCGTGATGGTCTGGATGCCTGTACCTGCACCTGGCCACATATAGTCTAAGGTCTCAAGCGGATAGTCCTCGCGGCGGGCAGAGAAGTCGATGCCGTAGTCACGATGATGCTCAATACCTGCCAGGATGTTCATGTTGTGACTATCCGCAATATCAAAGTTATACTGCAGGGTGTTCGACCACGTCCATTTGGTGCTGTGGTTCTGAGACATCGTGCTGGCACTTGTGCTGTTCTTCACGACATCCGAATCGAAAGTGTGTTGCAACGAGCGGATATAGCCGTTCGTGTAGTCGATACCGAAGTTTGAACGGAAGAGCATGCCCTTCAGAGGTGTGATGTCAACGTATGCATTGGCAAAGATACGCCACTTTTTCAGACGGTTGTCCTTGTTGTGATAAAGCTCGCGCATCGGGTTCTGACGGTCGCTCATACCACCTACAGGCCCAGAGAAGGTCTCGCCATCGATTTCATAAACAGGCAATGTTGGAGCCATCTTGAGGGCATTCTCCAAAGGCGCACAATCCACACTGTTTGAATAAGAGAACTGTGCATTCTCACCGACACGGACGATGCTATTGAGCTTGTAGCTGCTATTGATACGGGCTGAGAAGTTCTCGAAGTCGGTATATTTCAGAACACCCAGGGCCTTCTTGTAGCCGAAGGAGAAGAGCTGTGTAGTCTTTTCGCTGGCCTTAGAGAAAGCAATGTCGTAATTTTGGGTGATACCGGTACGTCCGATTTCATCTACCCAGTCGGTATCGCTGTACGACATGGTCTGCTTGGCATTCATAAAACCATTGTAGTAACCGCCTACCGTATAGGACTCCATTGTACCTGTAGCAGGATTATACACAGAAATGGGTGTACCACCATTGGCTGTCAGCGACAGACCGTAGTTCTGGGCATAGTCATAGGGGTTCTTGCCATCGTTCAGGGCTGCCTGAACAAGAGCAGTGGCATACTGCTGACCATTCAAAAGCTTCATCTTCTGAGTCATCCACGACATAGATACCGATGCATTGAAGTCGATGTTGATCTTGTCGCCCTTCTTACCTTTCTTGGTAGTGATAACAATCACACCATTGGCAGCACGGCTTCCGTAGATAGAGGCAGAGGCGGCATCCTTCAACACCTGCATGGTCTCGATGTCGTTAGCGTTCAGATTGTTGAGCGAGCCGCTGTAAGGCATGCCATCTACAATATAGAGAGGTGCGGTGCTCGAACCGCCCATACTGCCGATACCACGGATGTGCACATCGGCCTCGCCAGAGGGTGAACCGTTGCTCCTGATGGTCATGCCGGGTACCTTACCCTGCAGCGATGCCATTGGGTCGGTGTTGCTCGTCTTGAAGTCCTTGGTCTCAACAACGCTTACAGATCCTGTCAGGTCAACCTTGCGCTGTACCTGATAACCTGTGACCACCACTTCGTTCAATTCGCTGGCCTCTTCTTTCAAGGTCAGTTTCAGGTTTGGAGCGGCGGCTACCTCTAAATCCTGGCAACCGATGTAGGTAACGACGAGGGTCTTACCAAGTTCCACGTTGATTTTGAAATTTCCGTCGAGATCGGTGATTACACCGTTCGACGTACCCTTCTCCATCACAGTGGCACCAATGATGGGTTCGCCGGTCTTATCAACCACGTTACCGCTCACTTCTTGCTGTGCGCTGGCTGTCAGCGCCGTCATCATGAGCACAAGGCTCATCAGCAATTGTTTCATGTGTTTCATGCAAAGGTGTTTTTAGTTATTACTATTGTTTAAAAAAATCTGCTGCAAAAGTCTATATTTATAAAAAGGAGATGTATAAATAATCGTTCGTCTGACCGAAAATTTGTTTCAACGTAACATTTTTCTCAGCAAACGAACGATTATTTATACTTTTTGTGTCAACAAAGGAATACCTTTGCAACAGATAAACAATAGTTTTAGTTTTCTTAGATATAAATGGTTAGTTAGTTTTGGTATTTAGGTTTGACCCTGTTTCTGTCTTCAGGATAACATTTTTCTTTTTTTTACATACGCGACCGCACGTCACCTGGCAACACGCCAAATTCATCCTTGAAACATTTTGTGAAATAAGAAGGGGCAGAGAAACCTACCTCATAGGCCACTTCCGAAATACTCTTGTCACCACTGAGCAACAACCTGTAGGCTTTCGACAAACGCGCCTTGCGCATCAGTTCAACGGGTGAGGATCCTGTCAACGCCTTGACCTTGCGATAGAGTTGCACACGACTCAGATTCATGTCCGACGCGATTTCCTCCACACCTAAGTCGCTGTCCGCCATCTTCGCTTCTACCACCATTCTGAATTTCTCAATAAACGCATTTTCACGACTGTCTTGCTGTGGTGTTGCACGATGATCTTTCTGTTCTATATTCTGACTCGACCAGATATTGCGTAACAGATGACGGTTACGCAACAGGTTATCGATACGCGCCAAAAGCAACGACGACTGAAAGGGTTTCGTGATATAGGCATCGGCACCGTGACGGTAGCCTTCTATCTGATGCTGATAGAGGGCACGCGCCGTCAACAGTATGACGGGTATATGACTGGTGGTGACTTCTGTCTTCACCTTCTGACAGAACTCCAGACCGTTCATCACTGGCATCATCACATCTGAGATAATCAAATCAGGCACAGTCTGGCGGGCTTTTTCTAAACCTAATTGACCGTCAGCCGCCTCTTCTACCTGATAGCGCTCTTGCAGAATGGTACGCAGGTAGGTGCGTATATCGTCATTGTCATCGACAATCAGAATACTTACTGGTTCTCCGCTATCGTCTTCTGAAGGTAGTGATGCGATGGTCTCTACATCCGATATCTCGTCAACCATCGGCAGCTGGTCGTCCTGCTCGCCTCCCTGCAGAATATCGTTGACGAGCTTCTCCAGTTCTTGCGTGTTCCGGTCAACGATATGGATAAGGGTTGACGCCTCGGAAGAAGATTGTGTGTCGAGTAAGTTCTTCAGTTTTTCCACCGGCCCGCTTATAAGGGTCAGAGGAGTACGCAACTGGTGACTGGCTTTCGTGTAGAAATCAAGTTGAGAACGAGCCATCTGCTCACGCTCTTCACGGATACGCGAACGTTGCAAGAAATAAAGGTATAGCAAGATGAAGGTAACAGCCAACAGCACGATGACTACGATCAGGGATATCACGTAAACTTTCTGAGTGCCCAGCACTTGGAGGGTTTCGTCTATCTTGTCGTGCAAACGGTCCAGATACTTGGCCTGTCTGACGGCTTCTTCGCTCTGCATCAGCACAACGTGGGCATTGTCGCGCGTCACCATCGCTGCCATCAGCAAGTTTTCTTTCTTGTATGGCTTCCCCTCCAGGATATTCATTGCAAGTTGCAACACCTCGTCGCCGCGAGTGGGATAAATATAGGACGCCTCCAGGATAGAATCTCTCACACACTCGACACCATTGCCTTTGCCCGGCAAACCATCAATACCACAATAGAGTATCGAGGAGGAAGGGTATTTCTCTGACAGCACCTTGGAAGCACCTACTGCCATACGGTCGTTCTGACCGAAGACGAAATCTACCTGCGACAAGTCGCCACGATAGTTCTTGATGGCCTCAACAGCACTTTTTTCAGTCCAGTCGCCTTGAAGCGATGCCACAACATGTATCTGTGGATACTCCTTCAGCGCATCTGCAAAACCGCGATGGCGGTCAATAGCGGGCGATGAACCTTTCAAACCCATCACCTCCAATACAGTACCCTTGCCATGCAGACGAGTGGCTATAAACTTTCCCATGACGTTGCCCATCTCGTAGTTGTCGGCACCGATAAAAGCGGTATATTTACGGGAACTGGTTTTACGGTCGAACACTATCACGGGAATACCCTTGTCGTAAGCACGGTCAATGGCAGGGGTGATCGTGGCAATCTGGTTGGGCGCAACAATCAGCAGGTCAATACCTTCATCAACAAACTGATTGATCTGTTGCACCTGACGCTCATCGTTGTCGTCGGCAGAAGCCAGCCGCAGTTCTACATCCTCATAGTAGTAGGAACCCAACTGTAACTCGTAATTCAGCTTATGGCGCCAGATATCCTCACTACACTGCGAAACGCCAATCACATAACGTTTCTGTGTTTGTTGGCAACTATTCAGGAATACCGTCAACAATATCGTCAGGTATATGCCCAATCTTTTCACTCAGTAAAATTTATATTTCACGCCACAAATTTACACATTTTCGGGAAACCACCACTATCCTTGAGAGAAATTATCAACTTTGGGTGGATATTTTTTTAATTTTCAAACGGTTTGTTTCTTGATTCAACATTTCTTTGTATTTTTGCACGAAGCATAAGATAAAGGTAACAAATGTACATGGAAAAACTCAACATCAACGAATGGGCTGAGGAAGACCGGCCGCGCGAGAAACTCATGCGGTTAGGAGCTGATGCTTTGTCGAATGCAGAGTTGCTGGCTATCCTCATCGGTTCAGGCAGTACGAAAGAAACGGCTGTAGAACTGATGAAACGCGTCTTGAACGAATGCGACAACAACCTGAACACGCTAGGGAAGATGAGCATTAACGAACTATGTGCATTCAACGGCATCGGAGAGGCAAAAGCCATCACCATCCTTGCTGCATGCGAACTGGGCAAGCGACGGGCAAGGGAAAAGGCAGCAGAACGTCCTGACCTCGGATCGGCAACAGCCATCTACAACTATATGCACCCACGCATGCAGGACCTCGATACAGAGGAGGCATGGATTCTGTTGATGAACCAGAACTATAAACTGCTGAAAGAGGAACGGCTGTCGCACGGCGGCATCACGGAAACAGCTGTCGATGTGCGCGTCATCATGAGAGAAGCACTCCTCCATCATGCCACCATTATCGCTCTTTGCCACAACCACCCTTCCGGCAACATCCGGCCCTGTGCCGACGACGACCGACTGACGCAACCCTCCCTGGGGAGGGGAGGAGAAATGGTTAATTGTGAATTATGAATTGTGAATTATGATATACTTTCTTGCTGACGCACACCTTGGGTCGCTTGCCATTCCGCACAGAAGGATGCAGGAACGCAGGCTGGTACGCTTTCTGGACAACATCAAGGAGAAGGCGGAAGCCGTGTACCTGCTCGGCGACATGTTTGACTTCTGGAACGAATACCGATACGTGGTACCGAAAGGTTATACCCGCTTCCTCGGTAAGATCTCGGAGCTGACCGACATGGGCGTGGAGGTACACTACTTCACCGGCAACCACGACCTGTGGACTTACGGTTACCTGGAGGAGGAGTGCGGAGTCATCCTGCACCGCAAGCCGCAGACCATAGAGCTGCACGACAAGGTGTTCTATCTTGCCCACGGCGACGGACTCGGCGACCCCGACCCGAAGTTTAAGTTCCTGCGCGGCATGTTCCACAACAAGGTATGCCAGCGCCTGCTGAACTTCGTACACCCCTGGTGGGGTATGTGGTTTGGACTAAACTGGGCGAAACACTCGCGACTGAAGCGCCCCGACGGAAAAGAACCGCCATACATGGGCGAAGACAAGGAGTTCCTGGTCAGGTACACAAAGGAATACATGAAACTGCATCCGGACATTGACTACTACCTGTACGGGCACCGCCACATCGAGCTCGACCTCATGCTGAGCAAGAAGGTACGCATGCTCATCCTGGGCGACTGGATACGGCAGTTCACCTACGCCGTCTTCGACGGAGAAAACCTATACATGGAGAACTACATAGAAGGTGAAAGCCAGCCCTGAGAGGCTGGCTTTCACGTATTTTTCTAATAGCGACGGTAGCGTCGCGGGGGAGCATCTCGGTAGTAACGGCGTGGTGGAGGTCCGTGGCGGTAGTACCTGCGCGGCGGATGATGGCGGTAATAGCGCGGTGGCGGTGGTGGTCCGTGGCGGTAATACCTGCGCGGCGGGTGATGACGGTAATGCCGTGGTGGCGGTGCATGACGATAATACCTACGCGGCTGCGCTTCCATCGTAAGCGAAGCATCCGGGCTGACCGGCAACGGAGCCAGGTCAGTGCTCTTGCGTGCATGTGCTGATACAGCAACAATAGCCAACAGAGCTACGATAAGGATCTTTTTCATAATCGATTTAGGTTTTTGGTTAATAATGATATGATGTTTCAACTCTCGCCTCTCTTGTAGGGAGGTTGTTTTTGCAAATTTACGCATAGCAACGGAAACTATGGTTCACAAAACATAGGAAACGACTGACAAATCTTAAAATTGTAAGTTGATTGTTGCGTTTCGCCGCACAAACAACTTACCTTGTTGCCAAGGATGATGCTTCTTCCTGAGAAGCATAGTCCTTGGTCAGCATTTCCCAGCACAGTTTCAGCCATACGATGGTGACAGGCAATGCCTTCAGCGCGTAAGGCCGTATCAGCGAGTCGCGGACAGGGCGCGGGAACAGGTCGGAATGGGCAAAACTGCAACAGAGCATCACGTAGACCATGAGCGCCACATCCCACTTGCTGCGCTGCCAGGGTGCAGCCACGTACCAGATGACCACGCCAATCATGGGGGTGATATATCCGCTGTTCTCAGAACCCGTGCTGAACAGGATGACAAACATCAGCACAGATGCCAGCAGTGTCTGGCGGAAGGCGACATGCTTCCATTGGGAGAAGCGCAGATAGGGCGCAGCAAAGAGCAGCAAACCAGGCACGATAATCCACAGGTCGGAATAGGTTGCACAACCGCTGATTTTGCGGACCATACCCAGGAGAGAGATGTTCTGGGCGATAGCAAACTGGTTGTCGCCGTTCTTGGTCACCAGACTGTGATACCACTCTCCGTACTGGCTGACGATATAGTCCCAGCCATGGAAGAAGGGCATGGGTGCCACAAACATCACTACAGCCCAGAAGAGCAGCGAAGCCACAAACTTACCTTTATGCTTCGAGAAGAAGAAAAACGCCAAGCCCACAATGCTATACAACTTGACGAAGACTCCCAGCATGATGAAGAAGGCTGCCCAGAAGTCTTTTTCCTTCTCTATCAGGCAGAACGCCAACAGAATGGTAGCAACGACGGCGATGTTGAACTGCTGCATGAACAGGGCGTTCAGCAGCTCGTTGGCACAGAACCAGAGGATGAACAGCTGCTGGGGCTTCGTAAACGTAGAGGAGCGTATCGCCCAATACAGGAACATTGACAACGCAATGCCCCATAACAACAGGCCTACCCAGTAGGGACCGACGGCAAAGGGAGCGAAGAGCAGCGAGAAAAACGGACCGTAGTGGTGGCAATCCTCATACTCTGCCGGGTTCAGCATATAGATGTTCCACCCTCGTGCCGCGTTCCAGAACGAGCCGCGATAGATGAAGTAGTTGTTGCAATGGTGCAGCTTCACAATCCATGCCACGACGGGCAGCAGCAGCCACAGCCCAAACAACGTGCGGAAGTCGCTGAAAAACGGCTTTTTGAAAAAAGCTAAAAACTTGTTCATACTCTTGCTCTTCATTTCTTATCGGGCACAAAGGTAATACTTTTAGTTCATAGTTCATAGTTCATAGTTCATAAATTATCCATTGTCAATTGCCAATTATCCATTAAAAATCACTACCTTTGCCGAAAATACAAAGCAACAAGATGGAAATATCTGTTATCAGTCCTTGTTACGGTGCACCTACGCTCTTGCGCGAACTGGTGCGCCAAATAGAAGAAACGGTAAGCAAACTGACGGATGACTACGAGATTATCCTCGTCGAAGACCACAGCCCGGACAACAGCCGCGACATCATTACCGACATCTGCCAGAAGAACAAGCGCGTGAAGGGTGTGTTCCTGAGCCGCAACTTCGGACAGCAGTATGCGCTGAACGCCGGCTTCGACCTCTCCACCGGCGACTACGTGGTGACGCTCGACTGTGACCTGCAGAACCCGCCGGCACAGATCAAGGACCTCTACGAGAAGGCTCGTGAAGGCTACGACATCGTTTTTGCCAGCCGCCAGAACCGTCCCGACAACTTCTTCATGACACAAGGGTCGCACGTCTTCAACAAGCTGATGGGTTTCCTTACCGACACCCGGCAGGACGAGTCGCTTGCAGAGTTCGCCATCTACCGCCGCAAGGTGGTCGATGCCATGGCGCAGATGGGCGACTTCCGACGCTACTATCCGCTCATGAACCAGTGGGTGGGCTTCAAGACTACGAAAATCGTTGTCAGCCACAACGAACGAACCGACGGCAAAGAGTCGTCCTACTCCATCAGCAAGCGCATCAACCTTGCCGTCACCACAGCCGTAGCCTTCTCGACCAAGTCGCTGCGGCTCATCGCCTATTTCGGATTCATCGTCACCCTCATCGCCATCTGCGTTGCCATCTTCCTCGTCGTGAAGACGCTCATCACCGGCATAGACGTCAGCGGATGGACCACGTTGTTCGTCTCCATGTGGGTCATCGCCGGCATTATGATTTCCATCATGGGCATCATTGCCGTCTATATCGGCAACATCTTCGACGAAGTAAAACACCGGCCGTCGTATATCATCGACGAGAAACTGAACTTCTCATAACGCATATCGGGCATGGAAGCAGCAAGGAAGATATCTGTTGTCATCAACACCTACAATGCCGAGAAGCATCTGAAGGCAGTCCTCGCATCGGTGAAGGACTTCGACGAGGTGCTTATCTGCGACATGGAGAGCACCGACACCACCTTAGAGATAGCCCGCCAGGAGGGTTGCCGCATCGTCACCTTTCCCAAGAACGGCGTTTCCATCGTGGAACCAGCCCGCCAGTTTGCCATCGAACAGGCTTCGTTCGAGTGGGTGCTGGTCGTCGATGCCGACGAGATTGTGCCCGCCGACCTGCGCAACTACCTCTACCGGCGCATCCAGGAAGCCGGTTGTCCTGACGGTATTGCCATCCCACGCAAGAACTACTTCATGGGACGCTTCATGCACAGTTGCTATCCCGACTACATCCTGCGCTTCTTCCGCAAGGCGGTGACTCACTGGCCACCCGTCATCCACACCTCTCCTGTAGTCGAAGGCAGGGTTGAGTGCATACCCCGAAACCATAAGGAACTGGCTTTCGAGCACCTTGCCAACGACAGCGTGGCTGACATCCTGCGCAAGAACAACACCTATAGTGACTACGAGGTGCCGCGGCGCCGCCACAAGCACTATGGCATCGGAGCGCTCATCGGCAAACCGCTCTTCCGCTTCTTCAAGTCTTACGTGCTGAAGCGCGGCTTCCTCGACGGCATACCCGGCCTCATCCACGCCGCCTTAGACGGCATGTACCAGTTCACCATCGTTGCCAAGCTCATGGAGGAACGGAAAGCAAAACTCATGGAAGAGCGCAAAAAATAGATAAAAACCTTTGTACTTTACTCGTTTAATCGTATCTTTGCAGCATCCGAAACAGCCGTTTCGGAAACAACCGTTTCGCTAATAAAAGGAGAAAACGAAATAGACATTATTGCTGCTGATGACCTGGAAAAACAGGTTGATATCTATGAAGTGAAACGGCAAGAAAAGGATTTAGACCTGCAAACACTCCACCAAAAGGCCGAAACGTTTCTACAAACCACAGGACAATATAAACGATATCGGTTAAACATCAAGGGGATCAGCATGGAAGACATGTAACTAAAAACGTAATGATATGATATTCGTACACGACAAAGGGCAGATGTGCAACAACATCCTGCAATACGGGCACCTGTATGCCTGGGGCAGGGAGCATGGGCGAGAGACGATGTCCATGCGCTTTGCCTACAAATACCAATACTTCAACATCTGCCACACCCGCCGCCACAACTTCCTGACATACGCCTTTGCCAAGTATGCGGCAAAGCTGAAGCTCATCCCCACGGCAAGCTTCGACGAAGAGGACGCTCCCACCGACCAACAGGAACACCTGATGCTCACTCACCGGTTTGTCATGGCAGAAGGATGGTACGTTCGCTACTACGACTTGTTTCTGAAATACAAGCAGGAAATACTCCAACTCTTCACGTTCCTACCCGAAGTACAGGCATCGGTAGCAGCAAAGATGAATGGTGAGCAGGAAGGTGTGCTGCGTTTAGGAATACATATTCGCCGCGGAGACTACAAGACATTCAACGGCGGCAAGTTCTTCTATTCAGACGAACAGTATGTGAAGGTCATCCAACAGTTCATCGCTTTGCATCCGGAACAGCCTGTTGCCATCTACATCTGCGGCAACGACCCGAAATTAGACAAAGGCTATTACCGCCGCAAACTCGCCCCTTCAGCTCCAGTCTCCCCTCCCCAGGGAGGGGTCGGGGGTGGGCTTCATATCATCTTCCCCGACGGCAATCCGGGTGAAGACCTTTGCCTGCTCTCCCAATGCGACTATCTGATAGGACCTCCCAGCACCTTCTCCCTTGTGGCTTCCATGTACCGGGATGTTCCTCTCTGCTGGCTGACGGACATCAACTCCCCGCTGTTGCCTGCCTCCTTTGGACATTTTGACTACCTTTTCAGGCACATCATCTGATCAGTCACTCACCAATCCCAACCTGCGCAGCAGCTTGCGCAACCATGTGTTGGTGTGCTTTCGGCTCTTGTAATGGCGCAACCAACTGCGTCCGAGTATGTCTTCCTTGCGTTGAAACACAATCTTTGCCGTGTGCTGCTTGTCGCGTTGCGACGGCCTGCCGTAGGTGGAATCCAGCAACTTGAACTTCTTGCCCTGCATGTACTTGTTGATAACCGACTCGTCGTGGTTGACAGCGATGATGCCGCGATTGAAATCAGCCATCGTCAGGCGGTGACACTCCTCCAACGCCTCCAGATAATCGGCTGCAAACCCTCCGTGAAAGCCTCCTTGCACATAGAGTTGCTTTGTTCCATAAGGCACAAATGCTGCCGATTCAGCCCGTCGTTCAAAAGGAAAGTCGTCAGGGTTTTCTTCTTTTGTCTTCCATGTCAATGCCACCAAGCCGCCATCTTCCTTACCCGGAAAGACTTCATCTACCGTTACCGGCTCCTTAAAGCGGGTATTACCGTTCAGCATAATCAGGTAGTCGTAGTGCTTCAGTTGCTCCTTGGCACGCAAGAAAAAGAGGAAGCGGAACGACGTGTTACCCGGCCAGCCGAGGTCTGCCTGCGGAATAACGGTCACCCGTTCGGGCAATTCCAGCTGCTGGTCGGTCACCACGTAGTAGTGTTTGTCGCAATCGGTACAGAAATACTGCTCACACGACTTGTAGAAGCCGTCCCAAAACCGGATATATTCTCCTATTCCGACGTATAAAATTCCTATCTTTTTCATTTCTCTAAAGTTTGTTCAGGATGCGTTTTCGCTCGGTTTCATCGGGATAGCACTCCACAAAGTCCTTCCAGGTACGCTTCCAGCGGTTATGGCTCCACAGCCAGAACTCCGGCGACCGCTTGATGCTGTTCTCCAAGAGCCGGTAGTATTGCTCGGTGATGGCAAACTTCGGCTCCTTCTTGGGTTGGTCGCACATCTTGATGACCTTGGCAACATAATAGCCGCGACGCGGACGATACATGTCAAAGTAGTAGACCACCGTGTCCATGATGCGGGCTATGCGTTCGCCACCGGTGTAGGCAGGTGTCTGGTGGTTGAGGAACTGCGGCCAGTAATGCATGCTGCTATACCCTGGCGACTGGTCGGCAATGAAGCCGGTGACGGGTTGTATGCCTGCTTTCTGCCAGTCAACCAACGTCTTGAAGGCTTCTTTCATCTCGATGGAGGTAGAGCCGTATCGCCCGCGCGAGTGCAGGAACAGTTTGTCGATGATGGGGTTCTCTATCGGATGGTAGAGTTGTGCCGTCTTTCCCTTGTCAATGATGCTCAGCTGCAGCGATGCCACCCACTCCCAGTTGCAGTAGTGGCCGAGCATGATGGTGACGCTGCGCCCTTTGCGGAGGTCGTCGTTCAGTTCTTCTATGCCGTCGAAGACCATGCGGCGGCGCATCTGTCTTTCAGACATGGAGAACATCTTCACCGTCTCAACGATATAGTCGCAGAACCAGTGGTGGAACTTGCGCTCAATCTCGCGCAGCTCTGCCTCGCTCTTCTCCGGGAACGATGCCGTCAGGTTCTTCCAGATAACCTTATGGCGATACTTCATCAGCTTGCCCACGATCAGATATAGGCCGTCGGAAATGACATAATGTACGCGCAGGGGCATCAGCGACAGCAGATACCAGATGCCATAAAGGATATGATACAGTATTTTCATGCTGCAAAGGTAATACTTTTAGTTCATAGTTCATAGTTCATAGTTCATAATTATCCATCGTCCTTTGTCAATTATCAATTAAAAAATCAGTACCTTTGCTGCCGCAAATTGATAATTGAAAGCCCCCGCCCCCTAAAGGGGGTGTGAATAGTGAATTGATAACTATGAACTATGAATTATGAACTATGAACTAAAAAAGTCGGTGATGTCGCCGCTGATGGCTATCGGGTGGAATCTTTTCCTGGTATATGTCTCGTATTTCATCGCGCGCACGGCCTATTTCCTGGAGAACTACGAGTACTTCAAGCACATCCTCACGGGCGGCTACATGGGGAAGTTGTTCTACGGAAGCCTTTTCCTCGACACGCCAGGCATTCTCTATACCAACGTCCTGTGGATCGTGATGATTGCCTTCCCCCTGCACTGGAAGGAAAACCATTCGTACCAGAAGGTGTGCAAGTGGCTCTTCATCGTGGTCAACACGCTGGCTTTGGCGGTCAACCTGGCTGATGCCGTCTACTTCAAGTTCACCCTGAAGCGCACGACCACGTCGGTCTTCGACGAATTCAGCAACGAAGACAACCTGATGAGCATCTTCGGCGT
Organism: Prevotella sp. UBA2746; assembly: GCA_002353555.1. Taxonomy (GTDB): domain Bacteria; phylum Bacteroidota; class Bacteroidia; order Bacteroidales; family Bacteroidaceae; genus Prevotella. The sequence continues at coordinate 1,943 of DEJO01000035.1, read as the reverse complement.
GGAAATCCTGCGCCACTGGTACTTCGTGTTGCTTGCCGCCATTGTTGTCTGGGGCTTGTGGAAGCTTTACTTCATGCCCCGCATCGACATCAAGCGACAGCCGTTGGGCAGGTATTACCTCTTGCAGGTGCTCTCACTCGTCGTCGTTGCGCTCATGACGGTCAGCGGCATCCGCGGCGGCTACCTCAACCACTGGTACCAGTACCTGTTGGCTATACCTCTTCTATATGTAAGCCTCACCCCCGGCCCCTCTCGCAGGGAGAGGGGAGTGGTTACTCGCCTTGATTTCTCTGCATTGAAAAAACTATATACTCCCCTCTCCTTGCGAGAGGGGTCGGGGGTGAGACTCCTCTTACTCCTTCTTGCCCTTCTACTGGTTGCCACTGCCCCAATAGGCGGTTGGCGCCACCGCGACATACGTCCCACCGCCGTGAGCAATGCCAACCAGTACACCGAACGGCCGCAGGAGGCAGCACTCATCCTCAACACACCGTTCACCATGTTGCGCACCATCGGCAAGAGCGTCTTCTACGACCCCGGCTACTATCCCGACAAAGCAGAGTTGGAACGCATCTACTCTCCGCTGCATAGGCCCACCCCCTCCCTGGGGAGGGGAGCCTCTACAGAAGGAGATGCCGTTACTACTCCCCTCCCCAGGGAGGGGGCGGGGGTGGGCTCCCACCGCAAGAACGTGGTCATCCTCATCGTCGAGAGCTTCGGCAGGGAGTATATCGGGGGCTTCAACAAGGAGGTGCTGGGCGAGAAGTACAAGGGATATACGCCGTTCGTCGACTCGCTGATGCAGCACTCCGTCACCTTCCGCTACTCGTTCTGCAACAGCCAGCAGAGCATCGACGGCATGCCGTCTGTCCTCTGTGCCATACCGCGCTTCATCAAGCCCTTCGTGCTCACCCCGCAAGCCATGAACCGCCTGAACAGCATGGCGAGCTGCCTGAAGGATGAAGGCTACCAGACAGCTTTCTTCCACGGCGCCCGCGACGGCAGTATGGGCTTCAACGGCTTTGCCAACAGCATCGGCTATCAGGCATACTACGGCCGTGAGGAGTTCGACCAAGACAAGCGCTTCGATGCCGACAACGACTTCGACGGCTACTGGGCCATCTGGGACGAGCCGTTCCTGCAATACTTCGCACTGAAGATGACGGAGATGCGGCAGCCCTTCCTCACTACCGTCTTCACCGCATCCAGTCACCATCCCTTCCGCATTCCTGAGAAGTACGAGGGCAAGTTCCCTGAAGGCACCATGCCCATACACAAGTGCATCGGCTACACCGACAACGCCTTGCGCCAGTTCTTCAACACCGCGCGACGGCAGCCGTGGTTCAAGAACACCATCTTCGTCCTCACCAGCGACCACACTAACATGCGCGAACACGACGAATACAAGTCGGACATCGGCGTGTTCTGTTCGCCTGTCGTCTTCTACGACCCCAGCGGCGAGCTGCAACCCGGCATGCGCGACGCCGTGGCACAGCACATCGACATCATGCCCACCATACTGGGCTACCTGGGCTACGACAAGCCCTACGTGGCGTTCGGCATAGACCTGTTCAGCACACCGGCTGACGACACCTGGGCAGTAAGCGAGATCAACGGCATCTACCAATACGTCAAGTACGGCTACGTCCTGCAGTTCGACGGTCAGAAGACGCGCGCCCTCTACCGCCTGTCCGACCAAGCCATGCGCCACAACCTCTTGGGCAAGGAAAACCCGCAAGTGCAGGTCGGCGGCCACAGTGTTCCCCTTCAACAACAGATGGAACGCGAACTGAAAGCCGTCATCCAGTCCTACATGGACCGCATGCTCAACGACCAGCTGGTGCCGTGATACAGATAGAAAGCAATGAGCGAAGAATTATCCGCGAATGGAAAACACAAGGCTATAAGGATTGCTATATACGTGCGAAACAAAGGCTTTTTGT
>DEJO01000023.1:219-19390 GCA_002353555.1 Prevotella sp. UBA2746 | reverse complement strand
CAGCGTGACGAGCATCGGCAATGGTGCTTTCCGGAATTGCTCTGGCCTTACCTCCGTCACCATCGGCAACAGCGTGACGAGCATCGGCAATGAAGCGTTCTATCGTTGCACTGGTCTGACCTCCGTCACCATCCCCAACAGCGTGACGAGCTTCGGCGGTAGTGCTTTCCGCGATTGCTCTAACCTTGAGTCCGTCACAGCCTTAAATCCGACTCCAGTTAAGATTGATCAAAACATATTTACCAATCGTGAAAATGCAACACTGTATGTTCCTAAGGGAAGCAAGGATGCCTATAAGGCTGCTAACTATTGGAAGGAGTTCATGGAGATTGTCGAGATTGACGTGACTGCCATCAGTAGCGTTACAAACGAGCAGAAGGTTACAGAAGTTACACGTTATAACCTGCAAGGTAGGCGCACCAGTATGCCGGAGCGTGGTATCAACATCATCCGCATGAGCGACGGAACAACTCGTAAGGTGGTGGTGAAGTAATCCAAACACAAATCAATAGCAATGGGGAGCCAATCGGGTTCCCCATTTTTTATCATCTCATATACAACTGCTCTAAGCGTAGAAACGTAGAACGTAGAATTTCGTTGATTTCTATTCGCTAAATCGGATTTTTACACTACTTTTGCATTCAAAACGTAGCATTATGAGATTTAAGGAAGAAATCAACGAGAGTTATACGATGGCGGAAGCCATTAAGGAAGCACAACGCTGTCTGCACTGCAAGGTGCCGCAATGTAAGAAGGGATGCCCCATCAGCAACGACATACCCGACTGGATTCACGAACTGAAGAAGGGCAACCTGGGCAATGCCATCAGCATTATCCGTGCCAAAAGCAACTTGCCTGCCGTATGCGGACGTGTATGCGCTCATGAGAAACAATGTGAGGGTGCCTGCGTTTTAGGAAAGAAAGGTCAACCTGTGAATATCGGCAAACTGGAACGCTTCGTGGCTGACTTTGATACAGACAACGAACTGACCCATGAAGACGTGGTGGAGAAGACGCGCGGAAAGGTGGCTGTCATCGGTGCCGGACCTTCCGGCATCACCGTTGCCGGCGACCTGGCACGCGAAGGCTTCGCCGTTGAGATGTTCGAGATGGAAGCCCAGTGCGGCGGTGTGCTGCGCTACGGCATTCCCGAATACCGGCTGCCGAAAGAGGTGGTGGCACGAGAGATACGCCACATCGAGAAGATAGGTGTCGTCATCCACCGCAACACCCACGTAGGTGTGGAGATTACCGTCGACAGTCTCTTTGCCCAAGGCTTCGACGCCATCTTCATCGGCACAGGACTGAGCAAGCCCAAGTCGCTGGAGATACCCATCTGGCAAAACGGACGCTGCATCTCGGAAGGCGACAATGCCGTCAAGTGCAAGGACCTGAAGCGCATCCGACTGGCTACCCACTTCCTCAGGCGCGTGGAACTGATTTCCGAAGGCTTCATGCGGCGCGAGGAAACGCACGTAGACGAGGGAGCCCGCGTCTACGTCATCGGCTGCGGCAACACGGCGATGGATGCCTCGCGCACAGCCCTGCGCATCGGAGCCTCCGCCGTTGACGTCGTCTACTACCAAGGCATCGACACCATGTCGGCACTGAAGGCGGAGTATGACGATGCCGTCGGCGAGGGTGTCCACTTCAACTGGTGGAGCAGCATCAGCGAGATACATGTAGACGACAACTTAGACATCACCGAGATTGTGCTCGAAACACACGAACCCGACAAGGAGCCTGTCCGCCAGACGCTCCCTGCCGACAACATCATCATGGCTATAGGAGCCATGCCCAGCACCAAGATTGTGCGCACCACATCGGGACTGGAGAACGACGACCGCCACTTCCTCATCACCCGCGAACTGCCCTACGGCATGACCACCCGCAAGGGTGTCTTCGCCGGCGGCGACGTTGCCAACCGGCAGGCCACCGTCGTCCACGCCATGCAGGATGCCAAGAAGGTGGCAGCAGGCATCGCCCAGTATGTTGATGCCGTGAAGCTGATGAAGGCTATCAACATGTAACACCTTATTATATATGTGATGAAGAATTACCGCATGCCCGCCGAATGGGAGAAGCAGCGCATGGTGCAGCTGACGTGGCCGCACAAGGACACCGACTGGGCACCAATGCTGGAGGAAATAACAGAGACTTACCTCCGGATGGCGCACGAGATAGCCAGGCGTGAACACCTGCTCATCGTCATTCCCTCGCGCAAGGAGCTGCCGCAGGAGATACAAGAAATGGAGAACACCACCATCTTCGAGTGCCCCACCAACGACACGTGGGCACGCGACCATGGGTTTATAACGCTAAAGGGGAGCGAGGGAGCGGGGGAACAAGGGAGCGAGGATAGTTCTTCTGCGCAAAACATCGTTCTGCTCGACTTCCAATTCAACGGCTGGGGCAAGAAGTTCGAGGCTGCGAAGGACAATGCCATCAACCGACGGCTGTGGGAGAGACTATTCAGCACCCCTTCCGAATTCCCGACCTTTGGTCGCCTACCCGTAGCCTTTCGGGAGAGGTTGGGGGCGGGTTCCTACCAAGCCCACCTCGACTTCGTACTGGAAGGCGGCTCCATAGAGAGCGACGGCAGGGGCACGATATACACCACGCGGTGCTGCCTGACGGCACCGAACAGAAACCAGCCCTTGACGGAACAGGAGATTGAGGAAGAATTGAAACGCAGGCTCTGTGCAGACCGCATCGTATGGCTCGACGACGAACCGCTGCCCGGCGACGACACCGACGGACACATCGACACCATTGCCCGCATCACCCCAGACGGAACGCTGCTCCGCCTGCCCCTGCCCGACCCCATCTTCGACGAAGACGGCAGCCCGCTGCCTGCCACCTATGCCAACTACCTCATCATCAACGGTGCCGTACTCGTGCCCACCTACGGACAGCCCCTTAACGACGCGGCAGCTCTGCAACGCATCGCCACCGTCTTTCCCGACCGCGAGATGGTGCCCATCGACAGCCGCAGCATCATCAAGCAGCACGGCAGCATCCATTGCTGCACCATGCAGTATTATTAATCCCGTTGTGCTCCTGCGGCAATTCCGTCCTCACACGGACTCTCCCTCGTGACAGATGACAGATGACAGTTTTATTTTGAGCCCCCTCACCATGCCCTTCTACCTTCCTTCATACTAATATCTATATGAATATATATATATTATTCTATATATATTTATATTATTATATATAATTATAAATAAAATTAACATTATAAAAAGATAGAGAGAACACCCAAAAGGAGGTAGGGGGGTGCCCATATAAAACTGTCATCTGTCATCTGTCATAACCGGACAACATATCAGCCACGAACCGGCAACATATCAGCCACGTCCCAGCCACGTCCCCATGCGCCAAACGCCTTTCCAGACAGCCTTCGCTAAACGATAGGTTTAAGTGGGCAAAACGATAGGTTTAGGGATGCAGAACGATAGGTATAGGGATGCTAAACGATAGGTATAGGGATGCAGAACGATAGGTGTAGGCATGCTAAACGACACCTGCAAAAGGAAAACAATTCTCACCATATAGCAAACAATCAGCAAGATAAATCTTCTTTTTCTTTGCTACGTCGGGAAAATAGCATAAATTTGCATTCTGTTGAAGAACGGACTATAGTTAAAAAAAGAAAGCCATGAAGATAGGAATCATACAGCAGCACAACACCGCTGACCGCGAGGACAACAAGAAGCGGCTGGCGGAGAAGATAAGGAAGGTAGCCGGAGAGGGTGCCGAGCTGATCGTCTTGCAGGAACTGCACAACGGGCTGTACTTCTGCCAGACGGAGGATGTCAACACGTTCGACCAGGCAGAGCCGATACCGGGTCCGTCGACGGCTTTCTACGGACAGTTGGCAAAGGAGCTGGGGGTGGTCATCGTGACCTCGCTCTTCGAACGCCGTGCAGCAGGACTGTACCATAACACGGCAGTAGTGCTGGAGAAGGACGGAAAGATTGCCGGAACCTATCGCAAGATGCACATCCCCGACGACCCCGGATACTACGAGAAGTTCTACTTCACGCCCGGCGACCTGGGCTTCCACCCCATCCAGACCAGCGTGGGACGGCTGGGGGTGCTGGTCTGCTGGGACCAGTGGTACCCCGAAGCAGCCCGGCTGATGGCGCTGCAAGGTGCCGAGTTGCTCATCTACCCTACCGCTATCGGCTATGACGGCAACGATACGGCAGACGAGCAGGAACGGCAACGCGAGGCATGGACGACGGTGATGCGCGGCCATGCCGTAGCCAACGGGCTGCCTGTGGTGGCGGTAAACCGTGTAGGCGAAGAAGCCCCTGACAACCCAACCTCCGACGAGGGGAAGGAGCCTACAGGTCCCCAGACTTCGGCTATCCCCTTCTGGGGTTCATCGTTTGTTGCCGGCCCGCAGGGTGAGATGCTCTATCGTGCTCCGAAGGACGAAGAGGTGTCGGTGGTTGTAGACGTAGACTTGAAACGGAGCGAACAGGTGCGCCGATGGTGGCCGTTCCTGCGCGACCGCCGCATTGACGCCTATCAGGACATCCTGAAACGGTTTGTAGATTAAAGAAAGGGAGTTAAAGGGGAGTGATCGCGGCTCTGCCGCTTAGAAGTTAAAAGGGAGTTAAAGGGGGAGTGATCGCGGCTTTGCCGCTTAGAAGTTAAAAGGGAGTTAAAGGGGAGTGATCGCGGCTTTGCCGCTTAGAAATTAAAAGGGAGTTAAAGGGGAGTGATCGCGGCTTTGCCGCTTAGGAGTTAAAAGGGAGTTAAAAGGACGATAGATTTCACAACTGATAAAAACTAACGTCCTTTTAACTCCCCTTTAACTCCCCTTTAACTCCTTTTTAACTCCCTTTTATCTCCTTTTTAACTCCCTTTTATCTCCTTTTTAACTCCCTTTTAACTCCCCTTTAACTCCCCTTTAACTCCCCTTTAACTCCTTTTTAACTCCCCTTTAACTCCCCTTTAACTCCTTTTTAACTCCCCTTCAAAGGAAATACTTTATTTAATAAGGTGACGAACTCTTGATAGGCAAACGTGTCTTTCAGTTCTGACAACGAAGCGGCAAGTCCGCGATAGTGCCAGGCGTGGGGAGCCTTCTCCTTGACGGCAAACTTCTGCCACACGGCCTCTCCCATCTCGGCATAGTCACGAGCAATGGCACGCATATTAGAGAGCTTGTCGCCAAGTGCAACCATCTTGGCCTCGCGGGAGGCTGCCGCCAGACGGTCTATAGCCGCCTGCTTGCGTATCTGCCAGCTCTCGTCGTGCGTCATCCCCTCTACCTCCACGTCGCTCTCTATCACTACCAAGTCGGCAACACGTTCGCCAAAAAGCGCCCTGAGCTCCTCGACGGTCGTGTCGGTATCCTCTACGGTGTCGTGAAGCACCGCTGCCGCCAGCAACTCCTGGTCGTTTGTCATCGTGGCAACGATGGCTACAGCCTCCAACGGGTGCACGATATAGGGGAATCCTTTCTCGCGTCGCTCGGTGTTGGCATGGGCTTTCACGGCGAAGCAGATGGCTCTGTCGAGCAGGGTACTGTCTATATACTTTTTCATGACGCAGACTTTTGCATAAAGGATAGTGTACGGGCTTGCTCCATCAGCATGTCGGCAAGCATCATGTTGCCGTCTTCCTCACCGTTGATCATGTCGAAAATCTTCTTCAGCGCAGCCCTGCCGCCACCACTCTTCAGCACGTGGACGAAGCAGAGGTTCTGCAAGCCGATGCTCTTGGAGATGATGTCGATGTCGGTCAGTGCAAGTCCCGACACCGCCAGCTGGTAGGCATCGTCAGAGTTGTCGGCGACAAAGCGTTCGACGTCGCCCAGCGTTTTCAGCCCGAACGACTGCAAGATGGGCAGGAAGGGCATGAGCAGGGCTGGGAATATCTCTGCCTGGTTGACGGCGGCGATGCGTTCGTTCAGCCGGTCGAAGGGCTTCATTTGCAGGTAGCTGCGGAAGGTGTCGATAGAGAGGTGCACCTCGTCGAGCTTGCCCGATGCCACGAGCGCCTGCATGCGCCGCCGGTAGTCGGTCAGTGAGTTGCGCAGGCGGCTGAACTCATCGTCTACCAGCTCCAGCATACCTGCCAGGCGGCTGAACTGCCGGCGGTATTCGGGCAGTATCTGTACGTCGCTCTTGTAGCCCGTGTCGTGCTCTATCGTCGACCATACGTGCTGCAACGCCGTGCGCATCTGTATCTCGAAGCGTATATCGTTGAGTTCCGGAGCCTCCGGGTCGTCAACGACCGTCTTGGGCAACCGGCAGATGTAGTGCAGGGAGTTGTATCCGAAGCTGTTCAGCTGGTGCAGCTTGCGCTTGTCTACCGACTCGTTCCAGTCAACGTCGAAGATGCGCTTCACGATTGCCGCCACCTTGTCTACGTCGTCGGCATAGAAGGTGATGATGCGTATGCCAAAGATGTCCGTCACATCATATAGCGTGCGGTACTTCGAGCCTTTCAGTTCCAGCTTACCAGCCAGCGACTTCTCGGTCTTGATGCGGTTTTCGACAGCTGTGACGTAAATGCCTTGCTGACCGAGCGCTTCGTGCACCTGATTCACGGCCAGTTGCTGTATACGCTGGAAGAGGGGAAGCTTTTCGCGATATTGCGCCAGTAGCTCCTCGCCGTGTGCGTCTAATTGAAAATCCATCCGCCTTGCTTCTTTTATTGTCTCTCACGAGAGAAAGACTGACAATGGTTATGATTTGAATTCGAAGAGGTTGATAAATCCTGTCATGGCGAAGACGCTGCGAATACTGTCGCTCATCCCCGTAATATAGACGTGGCTGCCCTTGGCCTTTGCAGTCTTCAGAATGTTGAGGAAGAGGCGCAAGCCGCTCGAAGAAATGTACTTCAGGTCTGTGCAGTCGAGAATGATGTCACGACCCTCACAGTCGGCTAACGGCTTCAAGTCTTTTTCCGTCTGACTGGCAGCAGCCGTGTCAAGTCGCCCTTCAAGAATGGCAATCAGATTGCCTTCCTGTTCTTTAATCGTTGTGTTCATTTGTTGTTACTTATAAGTTTTGCAGGCACAAAATTACAAACAAAATCCGCATTACACAAAGAATTGTATACTTTTTAACCTTTTATCCTATTATTCATGCCTTGCGTCCTGTTTTCATGTTCACCTTGCTTACGTCTGGTATGAAACGGCATGTTCACTCTTTCTTCTTTCCAAACTCCGGGTCAATCTTGATGAAAGCCGTCACAAGGAAGGTGATGACACAAAGGAACATCACGATGATGAAGAAGGTGCGGTAGCCGACGGCATCCTTCAGCCAGCCCGACAACATGCCCGGCAACATCAGGCCGAGGTAGGACAAGCCGGTGCAGATAGCATAGTGTGAGGTCTTGAACTCGCCCTGACTGAAGTAGAGCATATAGAGCGTCAGGGCGGTGAAGCCCAGTCCGTAGCCAAACTGCTCGACGAAGAGGCAGCCGCTGATGACCCACAGGTTGGAGGGAACGGCATAGCTCATGTAGACATAGACGATGTCGGGCAGCGTGATGGCACATACAAACGGCCACAGCCAGTGCTTCAGTCCGTCACGGCTCGCCAGCATACCGCCCACGATACCGCCAAGCAGCAGTCCGATGAGTCCTATCGTACCGTAGGAGAGGCCGTATTCCTGCGGAGACAGTCCCAGCCCGCCCTCAGAATTGGGGCGCATCAGGAAAGTGGTGGTCATCTTCGTCAGCATAGCTTCCGGAAAGCGGTAGAACAAGAGAAACAGCAAGACAAAGACCATGCGCTTGGCGGGCAGCTTCTGGAAGAACGTGACGAGCATCTCCCATACGCCCCGCAGCACCTCACCGGCTGTACGTGCATCGTTCTTACGGTCGTCAGGCTTAGGCATCGCCATGCCGTGATAGAGCCAGATGGCAAGGAAGAGGCCTGCCAGCCCGTAGAAGACGAGACTCCACGTGTAGGCTTTCTGATTACGGAACATCAGTTGCAACATACCCGCGGCAGGCACCAGGATGCCTTGTCCGAAGATGACGGCAATGCGATAGAACGTGTTTCGGATGCCCACAAACCAAGCCTGCTTGTGGCTGTCCAGCTCCAACATGTAGAAACCGTCGGCTGCAATGTCGTGGGTAGCACTCGAAAACGCCATCAGGAAGAAGAAGAACATCGTGCCCTGAAACCAGAAGCTGGCGTTCAGCGTAAAGGCTACGCCACCCAATGACGAAGCCAGCAGCAACTGCATCGTGAGCACCCACCAGCGCTTCGTCTTATACAAGTCTACAAACGGGCTCCAAAAGGGCTTGATGACCCACGGCAATCCCAGCCAACCAGTATAGAAGGCTATCTCGGTATCGCTCATTCCTAACTGCATATACATCGCCACAGCAACCGTCATGACGATCACATTGGGCAGTCCTTCTGCAAAATACAATGTGGGCACCCATGCCCACGGGTTTCTCTGTTTCATCTTTAATATACTTTCTTGATTTCTGAATTCTTATAGTAATAAAGCAGGATGTCATCGTAACGATAACCCTTCTCGCCCATCACGGCAGCACCTATCTGGCATAATCCCACTCCGTGCCCCCAGCCTTTGCCGTGAAGGATGAAAGATGAAGGTTGAAGGTTGAAGGATGAAGGTTCTTGCCTTGCAAGCGACCCTTGGTCGAGCGGAGAGTTCTTGAAGACTTTCTCCACCTCGAAGTTGCTGCTCAGCAGGTGGCTCTCGCTCAGCGCACGGCGTATCTCCAGTTCTTTTCCTATGATGAAGCTGCGCTTCTCGCCCACAATCTTCAGCCGGCTGATGCGCCCGCTCTTGCCACGCTCCAACGGTATCAGGTCGACGATGCGCCCGAAGTCCATCTTCAGCTTGTCGGCAACGATGGCTGAGAGCTCATCGGCGGTGTACCTCACCGTCCACTCATAGAAGTCGGTGGTCTCCTGGTCGTAGTCGTTAAGCACCTGCGAGATGGTTTTCACATCCTTCGTGTGGCAGAACGGGTCTTCCACCGACACCAGATAGGGCTTCGGCTGGTCTTCCCAACAGTATTGGAACTCCTCCGTCCTGCCACCGCAGCACTTGGAGAAGCGGGCGTCACAGATGTCGCCTTCCGACAAGAGCACCTCGCCGCGCGTCTCCTCTACCGCCTTTGCCACATGCTGGTTGGTGGCACGCGTAATGCCCTGATAGCGCTGACAATGGTCATCGGCACAGACGTCGAAGATGACATGGTCTTCACGGTCATACCAACGGATGAGTTCATCGTCCTTCTTGATAAACGAGAAGAAGCCGTTGTTGCCATTCTCCTTCTTGCTGCGGTTCTCCATCTGCGCCAAAAGCCACGAACGGGAGATGACGGCATGCGCCTTCAACAGCTGCAACGACGACGTGGCACTCATCTCGCTCGATATGACGCTGACGAGATACTGCTCTACCGGCAGCACGTTGATGGCACAGATGTGGTCGGAGTCTACCACCAGCCGCAACGCTCCCTGAAAGGTCTGCGTCTCCTTACGCTCCCAGTGGAAGTTGACACCTATCGTCACGTCAGCCAGCGAGAACGAGGCGTCGCTGCTCTGCGGGATGAACTTCAGCTCACGGTATTGCGCTCCGTTCCACAGGATGCCGCCTTCTGAGAACTCCACCAGCTGCTCGCCCTCTATCTCCGCACCTTTTGCCAGGTAGGGCTTGTTCAGTCGGAAGCGTATCTTCTGGGCGCTGACGATGCCCACGCTCACCTCTGGCTCTTGCTCGTAACGCAGCGTTGACGACTGCTCTACACCCAAAGGCCGTCCCTCCAGTTGTTTTTTGATCTGTTGCACCTGCTCCGGCGTGATACATATCTCCTGCAAGATGGCTGCCATGCGCTCGGCGGTAAGCTGTTCAAAGTCTTCCTTGCGCGGCGTGATGACCAGTCCTGCCATGTCTATCGCACCCGGACTCACCATCAGCTGCGTCTCGTCCTGTGCATAATAGCAGTCGGGACGATGCTTGCGGCGAGGGAACACCACCGACAGGAACTCGTCGCCCGTGCGCCAGCAGATGATGTTCATCATAGGCTCCTCGCCCGGTGCGGTCGCCATCTGACCGTCCATCACCTCATAGAGGCGCCGGAACAGCTGCTCATCGCCGTGGGCGGTGGTGCTGTGGATGAGGAAGGCAGGACAACCGTATTCAAGTATCAGCGCGATATACTCATCGTCGTTCAGTGCCGACAACACCTCCAGCTGCCTGCTCAGCCTCGGCCAAGCCTGCTGCAGCGGCAGCATGCCGCTCGTTCCTGCCTGGAAATGCAGGTGGTCGGGAGCACTGGCTCCACACTTTGCACCGTTGTAGAAAACCATCAGCTCAGGATATTGCTCCAGCAGACGGTGCATCTCGCCATAGTTGCCCAGTATGCGCTGGGGCTGATGCCTGAGCGAGGGTATGGTGAAGTGTACGGGCAGGATGGGGAACGGATTCACCAACAGCTCATAATCGCCATCGGTTACCTTCGTCATCTGCACCTGCGGACGGTTTTCTGCACAGAGGAAACAGGGACGCTCCGCAATCGACTTGGCATCGATGCGGGCACCTGTGCTCACCATGCGGGCAGGATTATACTGTACGCGCCAGTCGTCTCGCTCGTCTAACGGGCGCACCTGCACGTTGCGCAGGTCGCGGAAACGTTGTGCGGCATCGTCCCACACCTCCAGCTGGCGGTTGAAAAAGCGTTGCAAGCTGTTCTCTGCCTCGATGTCGAGCACGCCCTTAGCCAACTGCTGGCGTGCCCGTATCTCTATTGTGCGCAACTGGTCCTTGTACAGGTTGTTCTGGTTCACACGCTCGATGCTCAAGGCGGCATCGCTGTTGCCACCCCACCTGCGGCAGAGGTACAACTCGTCATAGATACGTCCTATGCGATAGCGGCGGCTGAACGCCAGCCCCATAGCATAGTCTTCGCCGTAGCTGGTATTGGGAAACTTCAGTTGCCTTGCCAACGGAGTGAAGAAGGCACGGGGAGCACCCAGTCCGTTGATGCGCAGGGCGTTGTTGGGACCGTTCTCGTCGGTCCACTCGCGATGGTCTATCATGCCTGGCGGCAGCGTATTCAGGTCGAAGTCGCACATGCGATATGAACCTATAATCATTGCTGCCTGCTGACTGTAGAAGGCATCTACCACCTGTTGCAGCGTGTGAGGCGACGAATACAGGTCGTCGGAGTCTAACTGCACGGCAAAGCGTCCGCAACGCGGGTCGTTGATGGCACGGTTCCAGCATCCGCCAATGCCCAAGTCCGTACGGTCAGGGATGATATGAACGAGCTCTGGTGGAGATTGAACATTGAAGATTGAAGATTGAACGTCCTTGCTGTTCGTTGTGAATTGTGAATTGTCAATTGTCAATTGTCCATTATCAATTGCCAATTGATGAAGAATCTCCGTCGTCCTATCAGTAGAGTGGTTGTCCACTACAATGACGTTGAAGGGGAAACTGGTCTGCTGCTCCAACGCACTCTTCACGGCATCGGCAATGGTCTTCTCACGATTGTAGACAGGAATGATGACCGAAGCCTCCACTGCGAAGTCCTGCTCGTTGAAGTCGGGTTGCTCATAGGATGACGTGTCTACCAACGCACCCACCTGTCGCAGATGCTCCGTAGCCACCTGCTCCATCTCGACCTGCACCTCACGGTTGCGCGGGTTCACGTAGTCGAACTGCTTCTCGCCGCTCTTGCGCAAGTCCAGTTCCTCTTCGGTATACAGGTATTCATTCAGATGGACCACCTGCCCTACCCTGCTCAGGTACAGCCGCAGGTCGTACCAGCCGCCAAAGCGCCAGCTGCCTCCTTTCCACTCCTTCAGCGACTTGCTGCTGATGAGCACCAGCGACCCGAAGTCGAAGTCGTCACGGATGCTGCCTGCCTGGTAGTCTATGGCGGGATGCTTCACCACCTTGCCGCCCTCCACTGAGTAGCGGTCGCTGTAGAGCAGCTGTGCATCGGTATCTACCGCCACGCGCACCATGCGTTCCAATGCCTGATAGCCGATGGTCAGAGGCGACGACTTCATATAGAACAACGCATACTCAGCCGTTGTATGCTGAGCCATCGCCGTCATGGTCGCAGACGAAAACGCTCCGTCGCTCAACAGGAACTTGCACCCTTCGGGCTCTTCCTCCTTGGCGGCAAAGTCCTCCGTCACCAGCAACCAGATATGATGTACTACCTTGCTCTGACGCAGTTGCACCAGCGTCTTTTCTGCTACCGCCTTGTCGGTACAAGGCAGAAAACAATCGATAGTTCTTTTTTCTCTCATTTAGTATCTATATTCAAAATATCTTGCAAAATTAGAAAAAAACAGCGACAAGGACAAACGTTTTGAGAAGATTAACGCTTGCCGCAGCCTAGTTCTGTGTCTTCTGCCACTATTCACCTGTTCACTATTGAGTACAGCCATCTGGTTTTCAAGACCTTAACGCGGTGAATAGTGAAGAAAAAGGTGCTTTGACTATTCACTTTTGGGGCTGTTTTCTGAAATAACTTAACATCTACTACTCCGACAGGAATAGTGTTTCCGTTTTGTTAACGGTTGAACGGTGGGGAGCAGCAAAAACGGGAAAACGCATTTCCTGCATGCACATTTTGGTAAAACTTCACGACAAATATCAACTTTTTGGTTAAAAGCAGCGGAACCGACTTTCACGACGATTGGCAACATCAAGTTTTTTTCTCGCTTTCGCCGGCAAAGAATTATGAATTATTTCGTACCTTTGCACAAAATATACAGATGAATGGCTGAAAGAAAGCGACGGCTGATAGGGTTGACGCTTGCCGAACTGAAAGAGGTGGCAAGCAATCTGGGTATGCCTGCCTTCACGGGCGGACAGATTGCCAAGTGGCTCTACGACAGGCACGTGACAAGCATCGACGAGATGACCAACCTCTCGAAAGTAAACCGCGAACGCCTCAAGGAGCAGTTCTGCGTGGGACTCTTGGAACCCATCGATGCACAATACTCTAAGGACGGCACCATCAAATACCTTTTCCCCGTATTGTCGGACAAATCAGACGATTCGGACAAGCCTGCCCACCGCTTCGTTGAGACAGTCTTCATCCCCGATGGCGAACGAGGGACGCTATGCGTCTCGTGCCAGGTGGGGTGCAAGATGAACTGCCTGTTCTGCCAGACGGGCAAACAGGGCTTCGAAGGCAACCTATCGGCTGCCGATATCCTGAACCAGATTTGCGCCCTGCCCGAAAGGGAACGGCTGACGAATATCGTCTTCATGGGACAGGGTGAGCCGATGGACAACCTGGACAACGTGCTCCGGACGACAGAAATACTGACTGCCGACTACGGCTTTGCATGGAGTCCGAAGCGCATCACCGTCAGCTCCGTTGGCATCAGGGGCAAGCTGCAACGCTTCCTCAACGAAAGCGACTGCCACGTGGCCATCAGCATGCACTCGCCATTGCCAGAACAACGCGCCCAGCTGATGCCTGCCGAAAGGGGTATGGGCATCGAGGAGGTGGTGGAACTCCTGCGCCGGTATGACTTCTCTCACCAGCGGCGACTGACGTTCGAGTATATCGTCTTTGGCGGAACGAACGATACAAAGGCGCATGCCCGCAGTATCGTCAGGCTACTCAGCGGAATAGACTGCCGCGTCAACCTAATACGCTTCCACCAGATACCGGACGTGCCCTTGCATGGAGCATCGGAAGAGCGCATGGAAGCCATGCGTGACTACCTGACCCACCACGGCATCACCACCACCATACGCGCCAGCCGCGGACAAGACATCTTTGCTGCCTGCGGACTGCTGAGCACGAAGAAAAAGCAAGGGGGGAGTTAAAAGGATCATGCGCAACAACTACATCCTCGTCTTCTGCCTACTGCTCGTTGCCTGCAAGGGCGACAACAGGGGTGGTCTGCCGGCAAGCACCGGGAAACCTTACGAGGTGCTGGTTGTTGCCGAGTCGACTACGGCGGAGAAAAGCGTGACTGACGTGCTGGCGACTCCAGTCGAGGCTCTGCCGCAAAGGGAGCCGCAGTTCGACGGGACGTTCTGCTACCGGAGAAGGTTCGACGACATGCACCGACTGGCACGCAACATCGTCGTCATTGACGAAGACAAGAGACAATATACTAAGGTCGCTTTGCGATACGAACGCAACGTCTATGCCGCTCCGCAGATGGTGATCCGCATACAGACACCCGACAGCCAATCGCTCAACAGGGCAATGAACGGGAAACTCGGCAAGGAACTGCTCTCGCTGCTGAACAGACACGAACTGACCGTAGCCCGGCGTCAGTTGGAACGACAGCACAACCCCAAGGCGGAAGAGCGCATACGCCAGATGTTCGGCATCGACATGTTCATCCCTGCCGACATGACGGCAAGCAAACAGGGAAAGGACTTCCTCTGGCTATCGAACAACGCTAACACGGGCATGCAGAACCTTTGCGTCTTCACCGGAGACATCGACAGCGTGTTGCGCGTAAACATCAAGGGGGAGACTGACGAGATGTATATGAAAAGAGAGCGTGGGAGAAAGGGAGAAAGGGAACGTGAGAGAAAGAGAGCGAGGGAGAAAGAGAACGAGGGAACTGCCATCCGGCGCGGTCTGTGGATAATGGAAGGTGACGCTATGGGTGGTCCCTATGTAGCCAGAACACTCTACACCCCTCAAGGCAAGTCGCTCACAGTCTTTGCCTTTGTCTATGCGCCGGAATCAGCCAAGCGCAACAAGATGAGACAACTGGAGGCAGCGATGATTGTTCATGAATAAAGAAATCGTAAAATAGCATATATCATCATGGAAGAAAGAAAGATTCGTGTGGCACTGACCCACGGTGACACCAACGGTGTCGGATATGAACTAATTTTTAAGACTTTCGAGAACCCAGCAATGCTGGAACTCTGTACACCTATCATCTACGGGTCGCCAAAGGTGGCGGCATACCACCGCAACGCACTGGGCATTCAGACCAACTTCACCATTATCGGCAGGGCTGAAGATGCCCACGAGGGACGACTGAACCTGCTGCCTGTCTTCGATGAAGAAATCAAGGTAGAAATGGGTAAACCCTCTGAAGAATCGGGTAATGCAGCACTGAGAGCATTAGACCGTGCACTGGAAGACTACGGGAAAGGACTCTTCGACGTGCTCGTCACCGCACCTGTCGACAACAACGAGGCATTCCATTTCAGTGGACAGAGCCGATATATCGAAGACCACCTCGATGCGATGAACAAAGGCTTGTCGCTCATCGTTACAGAAGGACTGCGCATAGCCCTCGCCACGCGCAACCTGCCGCTGAAGCAGGTGGCTGAGTCGGTGACCAAAGAGAACATCATCAGCAAGACTGAAGCGCTCCACCTGAGCCTCAGACGAGACTTCCGCATCAGCAACCCACGCATTGCCGTGCTCGCCCTGAACCCGAAAGCGGGCGACAAGGGGCTACTGGGCACGGAGGAGCAGGACATTCTGCAACCAGCCATCGAGCAACTGACCGAAAAAAGCATCCAAGCTTTCGGACCATATGCTGCCGACGACTTCTTCGGAAAGGGGCTCTTCAATGCCTTCGACGGCGTCCTCGCCATGTACTACGACCAAGGACTGGCACCCTTCCGCTCTATCGCCGGAAACGAGGGTGTCAACTATACCGCCGGACTGCCGTTGGTGCGCACCGCACCTATGCACACAGCACAGTTTGACCGTGCCGGCAAGAACACCGCCGACGACACACCCATGCGCAAGGCGCTCTATGCCGCCATCGACATCTGCCGCAATCGCAAGGACTATGACGAAGCATACGCCAATCCCTTGAAGAAACTCTACAAGGAAAGACGCGACGACAGCGACAAGGCACGCTTCAACGTGAACAAGAAGACGGAAGAGTGAAACAACTTTTTCTGCCAAAATTGCAGAAGTTTCAAAAGAAATATGTAATTTTGTCAGCTCATTATGAACACAACGGAGATACAACGCATCAAACAACGGTATAGCATTGTGGGCAACAACGATGCCTTGAACCGTGCACTGGATGTCGCCTTGCAGGTGGCACCCACCGACTTGAGTGTGCTCATCATAGGTGAGAGTGGTGTCGGAAAAGAGGCTATCCCACGCGTCATACACGACAACTCACCGCGCCGAAGAGAAAAATACTTTGCCATCAACTGCGGCTCTATACCTGAAGGAACCATCGACAGCGAACTGTTCGGACACGAGAAGGGATCCTTCACGGGCGCCATTGGCGAGAGCGAGGGCTACTTCGGCATAGCCGACAAAGGAACAATCTTCCTTGACGAGGTGGGTGAACTGCCGATGGCTACCCAGGCACGGCTCCTGCGCGTGCTGGAAACGGGCGAATACATCCGTGTGGGAGGCACCGAGATACGCAAGACCAACGTGCGCATCGTCGCCGCCACCAACGTGAACATGCGCAAGGCCATCAGCGAAGGGCGCTTCCGCGAAGACCTCTTCTACCGACTGAACACCATACCTATACAAATGCCACCGCTACGCGAACGCGGCGAAGACATCATACTGCTCTTCCGCCTCTTCGCCCTGCAGATGGCAGAGAAATACAAGTTGCCCAAGATAACCCTTACTGAAGAGGCTAAGGACTTGATGTTGCAATACAAATGGCCGGGAAACGTGCGTGAGCTGAAGAACCTGACCGAACAAATGTCAGTACTCAGCGAACAGAGGGAAATCGATGCGAAGACACTACAGCGATTCATCCCGCAGACCACAGAGAGCACCCAGCTCGCCGTCATCAGCAAAGACGGAAACCATTCCTATGAGAGTGAGCGCGAACTGCTCTACAAGATTCTCTATGAACTGCGTGGAAACGTCAGCGACCTGAGAAGAGAACTCAACAGTGTACGCAAGCAGATGGAAGAGGTACGCGACCTGAACGGAGCAGTAGGCTTCTCGACGCAGGTCACATCTGTACCTGCTGACCATACGTCACTCACCACTCCACTCGACCAGAGGTCGCTTGCAAGGCAAGAGCCTTCAACCTTCGAAGATGCTATCGCTGAGGAAATCAACGAACCTGAAACGCTCAACCTCAACGACCTGGGACGGCAGATGGTGGTCAAGGCACTCGAACGCAATAACGGCAACCGCAAGAAAGCCGCACAAGAGCTCGGCATCTCTGACCGCACCCTCTACAGAAGACTGAAGCAATACGGACTGGAGAAATGATGAAGAAGAGAAACAAGACATCAAAGACGTTTATCGGCAGCCTGACAACATCGGTCGTCATGCTCATCATCGCTTGTTTCATCGGCTCATGTTCGGTAAGCTATAAGTTCAACGGTGCCAGCATCGACTACAACAAGACCAAGACCATCCAGATTGCCGACTTCCCCATACGTGCATCATACGTCTGGGGACCTATGGAGGCGATGTTCAACAATGCGCTGAAAGACATCTATGCCAACCACACACAACTCATTCAGGTGAAACGAAACGGTGACCTGAAGGTGGAAGGCGAGATTACGCAATACTCACAACGCAACAAGTCGGTAACCTCTGATGGATATTCCGCACAGGTGGAACTCTCGATGACCGTCAACGTCAGGTTCACCAACACCAAGAACCATAACGAAGACTTCGAACGACAGTTCACGGCAACACAGTCCTACGACTCAAATCTCAGCCTCACCAGCGTACAGGAAGACCTGGTTTCACAGATGATAGAAGTCATCACGGAGCAAATCTTCGACGCAACCGTTGCCAACTGGTAAGATAATGGCCTGAAAGGAAAAGATAATCAATCACGTAACAACAAACAAGAAGTGGATATAGCGCAACTCATACGTCAACCCGAACTGCTGGACAAGGAGACCCTCTACGATCTCCGGAGCATGCTTGCGCTCCACCCCTACTATCAGCCGGCACGCATCCTGCTGTTGCGCAACCTTTACCTGCTGCATGACCCGTCGTTCGACGAGGAACTACGCAGGGCGGCACTCTATGTCACCGACAGAAACGTGCTCTTCCAGATTGTTGAAGCAGCACACTACCGACTGCGCTCAGCTGAAAAGAAAAAAACATACAAACCAACTTCGGACGAGCAAGACCGGACAGCATCGCTCATTGACATCTTCCTCGACTCCATACCCGACGAAACACCTCAACAGCAACCCGTCAAGCGCAAGCCGACACCGGCAGACGCTACGGTTGACTATGTGGCATACCTGCTCGACACCGAGAACGAGAAACTCTCGACGGCGCAAGACACAACGCAACCTCAGCCTTCAAAGGAAGAAAGCCTTACCGTGTCGCTCATCGACAAGTTCATCAACGGCGATGGAGGAAACTTCGAACTCAAGGAAACACCCGAATTTACGCCCGACATGGAAGAGCAAAACACCGATGGAGACAACGAGTCGCAAGAAGAGTATTTCACCGAGACACTCGCTCGTATATACATCCAACAGGGCAGATATTCCAAGGCTTTGGAAATTATTAAGCGTTTAAATTTGCTTTATCCGAAAAAAAATCGTTACTTTGCAGACCAAATTCGATTTTTAGAGAAACTGATTATAAATAACAATAAATAATAAGATAGAAAAATGTACACATTATTTGTAATTCTAATCGTATTCGCAGCCATCCTTATGATTGGCATCGTACTCATCCAAGAGTCAAAAGGAGGAGGACTCGCATCTAACTTCTCCTCATCTAACCAAATCATGGGTGTGCGCAAGACCACAGACTTCATCGAAAAGGCAACATGGTTCCTCGCTGGAATGATGGTCGTTTGCAGCATCATCTGTGCTCACGTAGCACCTACATCGTCAACCGAAGAGAGCGTCATCGAGAAGCAAGCAACCGAAAACAGCACTGCCAACCCCAATAACCTGCCCAACTTCGGTGCAAGCCAACAGAAACAAGCAGCCGGCGACAACAAGCAGGCTCCAGCTACCGATGCTAAGCAGGCTCCAGCCGCTGAAAATGCAGCTCCCGCTGCCGATGCACAGGCTCCCGCTGCTAAGAAATAAGACCTAAAGAGTACGCGACAAGACGACATCAACACCCTTGTCGCGTACTATATAATAAGGTATTGATAAGCTTCTTTCGCTTGACAAATAAAAAAAATCGGTTTTTTCTTTGTTTTGTCCGCGCTTATTCGTACCTTTGCACCCGCTTTTAGAGACTGAAAGCATACATGGTGCCCGTAGTTCAG
>DEJO01000023.1:0-200 GCA_002353555.1 Prevotella sp. UBA2746 | reverse complement strand
GTTCGAGTCCCACCGGGCACCCTTGAAAAGACATCGCGTAAGCAATGTCTTTTTTTCGTTCAATCGTAAATTGCAAAATCGTAAGTAACAATGGAGGAAACAACAACTCAAATCATGCAGATGGCGGCTGCCCTGATACGCCGCAACAAGCCACTCATCAACCGCACCCTGCAACACGGTGTCAGCCGTGCAGCGATGCT
>DEJO01000039.1 GCA_002353555.1 Prevotella sp. UBA2746 | reverse complement strand
TTCCAACTCAGCGGCATCACCGCGGGCGACCTGCTCAGCAATGCCCGCGCCGTCGTGCTCGACTTCGGCGACGGTAAGACCACCACGGGCATCATCGAAACAGTAGCCAATTCTTCAGTCTTCATTCTTCATTCTTCATTTAAAGAAGGCTGGCACACCCTCGACGGCCGCCGCCTCAGCGGTAAGCCGACGGCGCACGGAATATATATCAATAATGGTAAGAAGGTCGTGATTCAATGAGCGATATGAAAGCATGCTTTCATTTCCGAATGCCAACGAGCTCGAGCCTTTAGGCTCAAGGTCGTGATCAAATAGAAGATAAAGGGAGACCATCGTGATGATCTCCCTTTTATCTTCCACTTGAAGCCTTTATCTTATGCCTGCTCAATGTTGTACTTTAATAACAACTCTTTGAAAGCCTTTTCTTCAGCAGACTCTTCTACATTTTTTCCAGCTCCAAGCATCCGTGCTGTCGCATGATTTCTCATTTCAATAAACCTGTGTGCCTGCGGCGTCCACTCTAAATACTCGTATGCGTGAGGAACTCCGGGTTCAACGTAGAGTTCTGTGAAGACACCAGCCTCCATCAGCTTCTGGGCATAAGCCATGTCTTCATCGCAGAAAAGGTCAAGGCTGCCGACAATCATGAAGGTTTCGGGCAATCCTTTCAACTGCCCGACCGTAGCCAGTGCCGGTGAGAAATAGATCATTTCCTCATCGGACAGTTCCTTGTCCTGACCTTCCATCAGTTTTCCCCATCCAAAGACATTATTCTCCTTTGTCCAGACACACTCCCCGGCATATTCGTTATGGTAAATATCCTGTTCACCACCGGTACGGTAGTCAAGCATGGGATAAACCAGCACTTGTCCTTTGAGCGGGACCTTTCCCTTGTCCTTGTTATAAAGCGCCAGGCGTGCGGTCAGTCCCCCGCCGGCACTTTCTCCCTCAATGACGATATGATCCGGATTCACATCTAATTCATCCGCATGCTCATAGGCATAAAGAAGTCCTGCATATACTTGTTCCAGCTCCATGGGGTATCTGTAAGCAGGATCCAGAGAAAGCGTATAGTCAGGAGCAATGACCGTGGCTCCGCTCCCGTCTGCCACACCCTGTATTTTTGCCTCATCCATGCTCACATTGCCAAAATGATAGCCGCCGCCGTGAATGAAATAGACAAGCGGTGTTATCTCACCCTTTGTATAATTTGACGGACGGAAGACATACATGCTTATCTTCTCATTCCCTACGTCAATGGTCAGTTTTTCTGCGTTTTGGGGTTCCTTCCCCTCAACACCTAAGTCTGTGTTTGACGTGCCTACAGGTACGGTGATACCATCAATCAGTTCATATCCTTTTGCAAGGAGACTTGCGCTTTTCGTTTTCATTTTTTTCAGTTCTTATTCTTCATTCATTTTCTTTCCGTCGATATACACTTCACTCGGCATATTGTGGCTGAAGCCTTCATGCGCTGCCGTCAGCAGGTCGTTGTCGAACACCAGGAAGTCTGCATCCTTGCCTACCTCGATAGACCCTTTAGCGGCTTCGATGCCCAGTTGCCTGGCACCGTTGATGGTATATCCCAGCAGCATTTCCTCGATGTCCATTTTCTCTTTGGGCGAAGGGTATTCAGCAACCACCCTGGTCCTTTCCGGGGCTTTCGTCTTTTCGCTGATATTCCGCGTCATGCCGACCTCCATACCAAGATAGGGGCTCCAGGTCAGGAAGTCGCCGTAGGTGATGTTGTCGCTCGACCAAGTGACGTTAGCACCGGTCTTCCACATCGTCTTGCTGCGATACATCTTGTTGGCACGCTCCTCGCCCAGCAGACTGCTCCATATCTCATAGGGGTTGCCGCCCGTACATCCGGCGTGCCACCATGGTGAGTAGTTAGCGGTAACGCCCAGCTTGGCAAACCGGTCCATGTCTGCATCATCTTGTATCTCCAGATGCGCACAGGTCACCTTCACGCGGAACTGATCGCCAAGTTCCTTTCTGGCCATTTCCACTCCGTCGAGAACGGTGCGCGACGATTGCTCGCCCACGTTATGGGCATGGAAGTCCAGCCCTGCCTCGTTGAGCAGCTTCATCACCTCTGCCACCTCCTCCTTGCTGAAAGTGGTAGCGCCTCTCTTGTGGGTATCTATATAAGGTGTGACCTGTGCCGCCGTCTCTATTCTCAGTGTGCCGTCCATGAACACCTTGAAGGTATGTACGTTCAGGTGCTTGCTGTCGAACTTCCGGCGGAAGCGCTTGACCTCCTCCACCACCTCCTTCATCTTCTTGGGGTTGGTGAGCGCAATGCTGCCGTCGACATAGACAGGCAGCTTGCCCTGCCTGTCCAGCTCGTACAAACGTTCGTAGACACGCTCGTGGATGGCCTCGCCCTCAGGGAACCCTGCATCGAAGACGGTGGTCACACCCGCCTTTACCGAATAGTCTATCCAGCGCATCAGCTCTGCGTCAATCTGCTCGTCAGTCACGTCGAGGTCGTCGAAAAGCATGTGCCAGCCTGACGACTCGAAGGCGTTACCCGTCACGTGGCCGTCTTTGCGCACGTAGTAGCTCAGTTCGGGCACGCGGTCGGGCGTCTCGTCGGTGATGCCGTGCCTGTCCAGAATCCTGGAGTTCACCCACACGCTGTGCCCCTCGCCTTCCAGGATCAGCAGCTCGGCATCCGGGCAGATGGCGTCAAGGTCTTCCTTGACCAGGTCGTCACCCTTCAGGTATTTCCGTTCCAGGATGAACCTGTAGCGCTTCTGCCCCGGAGCCTTCCTGATGCTCTCCGCCATGAAGGCGAGGGCAGTCTTCTTGTCGGAGCATACGACATACTCTCCGGGGTCCATATAGGCGAACCCGATGCTCGTCGTGACGTGCACGTGGCTGTCGATGATGCCGGGCATGACGAACTTCCCGCCGAGGTCTTCCACCTCGCCCTCATAGTCCGAGAGCCCCGCCTCGTCACCTACGTAGATAAACTTGCCGTCCTTCACCGCCAGGGCGGTAGCCTGCGGGCGCCCCTTGTCTGCGGTGAAGATGTTAGCGTTTTTGATCATCTTGTCTGCTTTCATAGTGTCTTATGATTTTTATGTTATCAGAGTGAATACTTTTCTCCGGTCTTTTTAGGCGGTCAGGACAACACTATCGCCCTACCCTACTGGGCAAAGAGGTTGTCTTTGGCGGCAGCCTGAGTGGGAATGCCCACCTTGCCGCCGAGGAAGCAGTCCTGCATCTGCACGCCTTCGGTGTTCTCGAAGCTGACGGCATTCTTGCACTCGCCCACTTCGACGTTGCGGAAGGAGACGTTGCTAACGGCCCTGGCCTTGGTACCCTGCAAGACGAGGGCAGCCTGGCGCACCTTGCGGCAGCGCAGCCCGTCGACGGTGAGGTTCTCTATCGTCGAGAAGTGATGGTTGTCAAGCCCCTCGCCGGCATACATGCTCGTGACGTAGAACAGGTCTTCCACCTCGTCGAAGGTGCAGTTGCGCACGTGTATGTTGCTCACGAAGCCGCCACGGTCGGGATTGGTCTTGATGAAGATGCCGCGCTTGCAGTAGCCTGCATAGTCGCAGTCCTCTACGAACACGTTTCTCACGCCGGCGCTCATCTCCGACCCGATGACCACAGCGTGCAGGCCCTTGAAGTGGCAGCGGCGGATGACGATGTTCTCCGACGTGCGTCCGAGGTTCCACCCGTCGTTGTCGCGTCCGCTCTTGATGGCTACGTTGTCGTCGCCGTTGTTGAAGTGTACGTCTTCTATAAGGATGTTGCGCGAACATTCTGGGTCTATGCCGTCGTTGTTCACCAGCTTGGCATCATAGCGTATGCCCCTGCAGACGATGTTCTCGCTGTCCAGCAGGTGGATGCACCAGAAGGGCGAGTTGGTGATGAAGACGTCCTCTATCGTCACCCCCTCGCAACGGTAGAGCTGGATGAGGTGGGGGCGCAGCATCGAGCCGTCGCCGAAGATGCGCTCCGCCACCGCCACGCCGTCGTGGTTCATCTGTCGCGACCGCATCTGCGCCGGTTTCTGCTTCTGCTTCCACGTGGCAAACGTCCCGGCACAGTTGCCGTCGATGGTACCCTTGCCCGTGATGGCGACGTTTCGCAAGCCGTAGCCGTAGATCATGGGCGAGTAGTTGTAGAGGTAGGTACCCTCCCACGACGTTTTTACTACGGGCAGGTAGTGTTCGGCTTGGGGCGAGAAGCGCAGCACGGCACCTTCGCGCAGGTCCAGGCACACGTTGTCGACCAGGTGGATGGGACCCTTCAGCTCATAGATGCCGGCAGGGACGACAATCCGCGCCCCACCGCGCCGGCGTGCGCGCTGCATGGCTTTGTCGAAGGCGGGCTTGCAGTCGCTCGTCCCGTCGCCCCTGGCACCCAGCTTCGTGATGTTGATTTCATACTTCGGCAGCTCTGCCCCCGTCACCTTCGCGAGTATGGAGTCGCGGGTCTGCTCCGGGTAGCCGCTACCTTGCCTACCGTCGGCTGCCGCCCCCTGTGCAGCAGCCATGCCTGCCCATGCCAGCAGGAAAGCCATCAAGAAATACCTATATCCCATCCTTTTTCTTAGCTTTACGAAAATCATGTGTCTCTCTGCTATGCCTCTGTCAGCTACGTCCTGTCGAAGCACCCTTTAATCGCTACAAAGATACGATGAAGCGAGAGAAATACAAAATGAAAGTTTACTTTTATTTTTATTTCCGAGCGAAAGTACCTTCTATCAAAGTGGAAATAAAGTGGCTACAGGGCAGGAATGAAATGCAAATGTCGTGCAGATGAAGTTCCGAAAATACTTTTTCCGAATCTTCTGACACGTGTCGAAAAACCTTCTGACACGTGTCGGAAACGTTTTTGACACGTGTCAAAAGGTTTGAGTTGACCACAGATTGCTCGGATGACCACAGATTTTTATCATCCCGTCAGGGATGATTTTTCCGTTCTTTCCGCTCTTTCCGTTGTTAAAAGAAAACTCACACAGAGGCACAGAGGACACAGAGGGCTTCACAGAGGAAGAGGTTAAAGGAGTATTCAAAGAGTTTTACAGGATAGACAACGCAGTTAGCCCACGCCAGCACGGACTATATAAATTGGATAATGTATATAGAAACTCTGGCAACAACAGAAAAAAGAAAAGCTCCCTACAGGGGTATAGGGAACTTTTCTTGAGGATATAGGTGGAAGGAGTGGGCATTGCGCTCACTTCATCACGACCTTGACTTTGTCGAGTTCGTTCACGTTCGGAAGAGTTTGAGCAAGCTCAACTCTTCGCTCACTTCATCACGACCTTTTTACCGTTCCGGATGACGATGCCCTTGTAGTCTTTGCCGACACGCTGACCGGCGAGGTTGTACATGGGGGCATTGTCATTTGTCATTTCTACTTTGTCATTTAGTGAAACGCCACGGATGCCAGTAACGTCGGTGACAACGGCAGCCTCCGACGGGGCGCTCAGGCCGCCCATCTCGTTGGCAGCGCGGACGGTGTAGGTGCCGTTCTGCGTGGCGGTGTAGGCAGGCTCGGTGGTGAAGGCGACGACGCTGCCGTCTAAGCAGACAGCATAGAGCAGGGCATAGTCGCTGCCCGTCCAAGTGAGCGTTGCGCCCTCGGCCTTCACGTCGGACGGCACGGGTGCCTGCTCGGTGTAGAGCGTGGGCAGCCAGTCGCCGAAGGTGGAAGCCATGTTGCCGATGGTGGCTGCCTCTTCTTCGCTGAGCACGGGGCTGTTGGGGGTGTCGTTGATGGTCTTGGCACGGCCGCTGAGGTCTATGACGGCGCCGTTTTCCGCCACGGAGTGGTATTCGGCAAACCGTGTCGGCCCGTTGTTCCAGTCGGACCATCCCGCCGTCTTGGGCTGCGCCTCCATCGTGGTGTTGATGAAGTAGGCTTCGGCAGCTGCCGACCATGCACGTCCGAGGAAGTAGTTGTTGTTGACCTTGCTGGTGCCTCCCTTGATGGCGCAGTCCTTGAAGACGTAGCCGTACTTGCTGTTGCCCTGGGGAGCAACGACGTAGCCACCCTCCTGGCACATGATGAGGTCAACCTTGTTGAAGAAGACGTCGCCGCTGCCGCAGATGAAGTCGGTGCGTCCGCGGATGGCACCGCCCTCGAAGTAGAACTGGTTGTTGCGCGAGACGTAGGTGTCCTGGTAAGCCCAGAGGCACGCATCCTTGAAGATGGTGTGGTTGGAGTAGTCCTGCAGGGCGATGTCGCGTCCGTGGCCGTCGCCCATCGACGACTTGATGGTGAGGTTCTGGAAGTAGCTGTTGTCGGCACCGTTCTGGATGCAGAGCACGTCGGCATTGCCGATGCCCTCTATCGGACAGACTATGCCCCAGCCGTTGTTCCACCCTATCGCGTCGGCGTCGGGGGTGATGTTGGTGATGACGACTCCCTCCATGCTCTCGCCGATGAAGCTGGTGTTGGCAGCGGTGAGGTAAGAGCGCGGGTCGGGATAGGTCTTGCCGTCGCCGCCCGTGGTGGTGCCGTTGGTGTCGAAGGTGTATGTGCCGTTCTTGAGGAAGATGCGGTAGCGCACGCTCTTGTCTTCACGCCCGTTGGCGGCGGCCAGCGCCTGGGTGACGGTGCCGTCGTCAGGAACGATGAAGTCGTAGAGTGCCTTCGTCACCACAGGGCGCTCCATCGTGGTGAAGGCTACGGTCTTCTGCTCGGCGAACTTGTTGCCGGAGCGGTCCTGCACGTAGTTGGCAGGCAGGACGAAGGTGTAGGCGGTGCCGTAGTCGAGACCGCTGTAGTCGAAGCTCACCGACTTGTTGCTCCATGTGGGGCTGACGGCATGGCCGTTGAGCGTAGCTGCGGGAGCTCCCTCTACCGGCACGATGCGCTCGTCGAAGGAGAAGGTGACCTTACCCGAAGCACTCACACCCGTGGCACCGTCTGCCGGTACTGCGTCGATACACTTCGGAGCTACCTCGTCAGCAACGAACTCAGCATCGCCGAGCACGTAGACGTTGCCCACGCCACTCTCTGAGTTGGAAGTATAGTCGAGGTCGTAACACTTCTTGTCGAAGACGTACTTGCCGCTGTTGTCGTTGATGACCTCCGTGCCGTCACCCATGATGCGGATGACCACCTTCTCCTGACCGATGGCGGCAGCAGGAAGGGTGAAGCTAAGGGGCTTGACGGCATTGGCGGTCATCTCCCAGCCTTCGCCCAGGGCTTCGAATGCGCCGTCGCCGACGGCTATCTGTGCCTTCCACTGCTTGGTGGCGGCATTCTTGGCTGCCATGTCAGCCACGAAGGTGGCAGAGGTGAAGCCCTTGGTAGAGAACTGGTACTGCCAGGCGATGTCGGAGGTACGGTAGCCGTTCTGATAGAGTCCGTTGACACCGTCGACAACCACCTTCACGCGGTTGCGGACAACGGGAGTTCCCGACTTGTCGGGGTTGGAATAGACGAGGGAGCCGTCGCTCACCTTGACGATGGCTGCGCTGGTGTTGCGCTCCTTGTCCCATGTCTCGTCGGCAACATACGGGTAGCCGCCCTGTCCCTCGTAGGCATAGGACTCCGTCTTGCTGGCATCGAAGACGGCAATGAAGTCCTGCACCTCGTAGTTGGCAACAAGGGTCATGTCGCCGTTGACGGTCAGCTCGCGGGTAGCCGTAGTACCGGCATTCTCGTTCTCATCGGTCCAGCTG
The DNA here is from genome assembly GCA_002353555.1 of Prevotella sp. UBA2746. Classification (GTDB taxonomy): domain Bacteria; phylum Bacteroidota; class Bacteroidia; order Bacteroidales; family Bacteroidaceae; genus Prevotella. The sequence goes on along the minus strand of DEJO01000039.1, from coordinate 36,271 downwards.
AGGAACTTCAGGATCTTGCTTTCGTTGGCAACGGCGGTAATCTTCGTGCCAGCCTCATACTGACCCTCATGGTCGTTGGGGGTGAGCGTGACGCTGCCCAAGCTCAGCTCGGTATCGTTGGTGGCTTTGGTCTTGACGGTATAGACAGGCACCGCCTCGTAGACCGCCTTCATGGTCTTCTCGGCATCCATCGTGATGGTAGTCTGAGCATCGGTAGCGACAACGGTGCCGTTGCCGTCCTGCCACTCCTTGAACTTATAGCCGAAGTTCTTGGAGGCCTTCAGCGTCACCACAGTACCTTCTTTATATTGTGCAAGGTCGGGCTCACGAGTGATGGAGCCTGCCTCGGCAGGGGCTACCTGCGTATTGAGCACATACTTGGTGACCTGGGCGGCAGCACCCACGAGGGTTCCCTCGATGACGACGTTGGAGAGTCCCATCGTCTTGGTTCCGCCAAGTCCGAGGAAGGCGAAGTTGAGCTTCAGGGGGTTGTCGGCAGTAGCGGTAATGCCGTTGACGGCCTCGGCAAAAGCCTTGAGTTCCAGCTTCTTGCCACTGCGGTTCACGTCGCCGTTGGTGACGAGCACCTGGCTGTCGGCACCTGCCTCAACCGTCAAGCCTATCTTACCGCCGTCGGTGCCGAAGCGGGATGCCTGGAAGCTGACCTTGGAAGGTACGAACGAAAAGCCGTCTTCCGGCGTGAGCGTCAGCGTGAGGGTGTTGTCCTGGGTGGCTGAACCGGGAAGAGCCGTCTTCTCAGCGGCATTGTAGATGCGCGTCTGCGTGGTCTTGTTAGTGCCGTCGTCATAGACGGTCGAGCCCTCGACGGTGAGCAAGCTGCCTGCCGTCCATGACTTACCGGCAAAGCCGGCACTGAGCTCGTTGGGGGTGAAGACGACATCGTCGCCCTGACTGAGACCGCCCTTGTCCAAGGCGTAAGCAATGGTGCCGTTGATGTTCACTCCCGCAGCATCCTTCGACTGACCGCCGATGACCACATTGGAGATGCATACCCACTTGCCGCTGTTGCCCAGCGTGTTCCAAGGATAGACACGAACTTGCAGCTGGTCGCCCTCGTCGAGCTTGACGACGGGAGCCGCGCTGACCTCGTACATCTCCTTGTTGGTCATGCTGGAGGGAGCATTCAGGGAGTGGCGGGTAACAAAGCCGTCGGTAGAATAGTAGATATGGCATTTGAGCGTGTTGCCACCCCAAGCGCCTACCTTCAAGCCTATCTGGTTGATGTCGAGCTTGCGACCTTCGGGAGCGGTGACGGTGAACTGCACATACTGGTTCGGCGAGTCGTCTTCGGCTGCCTGCCAGGTGCCTTCACCAGTAGGAGCCACGAGTATACCGTTGCCACTCTGGTTCTTGTACTTCATCATTCCTGCCAACGTCACATCGCTGGCTGAAGCCTGTCCCTCAACAACATAGTTGTCGGCGGCATTCAGGTCCCAGGTCACGGTGAACGGGTCGCCGCCACCCAGCTCGATGGCATTGGCGGTAACGGGAACTTCAATGTTGGTAGTACCTAAGCTGACGGTGATGGTTCCCGTCTTCTGACCGACAGAGCTCAGCATCATACGTGCATAGAAGCTCTTGACGATGCTGCCGTTGCTGTAGTCGGTAGAGATGGAGCTCTGCCAGGAAGACTTGTCGAACGACAGGTCTATGCCCTCGGTGGCTGTGACGGTAATGGTGCCGGCAGAAGGATCGAGCCCCAGACCGCTGAGTGTCAACTCCTTCATGGCACTCTGTCCCACGTAAGCCTCTCCCAGGTCAGCCTGCTGCGGGTTCACAGCCAGCTCAGTAGGAATATAGATGTTTTCGGCAAGGATGCCCTGGTCTTTCATCAGCTGTGCACAGAGGCGTGCCGCCGTCAGTGCTCCTGTCATATTATAATGTGTATGGTCTACTGCCTTCGGTGCCTTGTCGAAGAGGGTGTTATAGCACTCCGTAGGTCCATATTCCTCGTAGCACTGGGCTGTAGCGGTCGTCATATCAATGAAGTATACACCTTCAGCATCAGCCAGCTGCTTCATGTGGTAGGGGTAGTCCATGGTGTGGTCGCCTTCAGGGACGCTGTGAGAACCCGTCAGCTTCCAACCGTTCTTGCTATCGTAGGCATAGGGGTCGCCGACAACGCAGTATTTTCCGCCAAGGTCGTGGCGGGCACTGCGGCTCACTTTGTTGCCGCTCCATCCGTCACGGCATACGGGAGATGCCAGAACAGGTATGGCACCCTTAGCCTTCACCTCGTCGATAATCTTCTTCAGCCATGCCTTGTAGGTCGTCGAGGGGGTCGTTCCGCGACCGTCTGACTTCACCGCTGCCACGAAGTCGGCAGCTGCTGCGTCGGACTTATAGTACTCCTGTATCTCCAGGTTGTCGGCACCGCTGTACTTACCGTCGTTGTGGCCGAACTGGATGATGACATAGTCGCCGGCAGAGACATTCTTCTTGGCATTTTGCCATAATTCCTCGTAACCACCACGGGCATCGCGGCCGCCCTTGGCATAGTTCACACTCGTCCACCCATTGGTGAGGAAGTTACCCAAGTACATTCCCCATCCGCGCTCCGGATCGTTCTCATCATCATGAGGCTGCATCGTAGAGTCGCCAATGGTGTGAACTTTCTTCTGAGCCTGCATCTGACCGCTAAACAACACGGCCATCACAAGCAGAAGCCATTGAATTACTTTGTGTTTCATAAATAATACGTTTTTAGTTATAGTTGATAAATACATGTTTTTCTTCTGCAATGATTGTGCAAAAGTACACATTCTATTTAAATAAACAGGGGAAAAAACTCCTAAAATAGTGGAAAAATCAATTTTTCTTTTGCATTGTCCTCGCTTAATCGTATCTTTGCACCCACGAAAATGGCACTATCGTTTTTGGGCTTGACTGGATTTGACGGCAAGACGAGGCGGTACGTAAGCACGCGGAGGCTCGTTGGCTACCTCCTAAAACTGAGTGAACAAACAATTAATTGGCAACAATGAGTATGCTCTCGCTGCCTAGTCGAAGTATAGTAGACTACTTGGCTTAATTCCCTTGCAAGGCAGGGGAACGAGACGTCGCTCAAGAGATCTTGTTCCGAATCTTCTTGACCCAGCGGCGCAGACAAATCGGAAATAGTCTCACTGACGCCCCGGCATTGGGATGAAACTTTTGGGGATAAGGCAGCGGTTGGTGGTCCAGGTCTTGCCGCTGTTCGAAAACCGAAGGCTGGAATAAGCGTGTAGAAAGCGTATGGTTTCCTTGTGCGGACGTGGGTTCGACTCCCACCAGGTCCACAGCATAGTAAAATAGACATGGAAAAGGAATCTTGAAGTATAATCATCATACTTCAAGATTCTTTGTATAACCGCTCCATTGCCGCAGCATCCAGCCGATACACCGTACAGTCGTCTATCGGCACGGCACCGAGTGAGCGATAGAAGTCATTGCCGGGCTTGTTCCAGGCGAGACTCATCCACTCCATCCGTCCGCAATGGTGTTTATGTGCAATCTCCACCAGGTGCAGCAGCAAAGCCTTCCCATAGCCCTTGCCCCGATATTCCGGCAACACGAACAAGTCCTCCAAATACAGCCCTGAGTGTCCGATGAACGTTGAGAAGTTGTAGAAGTAGATGGCGAAGCCCACCTCACGTCCATCCACCACAGCAAACACCGCCTCAGCCCTGTGCTCATCGAACATCTCCCACTCCAGTACCTCCGGAGAGGCAATCACCTCGTCCTCCATCTTACCGAATCGGGCAATGCCCCTGATGAACTCCAACAGCAACGGAACGTCCTGCCGTCCTGCCTTGCGAATCATCACATTTTCTTTCTTCACCTGGAAACCTATTTACCGACAACAAACCTTTATAAATTTACCAATTCGGAGGCAGCACGATATTCTCCACACCATGCGCTGACTCGAACAGCGGGGAGATTTCATCATCCGTGAAGCCGGCGATACCACAGCCGATGCGAGTGACGAGGAATGTCAGTTCGGGGTGCTGCTTGGCAAACTGGATGAACTCATCGACATACGGACGGATGGTTTCCACACCGCCCTGCATCGTGGGGATGGCATAGCTCTGACCTTGCAAGCCTCTACCCTTTCGCAGGTATGAGGACATAGATGCCGGTGATGGCTGCACCGCTGCCGAAGCACTGGGCGGCATTGCCTGCAAGGGTTCGTACGACGAGGAAGTGGTCGTAGAAGGTCACCTTAAAGGTGTAGCTGCAATAGGGAATGGTATACTCAAAGTCTCCATAACGCGGCAGCTTGACATGCGACGCATCGACGATGGCATCAGAGCCTCGCCCGTTGCCGTCGGCATGGCGCAGGATACTCAGCCGGAAGGTGTCGGTGCCGTCGGTGTTGCCCCACAACTCCAGCTTTCCCGTCACGCCCGCAGCATTCTGATAGACATACTCACCGCCGTGGTCCCACCCGCTGAAACGATAGACCTTGTCCTCGATATAGGGACTGCTGTAGGCTCCCGGTTCACGGTCGATGCGCCGGGCGTAGGGGTCTGAGAATTTCTTTAGGCTGAATGACTTGCCACTGGGTTGCAGGATGCCTTTCAGCTCGTTGTCCTTCACCTTTGCACGCAGGAAATAGGCATAGTCTACTCCGTAGCCGTCACCCTCGGCATAGACCTTGATGTCGAACATGCCGTCGCTCCACAATCCTGCCACGCTGTAATTGCGCTGAGCGCCGTCGACCTGCTCGAACATCTCACCCGTCATCACACCGTCTTGCACGGCACACGCTAACCTGACCTTATTTCCGGAGAGCTTGCCCTGCCAGAAATAGTAAGAAACTTCGCCTGCCTGCACCTGCATGGCAAGGCAAAAGAGCAATAAGATGAACAGATTCTTCGCTTTCATTGTCGTACTGGTTTTTAGTTTTCGCCACAAAGATAGTAAATAATCGTGAATTGCAAGTCATCCATAAAAAAAATATGAATTGTGAATTATGAATTATGAATTATTTCATACCTTTGCAACAATTTTAGGAAAATGGAGTTATCTACATATATAATAATGTGTAGTGGTACAGGTACACCGAATGACCTCTGCAAGATACAAACGGAAAAATGAAGAAATACATCTTTTGCCTTTTAATGGTGCTCTTGCCCGTAGCGGCATGGGCACAGTCGATGAGCGACAACCAGGTGTTGCAGTTCATCATGAAGGAACACCAGCGCGGCACCTCCCAGGCGCAGATAGTGACCAAACTGATGCAGCGCGGCGTGAACATCAACCAGATACGCCGTGTGAAGAGCATGGCAGAGAACATGCAGAAGAGCGGCAACACCGCCATGGCTGCCACGACAGGCAAGACAGCCACTGACGACCGCAGCCGCCGCAACAACGCTGCCGACATGCAGAAGACGGGAAAAGAGATAGCCGACGAGTCGCGACAGCTCTACAACGACGAGAGCCGCCGTGCATCAAGATATTCCAGCCAGCGCGTCAGTCGCTTCGAGAACGAGGAGAAGTCGTATGACGAGTATGACGAGGAGTTCCTGGCGATGCAGGACGAGATGGACGGCTGGATGCCTACCGACACTGCAGCCATGTACAGGCAGCTGGTGAAGGAGTTGAAGAAGAAAAAGAAGCAGGTCTACGGTCATGACTTCTTCAACCGCAAAGACCTGTCCTTCGAACCCGTGATGAACATAGCCACGCCGCAGAACTACCGGCTGGGACCGGGTGATGCGGTATACATAGACATCTATGGCGCATCGCAAAAGTCGATACAGGCTACGGTGTCGCCCGACGGATTCGTCACCATCGAGGGATATGGCCCCGTACAGGTGAGCGGACTTACCGTTTCGCAAGCCAACGCACGCCTGAAGAGCCAGTTGGGACAGCGATACAGTAGCAGTCAGATACGCCTGTCGGTAGGACAGACACGCACCATCATGGTGAACGTGATGGGCGAGGTGAAGAAGCCTGGAACATATACGCTCTCGGCATTTGCTACGGTGTTCCACGCACTTCACATGGCAGGCGGAGTCACCGACCTGGGTACGCTGCGCAACATCAAGGTATACCGCAACAACCAGCTCGTCACCGTTGTAGATGTCTACGACTACATGCTCAACGGCAAGCTGTCTGGCAACGTGAAACTGGCTGACAACGACGTGATTGCCGTGGGCACCTACGACTGTCTGGTCAACATCACGGGTAAGGTGAAGCGCCCCATGTTCTACGAGATGAAGCGCAACGAGAGCGTGGGCACGCTGATACGCTATGCCGGCGGCTTCACGGGCGATGCCTATACGAAATCGGTACGCATGGTGAGGAAGACGGGACGTCAGTACTCTGTATACACCATCAACGAGTTTGACATGGGTTCATTCCATGTTGCCGACGACGACTCGGTACAGGTAGACAGCATCATCCCACGATATGAGAACATGGTAGAGCTGAAAGGAGCCGTCTTCCGTCCCGGCATGTACCAGGTGGGCGACGAGATCAACAGCGTGCGTTCGCTGATAGAAGCGGCAGAGGGACTGACGGAGTATGCGTTTACGGCACGTGCCGTCATGCACCGCATGAAACCCGACCGCACACTGGAGGTCATCCCCGTGAACGTGGAGGGCATCATGGCTGGCGAGGCAGCAGACATACCGCTACAGAACGAAGACGTGCTCTTCATACCCACCAAGCAGGACGCTATGGAGGAACGCACCATCTCCATCTTCGGTGAGGTGCAGTATCCAGGTATCTATAAGTATGCCTCAAACGAGACGTTGGAAGACTTCGTGCTTCAAGCCGGAGGACTGAAAGAGACGGCATCGACGGTACGTGTCGACGTGGCACGCCGCATCATCACGCCCGACGCGCTCACCACAGACTCTATCATCACCCGCAACTACTCGTTCGCCCTGAAGGAGGGATTCGTGGTCGACGGTGAGCAGGGCTTCGTCCTGGAACCTTTCGACGAGGTATACGTACGCAAGAATCCAGGATTCAACAAGCAACAAAACGTCAGCATCGAGGGGGAGGTACTCTTCGGCGGTATCTACTCACTACCCAGACGTACGGCACGCCTCAGCGACCTCTACCGTGCTTCGGGCGGAGGAACGGACATGGCATACATACGTGGCGCAAGACTGGAGCGCAAGACCAACGACTATGAGCGCAAACGTATGGAGGAAGTGCTCAAGATGGCACGTGAGCAGCAGCAGCGCAACCTCATGGACATGGCGGCACGCAGCCAGAATGCGGCATCGCTGACGGAGGTGGCTAAGCAAGGCGAGAGCACGACGATGGCGAAGTTCAACATTCCTGAAGTCTACCGGGTGGGCATCGAACTGGAGAAGGCGATCAAGAATCCCGGCGGCGACGAGGATATCCTGTTGCGCGAGGGCGACCGCCTCATCATTCCGGCATACAACGGAACGGTGAAGGTGAACGGTGCGGTGATGTACCCCAATACCGTCGGCTATGTAGCAGGCAAGAGCGTCAGCTACTACATCAACCAGGCAGGAGGTTTCAGCAGCGATGCCAAGAAGCGCGAGACATACATTCTCTACATGAACGGCATGGTGGCAAAGGTGGGACACAACGCCAAGGTGCGCCCAGGCTGCGAAATCGTAGTACCCATCAAGGCGGAAGCCAAGATGACCACCGCCGAGAAACTGGCCATGGGAACGGGTATCACCAGCATCGCCACAATGATTGCTACACTGGCTAACGTATTGAAGTAACAGAGAAAGCATGGAAACAGACAACAATAACAGACCAGCTCCCATTGACTTGGGAAAGATATTCAAGACGCTTTGGAAGCGGAAGATGTACTTCATCATCATCCTTCCCATCGTCTTCATCCTGTCATGTGTCTACATCTTCAGCAAACCGAGGTTCTACAAGACGGAGATGAAGCTGGCACCGGAGCTGAACAACGGCAAGTCGCTGGGCAGTTCATTGGGTTCGTTAGCATCGAGCTTCGGGTTCGACCTGGACAAGATGCAGGGCAACGATGCCATCACGCCACTGCTCTACCCCGAACTGATGGATGACAACGGATTTGTATACAGCCTCTGGAGCGTGCCTGTGGCTGACAAGACCGACACGCTGCACACCACCTATTACGAATACTTGGAGAAGCACCAGAAATGTGCATGGTGGGAACCGACGACGGAAGCCATCAGGAAGTTCTTCGTCAAAGAAGAAGAAGGCATCGTGGGAACAGGAAAGGCTGGCACTTCCCACTTCAACCCCTACAAACTGTCGAAGAAGCAGAACGACGTCACCGATGCCATGAAGGGCAACATCAAGATCAGCTTCGACAAGAAGACATACGTCATCACCGTAGAGGTAAAGGACCAAGACCCACTCATCTGTAAGACCATCGCCGACACGGTGGCGCAGAAACTGCAACGCTTCATCACCGACTACCGAACGAGCAAAGCCCGCATCGACGTCACCCACTATCAGAAGCTTTCCGACAAGGCCATGGCAGAATATGTGGCTATCCGCGACAAGTACGTGCGCTTTGCCGATGCCAACACTGACGTCATCCTCGAAAGCGTGAAAGCCAAGCTGGAAGACATGGAGAACGACATGCAGCTGAAGTATAATGCCTACACCACCATACAGACCCAACTGCAGATGGCAAAGGCAAAAGTACAGGAACAGACACCAGCCTTCACCATCATCAAGGGAGCCGACGTGCCCATCAAGCCTGCCGGTCCCAAACGCGTGATCTTCGTTCTCGCCATGATGATACTTTCCACTTTCGTTGTCACGGGATGGATATTGGTAAAAGGGAAAAGCTAAAACGCCTTACTCTTAGATAGGGATTTACCCATGCAAATGAATCTCATCATAGCCGTACTATTTGCCATAACGGTCATGTTGGCATTTATAGAAGATTACATGAAGGAAATTCATAAAATCTTTATACTTGCCTTTTATGCCATCTTCATGGTTGCCCTGGCTACCACAAAAGATGTTGATCATACCGCAGATGCCGCCAATTATGAAGAAATCTTCTTAAACAATGACTCTCCGATTGTAGAACTTGCGACAGAGCCGACATATATCTATCTGAGCAGAATAGTGTTAGCTATGGGGGGTACTATAGGGACGATGTTCCTCATCTATGCCCTCATCTCCATTCCTGCCAAGCTCCTGGCCCTGTATAAGATGAGTTACCCTTATATCTTTACGGCACTCATCATTTACATACCTATCTACTTTGAAGTGCAAGACTTGATCCAGATAAGGGCTGCCGCTGCTGCTACATTCCTGTTCTTTTCCATTTTCACTATAGTAAAGAAGCAATATGTGAAAACAGCACTACTACTCATCTGTGCCACATTGTTCCACTATTCCGCACTCTGCTATCTGCCGTTTCTTATCATCGGCAACAGGAAGCTGAATAGGACTGCGAGGATGATTGTTGCAGGCTTGCTGCCGCTTTGCTTTGGTATATACTTTCTGAAACTGGACTTTTTTTCATTTCTTCCATCTTCCATTTTCGGAAAACTTGACTTCTATAAAGAAACCTCTGAATTAGGAGGATGGGACGAGATTGAGCCCCCCTACCTCAATGTTTATTTCCTTGCGAAATGTGTAGTACTATATCTCTGCCTGTATTACTATGATACGGTAACGGAAAAGATTCCGTCAGCACCTATCCTCATCAATCTTTTTGCATCAAGCATGCTCTTCCTGCTGGTGATGGCAACCATTCCGGTAATTGCCGGGCGTATCAGCGATATTTATGGTATCGTTGATTGTATTGTAATGACATTTTGTCTCTACCTTATCACCCCTGCCCATTATGTCAGGATTGCTATTACCATCGCCGGACTATACATGCTGCTACACAACATGCTCTTCACAGAGTATTTCACTTGAATACAGACTGAAGCACTTTTTTTACGTAAGGATACATAACTTCATGCAAGCGATTGGAAACTACGTCCTTTAGAGGAATCTCAACTCGTTGTTCAGAAAGATGTAAATGATAGCGAAGCAAATGCGTATTGCGCGTACATTCATTAGCCGGCAAAAGCAGTTCCGGCATATACTGCTCTTTCCAATAGACATACATCAGTGAGAACTGGTCTCTCGGAACTGTCTTTGAATACTCTTCCCACCATTGGTCGGAAATCCTTATCACGCGCTCATCGAGATGGCTGCGGAATATCAAGTTGTTTTCAAACAAACCATAGTGACGCGGAAAATGATGGCGGTGAAGATACTTGGTCTGGTGCCAAGCCTGGCAGAATGTTATCTTGTTGTACCTGAAAGCATAGGGAATGTCGTCATATATACAATCTATAGGAGGCTCGCAGTGCCGTACTTGCGCGATAAGGCAACCTGAACTGATTTTTTCATCAATGATCCTATAGAACTCTTGCTCTATAATCTGAACATTCGAATCGATATATACACTATAGTCATAGTCGCCCAACAACAGATGTGGCTGCAACTTAGGATAGCGAGACAAGAAAGTTTTATCCACAGCGGCATAGGGAATGGGGCGTATCTGCCAAACGCCTATACGTTGCTCCTTGATGTCGTTAGAGAAACATACGTAATCGTAATCCTCGCGGATGGCTTCCGGCTGCAAGATGGCATCATACCCCCCCACGCAACAGGTATAAATAACTTTCTTCGTCATACTTTCTTTTCTTCAGGCAATTTTAACCACTCCCCCATGGTCAGGTTCCATTCTTTCGGTTCAAAGTGGATATAGCCCGACCATGTAAAGAAAGTAAACTCTCCAAAATAGATTTTGCCATCGATGACATACCAGTCGATACGGACTTGCGGGATACCCTTAGACAGTTCCTCACTGAATCTGACGATATCGTCCATTTCAGCAGGTTTCTTGATATCTTTCCCCGTAGGTTTATACACAGCATACCAATTCTGCCGCTTCCAGTCTTTGCTGAAATTGTCATTATTACGCAATTCTACGGCCTGATGGGGAATACCGCTGCAAACCGTTATCACCTTCACCTCGCCGTCAAAGCATGTCAATTTATACTCTACGGATTCTTTCTTTCCTAACGATGGCTCATATTGCTCTGCTATAATACGGCGTTTCACATTCTTATAAGGCCACTCACGGAACATCCAGAAGAAATTTTTCTTCAATGCTGGTTCCAACACCTGACGAGCCTTTTCTTTATCAAAAGTTGCCTTGTCCGTACAAACAACATAGCTGCCACTATCATGATTGCATTTAAGAACAAACTGATTGGGCAATTTGTCGAAGTCTATTTGGTCGAAGCTATCCCATACGCCATATATCGGAAGGACATACTCCTTACCAATCCGGTTCGCAACAAAGTCCTTCACTTCATACTTGTCAACCATTTGCGTATAGAGAGGATTGTGTGCATAAAGCTTCATCCACTGCAACTTTTCAGTAAATTTCGTCGGATTCTTCAGGTTTAATTCCTCACCCATGATATCCTTATATTGCTGACATATAAACACCTTGTCCGGAAGCAAACTGGGACAACGGTAATTCATGAAATAGATCAGTGCCCGCTTAGGATTCTTGAAAAATTCTTTCATCGCCTTTCTTTTATTTTATTGATAATAACATGTTGTATTTTTATTCGTTCGTTCTTATACATTCCTATATAAAACACAATAAGTGCCATCAGAACAGCTATCGAGACAATGCCCGTGAAACGCCATAAAGAGCCTTGAACTCCCACGTTTTGGTAAGCAAACAGGATGCCACATCCGATGACAAAGACTATCATCGGGCGGAGATAAGCCTCTCTTACAAATGAAAGGACCGGGAATTTCGACAATCGCCTCAACAACAACAATTGGCACACCCGATTAACCAAATCAGCAACGATAAAGACAATGAGGATTGACGTTGCGTCAACATGGTTCTTATACAAGAAAACCGCAACGACCAAGCCTATCATATACCAGGTGCTCATCCAAATGGAGAACCACTTCAGGCGCCCTATGGCATTGATATATTGCGCCAAGCCTCCTGAAGTTGCTGAGACAACAGCCAGAAGTAATGTCAAATGGCAGAAGGTGTCAGTACTTTCAGGCACTCGCTCACCCAGCCACAGGTGCAGGATAAAATCCAAATCTGCCATCATTGCAAAATACACGATTTCTACCAGTAGTATGCAAATCCTGCAAGTATGGTTCACCAGATACAACGTACGGTCCCTGTCGCCCCGGCTCAGGTTTTGTGTAATCTGCGGAGCTGAAGCCTGATCAAAACAGCCGGCAAACATATTGACATATACCAATACCATGTTAGAGATGACATAAGCCGCATTGACAACCGTGCCGAAAAAATAGTTAATCAGAAGATTGCTGCCTTGGTTACGTGCCATCAGCGATGCCGTTGACAGCAATGTATAGTTGTTGAAAATCAATATCTCTTTATGCTGGGCTATACTTTTCACCAATTTCTGCCGGATTTCCGAGGGCCAGCATATCCTGCATGCCACAAAATAGGCCATGAAAGACAGGAAAGTGAGCAGACTCATACCAATCGCATAAAGGCGCAACACATTTCCTGTGGCGAAGAACAACATAAAAACCATGATCAGTTTGCACAGGACATTGACGATATCAATACAAGCCGACAGGAAGAACTTCTCATGGGCTATCAGCAAGCCCTGATAAGGAACATTCACTATACCCAGACATGCCACGGTCATGGAACAATGAAAGACAAACAGCGCATCATCCAACTTGCCACTTTCAACATTGAGATAGTTATAGATGTAGTACAAACCCAAGACCTCTGCCAGGACAAATATGACTATGGCAAACAAGACATGAATCTGCAATACCGTGTTGAAGATACGATTGACGTCGCCGTCAGGCCTGCCCATTTCATAGTTGATGAATCGTATTGTCGTTGCCTGCAATGAACCTGCAATAAAGGTAAACATAGCAATAACACCACCGATAACGGAATAGAGTCCAAAGTCTGACGCCCCCAAGATTTGAAGCACATATCTTGAAGTCAGCAAACCGACTATAGCCGTAACGATAAGCCGGACATACACCACGACGGTGTTCTTCGCTATTTTTATGTTATCTTTATTTGCCGCCATCAGTATTCTTGAAAGAAGACAAATCCAACAACTCACCTAATCTCCTGTCCGTTTCTTCATCTGCAAAGGGTTGAAGTCCGCCCCAGTCATAGAAGGTAAACTCACCAAAGTAGACCTTTCCCAGAATCTCAAAAAAGTCAATCCGAACAAAAGGGATATGGGCAGAGAGCTTTGCCGCAAGCTGTTTCATCAGCTCAAACCCTGTAGGTTTCTCAAATTCCGGTGATTGACGAGGGAAACCATGATTGATGTTGACGGGAAAGAAATTCATGTCATAGAAATTTTCTTTGATGACAGCACCCTTATTCGTTACGTACATGTAAACAGGCTTGCCATTAAAGCACCAGAACTTGTAATCCTGCAAGTCACCGGTTTTCCCATCTTCAAGATATTGCTCAGCCAAGATACACGGCTCTATATTCTTGTAAGCCCACTCCCTGCTTGGCCAATACCAGTTCCGCTTCCTCCGCTTGGAAGAGAATTCCCGCCTCAACAGCTGACGGTCTATTCCTGCCGACTTGTCTATCAGCACTCCTTTCTGGCTGTCGTGATTCATTTTCAGGAAGCATCTGTCGGGCAAAGCCGAGAAATCGATATCATCCAAAGTCTTCCAATGACCGTAACATGGCACCACATATTCTTCACCGATCAAGTCTGCCACATATTTCTTTACCTTATATTTATCAGCTAACGTTGTATATAGGGGATTTCTGTCATTCAATTTCAGCCAGTTCAGCTTCTCGTTAAACGTAGTAGGGTGCACCAGATTCAATTCTTTTCCAAAGATCTTGGCATATCTATTTTTTAAATACTTTTCATCATTGAACAGGGATGGATATTTCTCCATCAGAAGATTCTGCAATATCCTTGGATCCTGCAAGACATGGATACACTTCAGCATAAAATTACTTTTCATACGCGATGGTCTTACTTTCCATATAACGCTCAACACTGCAAGATATTGCAATGCACTTTTTCGGGTACAAAGATATATCAATCCTTAGTTTTTTACGAATAACCTTGTAATTATTTCATAGAAAAAAGTATTTACCCATCATTTATTTGCCAATTACGACAAAACTCATTAATTTTGCACGACATAATAATGATGGAAATTCAATAACTAATCGACGCAAAATGAAATATCTACGCATACTGATCGTACTTTTTTTATGCAACATCTCCCTCTACACCTATGCCTTGAAAGGAGAGATGCCAATCATAGCTTATCTGGGTGTACCTGACTGGCAAACCAGTGAGGAAAATTTCCACATCTTGAAAGAATGCGGCTTCAATGTCAGCCTCTATCCTTACCCCAATATCGACCTTCTGGTCAAAGCCTGCCGCTACGCCGATAAATATGGCGTAAAAGTACTGGGCAAATGTCCTGAGATGATCAGTTCACCTCACAAGACTGCAAGTATCTTGAAAAAAGAGAACGGATTCTTCGGCTATCTCATTCAGGATGAGCCAAATATACATCAAATCTCAGAACGCCAGAAAGAAATAACAGCGTTAAGACAAGCTGACGACACACATGTTTTCTACATCAACTTGCTACCCCTCTACGAAAATGACCCCGAATGGTTTAACTCCGTTGCGAAAGTCAAAAGCTATCCGACATATCTGAAGGCGGCTTCTGCTACATCTTGCCAGCAGATTTCCTTCGATTTCTATCCTGTTACCACAAAGGGCATCCGACCGACATGGTACCACAATCTGGAAATGGTAAGACGAGAAAGTCTTGCCTCGAAGAAACCGTTCTGGGGGTTTGTGCTTTCCGTACCCCATGCCGACTATCCGCAGCCTACGCTTTCGTCATTGAGACTCCAGGCTTATGCAAACCTGGCTTACGGCGCACAAGCCATTCAGTACTTTTCCTATCACACGGTGAAAGACCAAACGTATTATTTTCACGACGCGCCCATCACCCATGACGGAAAGAAGACGAAGACCTACACGCTCGTCCAGCAGATGAACCGCGAACTGAAACAAGTTGCGCCGCTCTTCTATGGCGCAAAGGTCACCTCCGTCAAGCACCTCGGCATCATTCCGCAGGGAACGTCCAAGCTGACGACGATGCCCAGGAACCTCAGTTCGCTGAAGGTGGTGAGCAGCAAGGGAGCCATCGTCTCACAGTTCACCAAGAACAAACACCAGTACCTCGCCATCGTCAACAAGAACCATTGGGATCCGATGACGGTACTCATCCGTGCCAAGAACAGCACACCTCGTCACGTCACCAAGAGTCTGACCACCGAACCGATGAAGACCACCTACACGGTTGCTGCCGGTGACATCCTGCTTTTCAGGTTGCAGTAACTAAAACACACTCCCATCCTGTTATGAGCAGAAAACATGCTTAAAATACTTGTTTTTTGCAAAGAAAACAGTACCTTTGTACCCATATCTATACAACTATATATCCAGACGTGAAGTTCTCTATCACTATACCAACATATAAGTCACACTACCTGAAAGAGGCTATCGGGAGCGTTGTCGGTCAGACATACGCTGACTGGGAACTGATTATCGTAGACGACTGCTCACCAGAGGATTTACGTTCCATCGTCGAACCGTTCCTTTCCGACAGCCGCATACGCTATTATCGCAATGAGAAGAACTGCGGTGCTGTCAACGTGGTGGACAACTGGAACATCTGCCTCGGTTATTGCACCGGCGACTATGTCATCTGCATGGGCGACGACGACAGACTCCTGCCCTGCTGCCTGGCAGAATACCAACAACTCATTCAGAAACATCCTGGACTGAACGTCTATCACACCCGGACTGAAATCATCGACGAAGAGGGCGTGGTCACCGACTTGCAAGAGCCGCGACCAGAATGGGAATCAGTCCTGTCGCTGATATGGAACCGTTGGGATCACAGGAATAAACAGTATATAGGTGACTTCTGCTACGACACAGCCTATCTGAAAAATGCCGGAGGCTATTACAAGCTTCCCTTGGCATGGGGTTCTGATGACATCACCGCCACACTTGCCGCCAAGGAGAATGGCATTGCCAACACCCAGACTTTCGGCTTCCAGTACAGAGACAACGCATCCACAATAACGCGCTCTACCCAAAATATACAAGTCAAGATTCAGGCGCGCATCACTCTATGCCACCTGACAGAAAGCTTGCTCAACGAAAAAAGGCACACTCAACTATCTCCTTCGGACCATTTATACATTCAGACGATAGGAACCATAAAGGAAAGACACCACTTCATCACCTTTTCAGAGGAATGCCCCCTTTACATCAAGGGCAATCCGCTCAAACTACGTTGGTGCTACCGACAATTAAAGAATTTCCACTATCCCAAGAGTACCTTCCTGAAATGGTATTTAAAGTCCCTCTACTACTTGTTTACATTTAAATAATACAGCATGACAAAACGGCTACTCTTCATCACATGCCACAAGTTGGACGAAAGCAACGGTGGTTCTAATGGGTCGAAAGGATTCATTCATAGCTTTGCTGCACTATTTGATGACTGTAGCATCATCTACCCTCATATAGAGAAGACCAATCCCTTTATTCCAGAAAAATATAAGCTATACCCCATCACCAACCATCGGACAAATGTACGCAAACTGTTTGACATGTATCGTGGTGTCATCAGCCCACTCTATTATACGGTTCGCCAACATCTGAAGACTCACCAGTACGACGTAATCGTCATTGACCACAGCTTCAGCGGTGCCGGAGTCTCCAGCTTCATCCGCTCCACGGGTGCCAAGGTGATCACCATCCACCACAACGTTGAACGCGACTATCTGCGCGCCAATGCAAAAGAGCGTCCCCTCTTCTATCGCTTTCCTTTTCTATACTATTCGAAAAAGTCTGAAAGAGCGTGTTTGCAAAACAGCGATATCAACCTGACGGTTACAAGACACGATGCGCATGTGTTCCAATCCTGGTATCCCCATCTTCATCTCTACCCGTGGGGAGACTTTGAATTCCTGCCCATCGAGGACAAGGCCTTCGCTCCAAAAAGCAGAGACCTTACGTTTATCATTACAGGGTCACTGAGTTTCATCCAGTCTTTACTCCCCATCAAAGATTTCATCACAAGATACTGGCCGCTCGTCAGGCAGCATTATCCTACAGCACAACTCATCATCTCCGGGCGCAACCCTTCCGATGATTTAAGACAAATGTGCAAGGCTACAGAAGGCATCACCCTTGTTCCAAATCCACAAGACATGAATGAGGAAGTCGAAAAAGCGAACTACTATATTTGTCCTATCAATGTTGGCAGCGGATTGAAACTCCGCATCATGGACGGCTTACGACATGGTCTGCCGATTTTATGCCATGACGTATCCACCTCTGGCTATGAAGGAATCAAGGAGAAAGGCTACCTGTTCTCCTATCACGACGAACCGACATTCGTGGAATCATTACACAAGATGATAGAGGGCAACCTTTCACCAGATAGCATTTTTCAGGCATATAAGGAAAACTTTTCATTAAATGCCGGCATCAACAGACTTCACAACATCTTAAACCAAGAAGGCATAATCTAAACCACCGAATATGAATATCACCATCATAACAGAAGTATTACCTTGGCCGTTAAGTTCGGGAGGGGCTCAAGGGCAGTTCAATATCATTGACCAGCTGCGCAAGCATCACCATTTCACCTTGATTTTCATTGAAAACAGGGTAAACAAAATCTCCAGCATGAAAGAACTGCAGGAGAAGTGGCCAGACGTAAACATCATCTGTTATCCACTCTGGCGACAGCTTCTCAACCCCAGGTTCTTCAAGGACAAAGTAGAGCGTGCTTTCAAATTAACGTTCACACCAGACAATCCCCGTTTCAAGGTAGAACGCATCCTGAAACCATACGGACTAGTGTTCTCCAAGGACTTCACCGGTTTTGTCAACGACATCATCCGCAAAGAGAATACCGACTTGATCGAAGTTAACTTCTTCACGTGCCTTGAAGCAGTCAACTATCTGCCTGCGAATATCAGAAAGGTATTTGTGCACCACGAATTACGGTACGTCAGAAATGAAAGGATGACAAAGCCTTTCGAGCTGACCCCAGAGGAAACAGAACTGAAAGCCAAGGTCAAGGAACAAGAGATAGACAATCTGGGAAAATATGACTCCATCATTACCCTCACAGAACAAGACAAACGTTTCCTTTTGGAAGAAGGAATAGAAACGCCCGTATATGTTTCACCGTTTGCCGTGCAAACCACATCATGCCCGTTCCAGGAATGGAATGGCAAGCTATCCTATGTTGGAGGCTATAACCATATACCCAATCAGGAAGGTATCGACTGGTACGTCACCGATATCCTCCCGCTGTTAGGCGACGGAGCACCTGTACTTGATATTGTAGGGAAAGATTGGCCAAAAAATTATCAGACGCCACACATCCAACTGAAAGGCTTTGTCCATGACCTTGCTACAGCAATTCACGGTTCGATCATGATAGTCCCCTTACTGACCGGCAGCGGCATGAGGATGAAAATCGTAGAAGCTATGGCAATGAGCATGCCCATTATTACCACATCGGTGGGCGTGGAAGGCATTCCGTTGGTGAACGGTGAATCGTGCATCATCGCAGACTCACCCAAAGATTTTGCCCGTGCCATAGAACATTTAGCCAGCCACCCGGACCTATGCAGGAAATTAGGGATTGCAGCTAACCGCATCTTTCAAGAATCATACTCTCCTGCATTCCTGGCAAAAGTCAGAGAAAACATTTATCAGCAACTGGTTGACTCCAAATAATTGTCCTGTGCCTACCGCCCTGAAAACAACTACATCAAAAGAAAAAACAGCAGAGGATATAATTTCCGCCTATAACTCACGTTATAATATATAAATACTGTAGAAACATGATTATTCGTAGTAAGGCTCCTTTACGATTGGGATTGGCAGGTGGAGGCTCGGACGTTTCTCCGTACAGCAACACCTACGGCGGACTCGTGCTTAATGCCACCATCAGCCTGTATGCCCATTGCACCATCGAAGAAACGAAAGACGGGCTGATTACCATCTGTTCCTACGACACGGGAGTCAACAAGTCATATCCTGCCGCACCAGCCTTAGACATCGACGGTGACGCAAGCCTCATCAAAGGTGTCTACAACAGAGTCGTGAAGGACTATCAGCTGCCGGCGCTCTCCTTCAAGATTACGACCTACAACGACGCACCTGCCGGTTCTGGCCTTGGCACTTCGTCGACGATGGTGGTCTGCATTCTGAAGGCATTCGTCGAATGGCAAGGGCTTCCGCTTGGCGATTATGAGATAGCCAAACTTGCCTACGAGATAGAACGCAAAGACTTAGGACTCAGCGGCGGCAAGCAAGACCAGTATGCGGCTGCGTTCGGCGGCTTCAACTTTATCGAATTCCTGACCAACGACATGGCTATTGTCAACCCACTGAAAATCAAACGATGGATTATTGACGAACTGGAAGCCTCCATCCTGCTGTATTTCACAGGACGGTCGCGCTCCTCGGCTGCCATCATTGACGAGCAGAGGCGGAATACCGAAGAAAAAAACAAGGAAGCCATTGAAGCCATGCACAAAATCAAGCAAAGTGCCATTGACATGAAACTGGCATTGCTCAAGGGCGACATTGACACGATTGCCGACATCTTGCGGAATGCATGGGAAAACAAGAAGAAGATGGCTACACACATCACCAACCCTGCCATCCAGCAGGCAATGGAAACTGCCATGAAAGCAGGAGCTAAAGCAGGAAAGGTATCTGGTGCCGGAGGTGGCGGCTTCATCATGTTCATCGTGGAACCTACGCGCAAGAAGGAGGTCGAAGAGGCATTGTCGGCACTGAACGGTTTCGTCATGCCTTTCAACTTCAGTGACGGCGGTGCACATGGCTGGAAAATCTACGAGACTGACAAAGTAAATGCTTTCTAAAACCGTATGGACAACAACATCAACAGACATATAGAAACGCTGATTGAGCGATACCCTACCCTTGCCGTGTGCAAGGATGACATCCAAGCTGTCTACACCATCCTCTGCGAAGCCTATACCAAGGGGCGCAAGCTACTGGTTTGTGGCAACGGAGGCTCGGCATCAGACTGTGAACATATCGTGGGAGAACTGATGAAGGAGTTCAAGCTGAAACGTGAGGTGTACAAGGAGCAGGCTGCCACCATGAAGCAGATAGACGAAACGCTGGGCAGCGTACTCGCCAACCACCTGCAAGGAGCGTTGCCTGCCATCACGCTGACTAGCCATTCGTCACTGACAACGGCGTTCATGAACGACAGCCAGCCGGAACTGGTCTTCGCACAACAGGTGAACGGCTACGGAAAGGCAGGCGACGTGCTCTTGGGTATCTCTACGTCGGGCAACAGCAAGAACGTGCTCTATGCCGCTGTGACGGCAAAGGCCAAGGGACTGAAGGTCATCGGACTGACAGGACAGCAGGAGAGCCGGCTGAAAAGCCTTGCCGATGTCTGCATACAGGTTCCTGAAACGGAGACCTACAAGATTCAGGAACTGCACCTTCCCGTCTACCACTGTCTGTGCATGATGTTGGAAGAACACTTCTTTAAAAGGTAAAAGACTCATGAAGGCAGTAATCATGGCAGGCGGCATGGGTACGCGCATAGCATCCATTGCCAACGACATACCCAAGCCGATGATTCGCATTGGCGGAAAGCCCATTCTGGAACATCAGATAGAGAACCTCAAAGCGTGTGGACTGACAGACATCACACTGGTCATAGGGCATCTGGGAGAGGTCATTGAAGACTATTTCAAAGACGGAAAGGACTTCGGGGTGAACATCACATACTTTATAGAAGACCACCCGCTGGGCACGGCAGGTGCCTTGTTCAAGATGCCGGAACTGACAGACGACTTCCTGCTGATGTGCGGCGACGTGATGGTCAGCGTTGACTTCCGCCGTTTCATCGCCTTTCACCAGAAAAATCGGGCATGGGCGAGCCTCATGGCACACCCCAACGGTCATCCCTACGACAGCTCGCTACTGGTCACCGAGACGCTCCCGCCCCGGCAGCCTGGCGGACTGCCCGTTGAGACACATCGCGTCACAGGATGGCTGAACAAGGAAGACGAACGGTTGTACTATAAGAACCGTGTCAATGCAGGCATAGAGATCATATCGCCCAAGCTGCTGGAAGAAACCCGCAGACACTTCACGCCACGCCATCCTGAACAGCCCGACAAGATAGACCTCGACCGTGACGTACTGAAAACCAACATCGCTACAGGCAAAATCTTTGCTTACGATACACCAGAATATATCAAGGACATGGGAACGCCTGACAGGTTCTACGAGGTGGAGCACGACCTGAAGAGCGGAAAGGTAGCTGCACGCAACCTTCAAAACAAGCAGAAGGCCATCTTCCTCGACAGAGACGGCACCATCAACGTGTACAAGGGCTTCCTGACCTGTGCCGATGACTTCGAACTGTTGCCGGGTGCTGCTGAAGCCATCCGTGACATCAACCATTCAGGTTATCTGGCAATAATAGTCAGCAACCAGCCCGTCATCGCCCGTGGCGACTGCACCTTTGAAGAACTGCGGACCATCCACGACAAGATGGAGACCCTGCTGGGCAAAGAGGGTGCTTTCGTCGATGCCATCTACTACTGTCCACACCACCCCGACAAAGGTTTCGAGGGAGAGCGTCCAGAATATAAGGTGGAGTGTGACTGCCGCAAACCGAAGGCTGGTTTGTTGCTCAGAGCCGCCCATGAGTGGAACATCGACCTGTCGCAGTCGTACATGATAGGCGACAGCGAGAGGGACGTAGAGGCTGGCAACCATGCGGGGTGCAAGCAGTCTATACTGATACCACGCAACCAACATCATTCGCTCACGAAGGTGTTCAGAGAAAACAAAATCATCTGTTTAGACAAATAAGATGAATCTTTTCTTGCTGTCTTCTTTTTTTTTTGTACCTTTGCACCCACATTTTCAAAAAAGCCTAACTGCCTAAAAGCCAAAAAGGAACTGCATGATTTCAGTCTGCATGGCCACTTTCAATGGCCAGCTATACATAAAGGAGCAATTAGAATCAATTCTGAAACAGATTTCGCCAGAAGATGAGATTATCATTTCTGACGATGGTTCTACCGATGACACCATTGGAGTCATTCGGTCTTTTCAGTCCCCCATTATACATATATATACTAACGAAGGAGAGCACGGATACACTCCAAATTTTGAAAATGCGCTCCGACATGCTAAAGGCGATTACATTTTTATCTGTGACCAAGATGACATCTGGCGAGAAGATAAGGTGAAAAAGATGGTGGGCTGCCTACAGAAATACGACTTGGTCATTTCCGATGCCAAGGTTGTCGACCACACGGGTAAGAATGTCATCAAGGACTCGTTCTTCAGTCTTCGCAAATCTCGCCAAGGGTTGATAAACAATCTGATACGCTATTCTTACTTAGGATGTTGCACCGCTTTTAACAAGAAGATTTTAGACAAAGCGCTACCTTTCCCAAAGAATCATTCCTATTGCACTCACGACAATTGGTTGTGCATCGTTGGCATGTCTTTTTTCAAAGCAAAGGTTATCGACGACAAACTAATTTCTTATCGCAGGCACAAAGGGAACACTTCTTCCGGAGGTGTTGAAGACAGGACAACCTTCTTCTTCAAAATCAACTATAGGATATACTTGATATGGTGGCTTCTGAAAAGAGGGCTACTTAAATCCTTAGTTCAAAAATCTTAAACAGGAACTTTGAACTGATCATCAGCGCATTCGTATAGACTCCATTCTCGCGACAACCGCGCACATCATCCTGAATTAACTGCAATCGGCTGCGGAAATCCCGATTGCTCAGACCGCCTGTCCGCATCGTCACGAAATCCATCGGCAGGTATCTGGCTTTGATCTTGTGCACACAAAACAGGCGAACCATCATCTCATAGTCCGAACCTATGGCATAGTCCGTCTTATACAGTCCTGCACGCTCATACACTTCACGACGGCAATAGAACGACGGGTGAGCAGGCATGAAGCCATAGCGAAGGCGGGATGGGCAGAATTTCTTGGATGAATAGTAGCGCACACACTTCTCCTTTACGCCATCATGTATGTAATGTACGTCACCATAGACAGCATCCGTGGAGTCGTCGAAGGCTGCCACCGCCTTTTCTATCACATCGTTACTGGTGAAAAAGTCGTCTGAGTTCAAAAGTCCGATCACGTCTCCCGTAGCCATCTTTATGCCTTTGTTCATGGCATCATATAGTCCGCCATCCTTCTCAGATATCCATTTCATCCTTCCTTCAAACAGTGGTTCGTATTGACGAACCACTTCCAATGTGCTGTCTGAAGAAGAACCATCTACGATGATGTATTCAATACCCTTGTATGTCTGATTCAATACAGACTGAATAGTGTCGCCAATGGTGGCGCTGCTGTTATATGTGGCAGTTATTATAGAGACTTTCACGTTGTTTGTTCTTTATAAGAAGAAACGCAATATCCCGCAGATTATTGCATTTAGGCTTAAAAATAAGATTTGCCCTTTCGTCTCTTCCCGAAACTAAAGGGCTGAATTCTCTGCAACGCCTTGTTTCAACATATTCCAAAACGTTACAATTCTGCTATCTCGTCTGGTGAGAGGTGGGTGTAGGCAGCTATCTTTTCCATGGTTTCACCAGCCTGCTTCATGGCTGCGGCAATCGTACGCATGGCTTCATTCTTACCTTCTGCACGACCTTCTTCCCGGCCTTCCGCGCGACCTTCCAGTTTTCCCTCGCCACGGGCGGTATATATCTGGTCAGCCAAGATGACACGGTCGTCAAGGTAGCGGTGGTAGGCAGCCTGCTCTTCGCGGCTCATCGTTGAGAGTTTGAGTTTCTCGCGTGCCTCTTGCAAGCCCGGTGCATCGGCATCTTCGGGTATCTCACTGGTCGAGAGGAAGTATATCCACTGCTCCAGGGGCACCTTCGACCAGTGGTTGAAGTCGTTGACCTTCAGGATATAGTACTCCGGATAGAGCTGATAGACCTCATCGACGCCGACCTGCGCTACCGCCCGCCCTACGGCAAGGCGTATACCGTCAACCGACGATACGCCTCGTTCATCGGAACGACCAACGACCCCACCCCACTCGTCGACCCCACGGGCTCACGCCGCTTCATCTGCGTAGCCATCGACGGCGACATCGACTTCGAGGCACCCGTCTACCACGACCAGCTCTATGCACAGCTGAAGGAGGAGATCACCCAAGGCGAACGCTACTGGCTCACCAAGGAGGAGGAGCGACAGCTCATGGAGCACAACCTGCAATACCAACGGCTCAACGGCCTGGGCGAGATGCTCATGAGCATCGTCCAGCGACCCAAAGACGGCGAGGAAGGCACCTGGCTCTCGCTGCAGGAACTCTCCGCCCTGCTCCGCAAGCACTTCAAAGGCTATCAGGAAGACCCCGGCTCCTTCCATAAAATAGGCAACTACCTGAACCGCCCGGAGTATAAGTTCAAGAGCCGACGCTCACACAAGGGCACCCTGTACTGGGTGATGCTGAGAATATAGCAGAAAAAGGCAAAAAAACGACCTGGCTATACAATAACATGCACGCCTACACGTTATCTTTATCAGAAAAAAGTAAAGAATGGCGAGTGAAGCTACACCATATATCCACGACGGCATGAACAGGATAGAACGCTACTCCAAGCGGATATTCGACCTGATGATTGCCGCCTTCTCTCTGGTTGTGTTCTCCCCCCTGATGCTCATCTGCTACATTGCCGTGAAACGGGAAGACGGC
Organism: Prevotella sp. UBA2746; assembly: GCA_002353555.1. Taxonomy (GTDB): domain Bacteria; phylum Bacteroidota; class Bacteroidia; order Bacteroidales; family Bacteroidaceae; genus Prevotella. Next base: position 11,415 of record DEJO01000039.1, on the reverse strand, counting down.
GGACCGGCTATCTACAAACAGGAAAGGATAGGACTCTACGGGAAACCTTTCTACATCTACAAGTTTCGCAGCATGAACATGGATGCAGAGAAAGACGGACCTACCGTCGTGATGCACGAAAATGAAGAGCGCATGACGAAGGTAGGCAAGTTCCTGCGTGACCATCATCTCGATGAGCTGCCGCAGCTATGGAACGTCTTCAAGGGCGACATGGCATTCGTAGGACCGCGACCTGAACGCAAGTTCTACATCGACCAGATCATGGAGCACGACCCGCGCTACGCCTGCCTCTACCAGATTCGTCCCGGCGTAACGTCGTATGCCACCTTATATAACGGATATACGGACACGATGGAGAAGATGTTGAAACGTCTGGAGCTCGACTTATACTACTTGGAACACCGTTCCTGGTGGTTCGACACCAAGATTCTCTTCAACACCTTCCTGAGCATCGCCATTGGGAAAAAGTTCTGACCCCCCTTAAAACTTATCGAAGTACAGCTTCAGCATGCCCGACCGCAACACCATGTGGTTGCCGTCGAGCGTCTCAATGACAAACGACTCCTCTAACTTGTTGATGCCGAAAGGCCGCAGCTCTTCAACGTCCTCCACAACAGGGTCGCCCTGCTCACGCCAGCTACGGCGTGCATCAAAGAGCGACAACGTGTTGCCCACATGCTTATAACGGAAGATATAGAGCAGGTTGGCATCAACGTTCCTTACCTCAAGAATCTCACCCTGTACGGAATAGAAGATAGGTGTCTGAGGCATATCCTCATACCCACCCGTCTCCAAGGTGTCAATGCGCGTCAGGTGCCAATAGCCTCCCAACTTTCCGCTGTTGTCACCATGAAACCACGAACACGACGAGAGCGTCATCAGCATGCCTGCCAACAGGATTATGGAAAATATACTTCTTTTCATCAACGGTTTAGTATTTAATGTTACCGGCTTCGCCGGTTATGAATGATCAATTATGAATTATGAATTGTGAATTGTGAATTATCAATTGTCAATTATCAATTGTCAATTAAAAAAGTCCCTTCTTGCAGATAGTCAGCTGGAAACCGTAGTTCCTGCCGTTGAGGACAGAGCCGAAGTCCATGCCGTAGGCAGCGGTGATGCTGGTACCTTCGAGCCACTTCTTCCTGCTCCCCACGATGTTGTACTTCCCTTCGAGCATGAAGCTGAAGTTATAGGGCTTGTCATAAAGGGGTTTCATGTAGGTTCCGAAGCCATCCTGATAGGAGAAGAGTCCGCGATAGCCGAACTTCTCGTTAGGCTGTCCTTCTAAACCTAAGTGGAACGCCATGAAACGGTTGTTCTTCACCTCGATGGTTCCGTCGTCGTTGTAGATAGGTGAACGGTAGAGCGGGTTGCCGATGACCTGTCCCCAGTGCTGCCAGCCGGTATAGACATAATGGTTGTAGTAGTTGTCTATACCGCAGATATGCGAGTCGGGACGACCCTGGGTGTGGTCGTGATAGATGGGACCGCTCTGGTACTTGGAATAGATGTATTCGAAGACGGCACCGGTAAACCAGCTGTTATACTTCTGCTTGACCTCCAGTCCCAGCATGAAGTCCTTGAACTTATAGGTGAAGTAGCTGCGACGCTCCTTGACGTTCCAGTTCTCGCCAGTGCCGTAGCCGTCATAGTCGAGGAAGAGCATGGAAGAGTGGTCTTCAAAAAACTTGTCAATGTAGGCACTCACGCGCCACCACTCGGAGTCGTAGTTGATACGTGCCAGCCAGCTGCCCAAGTGGTTGCCTTCGGCATTCTGGTAGGCGGTACCTTCCTCAACCTTCTCGGCACCACCAGGCAGGAATGCCTTCCAGAAGTCTTTGAAGCCCGTGCCGCCCTTGACGACTCTCATTTCACCATTCTCGCCATCGGGAACATACGCCGTACCACCAAACGTACAGGCCATCTCCAGTCCCAACTCAAGCGATACGGGGAAATAGCGTTCCGGATTACCAATCATCAGGTAGCCAGCCTTGCTGTGATAGAGCACGTTGTCGGCATATTTCGACTGCCGGTTGGTGAAGTCGTGCTGCCAGTTGTCATCCGTCATCTTACCGTAGGCGATGTGACCTTTCAGGTGGAGCCAACCCTTCGTCAACGGCACCGTCCAGTAGTTGGGCAACGCCAGACGCACCTGTGGCACAGGACGGGCATTCTTTCCGAAGGTCTGCGAACCGGAACTCAGCGTGTTGCTCTTCAACTCCATCGGCTGCTCTTTGGCACCAACGGTCAGCACACCATGCAGCCAACGCACCTCACCGTACGCCTGCTGCACAATCAGCTTGCTCGTATATCCGCCAGCCACCGCCACGTCAAGTCCGTAGCCGATGCCCCATTTCCGTCCGTCGTCGACAGAGAGCGGACGCTCGACACCTGCCCGCAGATAACCGTTCGTCTTCTCCAGGGAACTCAAGCCATACTTGTTGGCATTCAACCACAACGGTGTCCTCCCGCCAGAGATGCCACCTTGCATTTCTACTTTATAACCTAAGCTGTCTAACAGATTGATAGGCCTCGTCCGTCTCTCCGGCTCTACATATTGTGCCGAGACACTCGCCGAAACCATCAGCGCTGCTATGCCAAGTAGTATTTTATTCATACGCGTACGTACATTATTATATACAATATACTGATAACGAGAAGCCTTGCCCTTTTATTGCATAGCCATCATCGTCCAATTTTCAATAACCTTTAGGGAAATTCCCCTACCGTTTAGGGAAAATCCTTTGCAAAGGTAGTTATTTCTTTGCAATTTTGCATCGTGAAAGAACAGAAAAGAGTTGAATAACAAAATAATAACAATTAAAGATATACGATTATGAAGAAGCTAATCATCATGCTGACCGCACTGTTCGCACTGACAGTATCAGCCAACGCAATGAGCTATGAGCAGGCTCGCCAGCAGGCACTGTTCCTCACCGACAAGATGGCATACGAGCTGAACCTTACCGAACAGCAGTATGAAGCTGCCTATGAGGTGAACCTCGACTATCTGATGAGCATCAACACACGTGACGACCTCTACGGTGACTACTGGACACGCCGTAACCTCGACCTGAGCTACATCCTCTTCGACTGGCAGTATACAGCCTTCTGCGCAGCGAGCTACTTCTATCGCCCGCTCTACTGGGATGGTGGCTACTGGCACTTTGCCGTCTATGCCCGCTACCCGTATCGCGACTACTTCTATTTCTCACGTCCTCACTTCTGGTACACCTACCGCGGCGGCCATGCCTGGCACCACAACGGCGGACGCTCCTGGTATCACGGACGCAGCTTCGGACACCACCGTCCACGCACCAGCCACATCGGTATGCGCGACGGATTCAGAGGCCACGGCTACAGAACCGGCACCAGCCATCACAGCTACACCTACATCGACAGGGGCGGTAGAAGAAGTGGCGATAGCAGAAGCGGCGGACGCACCTTCGGAAACATGCGCACCCTTCCAGGTCGTGAGAGCTCTACACGGCAGACCGTAACACGTGAGGGCAGCCGCACCTTCGGCAGCGGTTCTACCTCCAGCCGCACCTTCGGCAGCGATCGTTCCTTCGGTGGCAGCTCAACGCCGAGCCGTTCCTTCGGCAACAGCAGCCGTTCCTTTGGCAGCAGCTCAACACCGAGCCGTTCCTTCGGCGGAGGCAGCTCGTTCGGAGGCGGCAGCCGTTCCTTCGGTGGTCACTCTGGTGGCAGCTCGTTCGGTGGAGGTCGTTCCTTCGGCGGCGGACACTCAGGAGGCGGATTCTCCGGCGGCGGAAGCCGTGGCGGAGGCGGCGGAAGCTTCGGCGGAAGACGCTAACTCCAGCACCCGCACCTCCCCGTTCTCCATGCGGCGCACCTCATTCATCTGCTGATGGCCGTAGACGGCTTGAATGGCCTTGTTGATGATGCCGTGACCGACAGCCAGCACCGTCTGATGGGGGAAGTGCTCACACAGGTAATTGAGGAAACGGGCTGCCCGGCACTTCAAAGCCTCAAGCGTCTCGATGTCGTCAGGCCACACCTCATCCTTCAGGTCAGGGATAAAACGCCCGGTAAAACTTCCCCAGTCGCGTTCGCGTAACCATGCCATTTGCTGCACCTCCTTACCATGAGGTGCAGCAATTATTTTGCAGGTATCCACCGACCGCTTCAAGTCGCTCGACACAAAAGCATCAATGGGTTCATGACGCAGCCGCTCACGCAACTCCTCAGCCTGCCGTATGCCATTGGAGTTGAGCTCACCCTGCGTCTGTCCCTGCATCATCTGGTTGGCGTTGTCCACCGTTTCGCCGTGGCGCACTAATAATAATGTTGTCATGGTCTGTCGTTCTGATGATGCCTGCAAAAATACGGTGAAAGGTTGGGAAAACAAAAGAAATGTGTAATTTCTTCATCGAGATAGAGATTAAATCAGGATTTTTGCCTACTTTTGTACCAGTAAAAGTCAACAAGCAACAACAATGAAAGCACTACAAAGTTCAATTATCCGTGCCGTCATCGCCGTCGTCGTAGGCATCCTGTTGGTGAAATACCGTGAGGACACGATGCGATGGATGACGATTGCCGTAGGCATCATGTTCCTCTTCTCCGGACTTATCTCCATCATCTTGTACTACTATGAGAAGCGCGAGATCGGCAAGTCACCCTACACTTTCGACGAAAACGGCAACGAGATCAAGCGGCGAGGTCCTATCTTCCCGCTTATCGGGGTGGGCAGCACGCTGCTCGGCATCATCCTGATGGTGATGCCTACCGACCTGATTATCGGGGTGACGTATGTACTGGGAGCCATGCTCATCATCGGAGCCCTGAGCCAGGGCTACAACCTGTTCGTGGCACGCCGCTATTGGGACATCCCCATCGTCTATTGGCTGTTGCCGCTCATCACGCTGGGTGTCGGCATCCTGGTTGTCGTCAAGCCGATGGAGGCAGCCACCCTGCCACTGAAAATTATCGGGTGGGCACTGATGTTCTATGGCGTGGTGGAGTGCATCAATGCCATTGCTTTTTACCAAGCACGCAAACGATATGAGCAACAACAGAAAGCTATCGTACAAAACGCACCCTCTTCCATCGACACAGAAACCATAGAAGAGGCTACCATCGTTGAGTGAGGAAGTGGACCTTATCTCATCAGCCCTTCGATATACTTACACAGAATCGCTATGCCGCGCTTGTTCTCCCCACCTTGCGGGATGATGAGGTCGGCATAGCGTTTTGTTGGCTCTATGAACTGCTCGTGCATAGGCTTGAGCACGTTCAGGTAGCGCTCTACAACCATCGAGACGGTACGTCCACGGTCGATGGTATCGCGCTGGATGTTACGGATGAGCCGTTCGTCGGGATCGGTATCAACGAATATCTTCAAGTCCATCAGGTCGCGCAGCTTCTTGTTGATGAGCGTCATGATGCCTTCGATGATGATGACCGGCTTCGGGTCTACATGGATGGTCTCCGGCAGTCGGTTGCTGAGCACGTAGGAATAGGTGGGCTGCTCGATGGCACGTCCGTGCCGCAACTCGTTGAGCTGATGGTTCAGCAGTTTCCAGTCGAAAGCATCAGGATGGTCGAAGTTGATGGCTTTGCGCTCCTCGTCGCTCAAGCCTGTGGTGTCATTGTAGTAAGAGTCTAAGGGCACCACAGCCACATAATGCGGCGGCAGGGTCTCCACGATTTTCTTCACGACGGTGGTCTTTCCAGAGCCTGTCCCGCCGGCGATGCCGATAATGGTAATCTTGTCTTTCATATCTCGTCAAACATTTTCTGATAATACGTTGCCTTGGTTTCCACCTTCATCGGATAGGCACGGCTGCTGCTCGGCATGCGATAGAGGCGTAACGTCCTGCCCTCGAACTCGAAAGAAGTAAAGGCTCCGACTTTAGGCTGGACGATTCCAAAATGGTCGGTAAACAAGTCCGTGGCCTTCTGCCCCGTCGTCACGACAGCCCTGCAGTGCGGTATCTGCCGCAACAACGCGTCAAGGTCGGTGGGTTCTACCACTTCCAGGTCTTTGTCGGATGCCGTGTTTCTGGTTCGCCGCACCGCCGTTGCCGTGTCAAAGATGCCGATACCCTTTTCGTGCAACAACCGTTCGATGGCTTCACGCCGGAAGGTTTTATGCGCTTCGTCAACGAAATGCAGCTTGTCGGCAAAGAAGCAGATGCCGAAGATGCGCCACATGTCGTTGATATAGTTCGGGTAGAAGAAGTCCATACACCAACGCTTGCGTGCCGGTGGGAAACTTCCCAGCATCAGGAGCCGACAACCATCAGGCAGAAACGGCTTCAAAGGGTGGTACTCAGTCTCCATCTTTATGGCTGCTCCTTGACCAGATAGACACATACCGGCAAGTGGTCGCTATAGCCGTCAAGCCATACGCCACCGGCATGGGTACGCTTGGTGTTGCCCTTGAACCTGCCTTCCTTCTGGAAGAGGTAGTCGCGGCGGAAGATTTCCGGCTTCCAGAACTTCAATGTCGAGAAGTCCTTTTTGCCATTTTGGTTCAGCAGGTTGGGAGTCATGATGATCTGGTCGAAGAGGTTCCACATGCCCTGATAGCGCAAGGTGCCCGTCTTCTGCTTCACCAGTACGTTGTACCACGGGTTATACATCTGGTCGGAGGCAATCCTGTTGATGTCTTCCTTTGCGTTCAGCTCGTCGTACATGCTCTTGTCGGTGGGGTCATCGTTCATGTCGCCCATGACAAAGACCTTACAGGCAGGGTCGTCACGAAGCAACGAGTCCTTGACGGCACGAATCTGACGACCGCCCAACTCACGGTAGTAGGAGCCGGAGAAACGGCTGGGCAGGTGACAGACGACAGCCGTGACATGTTCATTGGCAAGTGTTCCGCTGACCACGAGGAAGCCACGTGTGGCTTTTGCACTATCTTCAGGCAACTCATATATATAAGGTACGAGTTTCACATTGCGAACGGTGAAGAGTGCGGGATTGTAGATCAGCGCACAGTCTACGCCACGCTTGTCGGGTCCCTCGACATGACAGAACTGGAAGTTGCGGGCTTTCAGCTCCGGCTGGTTGCAGAGGTCTGTCATACAGCGTGCATTCTCCACCTCGCTGACACCGATAAAGGCACAGCCCACGTTCTTCAGCACGTCGGTACCCATCTCTGAGAGCACCGTCGCCATGTTGTGCAGTTTGTGTTCATACTTCAACGTGTTCCAGCGGTTGGAGCCGTCGGGCAGATACTGGTAGTCGTTCTTCCCTTCGTCATGCTCTGTGTCGAACAGGTTTTCCAAGTTATAGAAGCCAACGCCATAGACGGAGAACTTCTTCTGGGCGCATGCCGGCAAGCAAACCAACAGGGCAGCCCAAATGACAATCAGGTGCTTTTTCATGCTCTTCATGTTCGTCGGTTAATGTTTTCTGTTGCAAATATCGGCAAATAATTCGAGACTAAAGCATATTTTTCAAAAAAATATGTGTTTAGCTTCTTCTTTTCAGAAAATATTTCGTTACTTTGCACAAAAATAATCTAATAATATAAAAACCATAACTTATGCAGAAGAAACTGAAATTAGTTGTGATGGCTTGTCTCGTTGCTTCGGCGGCAGTTGCCCAGACCCCAGAGAAACAAGGTCAGGAAACAACCGTCACAGACGAATCTGCCTTCACATTCACGGAGTCTCAGTTGAGCGAAGACGACAATGTGGCACAAGAAGTGGCTGTTGTCGGGTCGAGCACCAATGTGTATGCACGTGAAGCAGGCTTCCGTTTCAGTCCTGTCCGCTTCAGGTACAGGGCTTACGGCTCCAAGTATAGCGATGTGTACATCAACGGGAACCCAGCCAACGATGCTGAGCGTGGCGAATTTAGATACTCTTTTGTCGGTGGTTTGAACAACTACACGAGAGGAGTAGAGAACTCGCTGCCCTATGAAGACAACCATTTCTCCATGAGTGCCATGGGCGGTTCCAACAACTACAACTTCCGGCCGAGTGCACTGTCTGCAGGCCACCGCGTCACCCTGACGGGTGCCAACCGCAACTACACCTTGCGCGGCATGTACTCCTACAACTCCGGCGTAAACCAAAACGGATGGGCGTTCTCGGCAGGTATCACCTACCGATGGGCAAGTCCGAGCACGGCGTACGTAGAGGGCACTTTCTACAACTCGCTCTCCTACTTCCTCGGCGTGGAGAAGGTAATGGGCAACCACTCGCTGTCACTCGTCACATGGGGCAACCCGACGGAGCGCGGAGGTCAGGGTGCCAGCACCGACGAGATGTACTGGATAGCCAACGACAGATACTACAACCCTCACTGGGGCTACCAGAACGGCAAGAAGCGTAACTCGCGCATCATCAAGGACTTTGCCCCTGCTGCCATCATGACCTGGGACTGGAGAATCAACCAGACTACCAAACTCACCACCTCCGTCCTCGGCAAGTATGCCATGTATAGCAGTTCACGACTGAACTACGATAACAGCGACAACCCGCAACCCGACTATTACAAGAAGATGCCCAGCTACTTCTACGACGTGTGGGAGCCATACGACGAGGAGAGCCGTGGAGCTACAAACTGGGAGAAGTGGCAGTCTACCTATAACTATCTGAAGGCTGCCAAGGCCAACCGCCAGATCAACTGGGACCAGCTCTACTATGTCAACAAGCAGAACTCACGCGAAGACAATACTGGTGCTGCCATGTACTACCTGCAACGCTATCATGACGACCAGCTGTCGCTGAGCATCGCCTCAACGCTGAACAAGACGTTTACCAACAAGGCGACGCTGAACGTGGGCTTCAATGCATCTACCAACAAGGGCATGCACTACCAGACAATGGATGATCTGCTGGGAGCAGCACGCTACTATAACGTGAACTCCTACCTGATAGGTACCTACACTCCGGAGGCTTCTGAGGTGCAATACGACTTGAACGACCCATATAGAGTTGTTAAAGAAGGCGACCGCTTCGGATATGACTACAACATTCGCGTGAACAAAGGAAACCTGTGGGCTACCTACGCTCAAGACTATGCCAACCTGCACTACTTCTTCAGCGCACGCCTGGGCGGTGTGACGATGCGGCGCGACGGTAAGATGCGTAACGGACTGGCACCGGAGAACTCCTATGGCAAGAGCCGCACGGCGAAGTTCGTGGAAGGTGGCTTCAAGTTCGGCACTAACCTGGACCTGGGCTATGGCAACGTCATCACCTTCGGCATCGGCTACGAGCAGAAGGCGCCCAACGCACGTGTGGCATTCCTTGCCCCGCAGGTCAACAACGACTTCTCAGACAACCTGAAGTTGGAGCGCATCTTCAGCGTTGAAGCCGGCTACCAGCTGAAGACATCATGGCTGCAAGCCAACCTGAGCGGATACCTCACCCGCCTGCAGGATGTCACGGAGTACAGCATGTACTATTATGACACCTCACACTCCTTCTCCTACGTCTCGCTGACAGGTATCAACAAGGTGTACTACGGACTGGAGCTGGGCATGAACTTCAAGGTGACCAACGACTTTAACATCAAGGCACTCGGCACCGTCAGCGACGCCAAGTACCTGAACAACGCCAAGGCTACCTACATGCTCTCTGACGACGGCAAGTACAGAAAGGACATCGTTGCCACACGAGGCATCCGCGAAGGAAACACACCGTTGACAGCCCTTAGCCTCGACCTGAACTACCACAAGAAAGGATGGTTTGCCGACCTCATCGGCAACTACTATGACCGCATCTACCTCTACTATTCTCCCGTGACAAGATATGTCAACGACTTCCCAACCTATGCAGGAGGAGAATATGGCGGACAATCCGTGACGACCATAACGGGCACTGACGGCAAGGAGCACAACATTGCCACCCTACCCGACCAGACCATGGGACACGGCGGATTCATGTTCGACGCTGTCATCGGCAAGTTCTTCTACCTGAGCAAGGGACGTTCGCTGACCATCCACCTCATGCTGAACAACATCCTGAACAACAGGAACATCTGCATCGGCGGCATGGAGCAGAACCGTCGCGACATTGACGAGCAGGGCGAGGCCATCCGCACCTACTCCTTCGCCAACAGCCCCAAAAGATTCTATGCCAACGGTATCAACGGCATGCTGAACATCACTTACAGATTCTAAAAAACAGGAAAGACATGAAACAAATAAAGTATTATATATGGATAGCCGCCTGCGCACTGGCACTGACTTCTTGTATGGGTGGTGAGAACCTGAAAGGTGAATGGGACGCTCCCGACTTTTCGGGCGGAGCACCTTTCGGCAACAATGCCATACAGGAGACTAACGTCATCACCATACAGGAGCTGCTCGACAAGTATCCTAACGTCTACGAGGCGAGCGACAAGAACAAGCTCATCGAGGAAGACATACAGATCAAGGGACGCATCACCGGCAACAGCGTCGAAGGAAACATCTACAAGCAGTTTGCCCTGCAAGACAAGACTGCCGGCATCATCGTATGCGTTGACGCTGGCGACCTGCACGGATACCTGCTCGAAGGTCAGGAGGTGCTCATCGACCTCAAAGGCCTGTACATAGGAGGCTACGGACAACAGCCGGAGATAGGAATGCCCTACAACGGCACCAGCATTGGCCGCATGCCGAACTCCATCTGGCAGAAACACTTCAAGCTGGTGGGCGACGTCAATCCAGACGAAATCCAACCCGTCGACTTCAGCACCATCAAGAGCGACAAGAAAAAGTGCGGACGACTGGTGACCATCAAGAATGTCAGCTTCCAGCTGGCTGGCAAGTACGAGAAGGTGAACGGTGTCGACAGAATAGCCACCTTCGCACCCGATGACGAAGAATTGAAGACAGGAGGTGCCGTCAACAGATCGCTCAACGAGCAAGGCTACAAGACGACGGTGGTCATCCGCACCAGTACCTACGCCAACTTTGCAGCCATGCCGTTGCCGTATGACGTGACGACCATGACAGCCAAGAAGTGCAACCTCACCGGCATTGCCACCCGATACAAGGACGACTGGCAGCTGCTCATCCGCAAGACCAGTGACATAGACATCGTGGCAGAATAGCAAGAAACGCAAGGTTATATCAGGACAAGGAAACAGAAACAAAATAAAAAGAACAGATATGAAAAAGCATTTAAAATCCATGCTCGCAATCATGATTGCAGCATTCACATTTGCAAGTTGTGCCGACGTGCCCAGCCCATACGGACTCTTCTTCAGCGATAACGGAGAGCTGGACGGTGCCGTCGGAACGGGTACCGCAGACGACCCGTACAATGTGGCAGGTGCCATCAACTTCGTCAGAAGCCTCGACCCCAGCGTGCCTACCCCCAACTACGTCTACATCAAGGGTATCGTCTCGCGGCTCGTTGACGGACAGAACTACGATGCCGGCTTTGGCAACGGTACGTTCTACATCTCTGACGACGGCAATACCAAGAACGAGTT
>DEJO01000049.1:26681-29078 GCA_002353555.1 Prevotella sp. UBA2746 | reverse complement strand
GTGATTCACATAAAAGATTATTGGTCCTAAGAGAATTTTCTCACAGATAATTGCTCTTAAAAGGCTTTTTTCAAAGAAAAAGTAGTACCTTTGTGCCAAGCTTTTAAGCATCTGGTCCGTATGACAATAGAAAACATACAAGCATTGATTCATGGTGATGAGACTCGCACGTTGGAACTGAAGAAAACAACAGGTGAGTTGAAGGATGGTATGCGTTCTGTTTGTGCTTTCCTCAATACCGCTGGCGGCTGGTTGCTCTTCGGCATTGCCCCAACAACCTTGAAGATTCTCGGTCAGGAGGTAACAGACAATACGCGACAGGAGATTGCCAGGGAAATCGCCAAGCTGGAACCGCTGATTGACTTGCCGGTTGAATACATTGATGTGCCAGATCGTTCAGGGTATGAAGTCATAGCCATTCATGTGAATGCTGCGGGCTATTGGAATGCGCCTTATACTTACGACAGCAAACAGTACATTCGGATAGAAAGCACTACCGTTGTTATGCCGCGTGATATGTTTGAAGACAGACTGATGCGGAGCAAGAACAATCGCTACAAGTGGGAAGACCAAGTATGCGAAGGCATCACCATTGCTGACTTGGAAGAACAGCGTATTAGGGGTGGAGTGCGTCTTGGCGTTGAACGTGGCCGAATGCCAGAGTCTTCACTGATGGAAACAACAGAAAGGCTTGTTGAAAAATTGAAACTGACCACTCCAGATGGGAAACTGAAGAATGCTGCTGCCGCCTTGTTCCTACATGACACCAGCCAGTTTCCTCAGTTTCTGCTCCGCATGGCTCGTTTCCGTGGTACGAACAAGAATGAGTTTTTCGACAATCAACGCGCCTATGGCAACTTCTTCACACTATTGGATGCTGGTATGGCATTTTTCTTCAAGCATCTCTCAATCAGCGGAAAGATAGTTGGCTTTACGAGAGAAGAGAAGTTGGAAGTTCCTGCTGAAGCCTTGAGAGAAGCACTGACAAATGCTCTCTGCCATCGATTTTTCCACAATACAAGTAGTTCTGTTGGTATTGCCATATACGATGACCGTATCGAGATTGAGAACTCTGGTCATCTGCCAGAGGAATTGACTACTGAGACCATCAAACAATCTCACCACTCCTTCCCGCAGAATCCTACCATTGCCGACGTGCTCTTCAAGACAACATTCTTGGAGAACTGGGGCAGTGGTGTCGGCCGTATCATGGATGCTTGTCGAGAGGCTAACCTTCCTGAACCTGAGTATAACCAGAATGCATCTTTTGTTTGGGTTACGTTCAGAAGGACTGCCATACAAGCATACAGCCCCTCAACCCCCACAACCCCACAAGATAAAAACCCCACAACCCCCTCAACCCCCTCAACCTCGAAACGGGAGAATGCTAAGTTGAAACGGTTGAGAACATTACTATCTGCAATAGGAGAAAATGGTGCTAGCCTGAAAGTTCTTATGGCAGCAATGCAGCGTAAAGATAGGAAGGGGTTCGTTTCCACATATATTACTCCTAACATAGAGACTGGATATATAGCCATGCTATACCCAGAAACACCGAATCATCCGATGCAATCCTACTACTTAACCAACAAAGGTAGAGAGGCCTTGACCAATCTTTGAGAGCAATATCGACTTTCACTTCCTACGAAGACAGAGGATGCTAGTTAAAATTCTTTCGTCGAAACGAATTAAATTCTAATTTGGCAGTTCTAACTGCCGAAATGTTGATGTTTAATCGTAGTGATTTGCAATTAAAGACTTTGATTGATTTTCTACAATGCTCTCTTCATTGTTATAAGGACCTGCAATTCACCACTAATCCGTACTTCTCTGGTGGGGAAAACGGGACTCACTTTACATGAAAACTTGCAGATGTGGGAAAAATGTGGGGAAATATAAAGAAAGAAAAATCGCTAAATCTCTCATTATTAGAGGTTTAGCGATTGCTTTCGAGTTAAACTCGTACCCAGAGCCGGGGTCGAACCGGCACGGGTTGCCCCACTGGTGTTTGAGACCAGCGCGTCTACCGATTCCGCCATCTGGGCCTGTGCTATATGTGGCTGCGTCACTTGTTTGTGGAATGTAACGAGCCGTTTAGCGGGTGCAAAGTTACACTAAAATTCTGAAATGCCAAATGTTTTGTAGAAAAAACTAAAAATATTTGGTTATATCACGGGGAATGTGTATCTTCGTCACAGAAAAACAATGGCGCAAAGCCAACAGGTATAACTAACTTCAAATCTATGACTACGGAAAACAACAACTATTGTGTTATCTTGGCAGGGGGGATGGGCCGCCGCCTGTGGCCTGTCAGCAGGGAACGCTGCCCCAAGCAGTTCATTGACTTCTTCGGAACGGGGCGTACGCAGCTGCAACAAACCTACGACCGGTTTGCAA
>DEJO01000049.1:0-26648 GCA_002353555.1 Prevotella sp. UBA2746 | reverse complement strand
GTGAAGGAGCAGTTGCCGGAACTGCCTGATTGTAATCTGCTCCTGGAACCTATCTATCGCAACACGGCACCAAGTATTGCGTGGGCTTGCTACCGCATTTCCAAGTTTTCGAAAAGGGCTCGCATCGTTGTCGCCCCTTCTGACCAGGTGGTACTTCAGGAAAAAGCTTTCGAGGAGAGTATCAAGCGAGGGCTAAACTTCGTTGCGAACCACGACGGTCTGCTGACGTTGGGAGTGAAGCCTACACGTCCGGAACCGGGGTACTGCTATGCACAACTTGGCGATGAAACCGAAGAAAAAGAGCTCTTCCGCGTGAAATCGCTGACGGAAAAACCCGACCGTGAGTTTGCCCGCATGTTCATGGAGAGCGGAGAATTCTTCTGGAACACCGGAATCATGCTGTTTAACGTACACTCGTTGATAGAAAGCCTGAAGATAGTCCTCCCCGACGTGATGCGCCGTATCGACTTTGAGGGTGTCAACCTGACCTTGGAGGAAGAGCAGCAATATGTCAACGAGAACTTCCCCAGATACCCTAACCTGTCTATTGATCAAGGTATCCTGGAGAAGTTGGATGATGTCTATGTGATGCGTTGCGACTTCGGATGGGCTGATGTCGGCACATGGCATTCTGCTTTCGAGGCCATAAGCAACGACAGTCGTGACAACGTCGTCATTGACTCGAAAGTGATGTTGGAAGACTGTCACGGTAATATCATCAAGATACCGAACGATCATCTTGCCGTCATCAACGGGCTGGAAGACTGTATCGTCGCTGAGAAGGACAACGTGCTCTTTATCTGTAAGAAAGAAGACTCGTCGGCATTGGTGCGCAAGTATGTCAACGAGGTGAAACTGAAGTACGGAGAAGAGTTTGTGTAGGGAGAACGAAGGGAGAAAGNNAAAGGCTATTAGAACTGAAGGATGAGTGTGGCGCTTGGAGCCAGCTCGAAGTCGTGTGTGAGATCGATGCTTTCACCTGTGATGATGTCTGTAGCAGCCTTTGCATCACCGATGAGTTCTGCATAGCGCGCAACCTTTACTACATTGGACGAGTGCTTGCCATTCAGGATGGTAAGCACTGTTGTGTTTCTGCCGGTCGCCATTATCGTCTTCAGTTGACGTGCAACAACGTATATTCCTTGATACGGAATGAACTGAACCTGCCGTCCTTTTGCGATGATTTCGCTGTTTTTGCGCCAATGAAGTAGTCTTGACAGCCAGTCGAACATTGCATTCTCGGCGCTTGTGCGCCCCTTACGGGTAAATGCATTGCGGATGTCCTGTGGAAAACCACCCGGAAAGTCGCGCCGAACGTCACCATCAGTAAAGAACTTCGTGCCGTTCATCAGGATTTCCGTTCCATAATACAGTTGCGGTATGCGGTTGATGGTGAGCAACAGTGCCAGTGCCTGTTTGAGCATGGTGGGGTCTTTGGTATTTCCCAGGAAGCGGTCGGTGTCGTGGTTGTCTATGAATGCCATCACCGATGAAGGGTCTGCATACAGATAATCGTATGCAAGCGTATTATAAATACGGTTGAATCCCGTACACCAGTCATCTGTTTCCTCGTGTTTCGCCTTGTTGATCCGGTCAAAAAAGGCAAAGTCCATCACCGTTTTCAGATGAGAGTCATCAGGCTGGATTGGCGAACTCTGCTGCCAAGCCGCCGTATATGCCGGCTCCGCCACCCATGTCTCCCCTACGGTATTCAAGTTGGGATACTCTTTATTGAGCCTTTCCATCCATTGCGCCATCGCCTCACGGTCGGCATAGGGATAGGTGTCCATCCTTATGCCATCGATGCCGACAGTCTCTATCCACCAGATACTGTTTTGTATCAGGTAGGCCATCAAGTGCGGGTTACGTTGGTTCAAGGCGGGCATGGTCGGTACAAGCCACCCCTCCACCGTCTCTTTCTTGTCTACCTGCGAAGCGTAAGGGTCTAAGACTGGTGTCAGCTTATAGGATGTTTGCAGAAATTCGACGTTATTCTCCGGTTTCATCGACAAACTACCATCATTCTGCACAAAATGAAACCAGTCTTTCGACGGCATGTCTTTCGTCCACGGATGGTCAATACTGCAATGATTGAAGATCATGTCCATCACCACTTTCAGTCCTTTGGCATGAGCAGCATCCACCAGTTGGCGGTAGCTTTCGTTTGAGCCGAGGTGCGGATCAACACTATAGTAGTCGGTGATGGCATAGCCATGATAGGTGGAGTGTCCGTTTCCGGAGTCGGGAGAAGCATTCTCCTGCACGGGTGTAAGCCACAGTGCCGTCACCCCCAGTTCTACGAAATAGTCCAGGTGTTCGCTGATTCCGTCCAGGTTGCCGCCATGCCGCAGAGAAGGTTGCGAACGGTCTACGACCTGTTTGCTATCCGATGTCTCTGTTTTCAGCTCCGATGGCTTGCCTGTTCTCACTGTGCCTTGTGCAAAACGGTCAGGCATCAGCAGGTACAGGACGTCCTCATTAGAGAACCCTTTGCGCTCTTCACCCCGTTTCTCACGCCGTTTCAGTTGGTATTCGATAGTTTCCGTCCATCCTTCTTTTCTGAAAGTCAGTTGCATGTTGCCCGCCTTTGCCGCTGCTATATTCATATAGACGAAGAGGTAGTTGGGTGAATCCAAAGACACCACGTCCTCGATGGAGACTCCGGGATAGTCTGTCGTCACCGATGCCCCAGCGATGTTGTTTCCCGTCACCATCAGTTGTAGCCGCCGATGCTTCATGTCTACAAACCAGAAGGGGGGAGAGAGTGTGCGTAATGTCTTCTTCGTCATGAGTTCAAGGTGCAAAGGCTGAGACGTTTGCGTTAGTTGTACCAGCCTGGTATGGTCACTATTTGCGACCAGAGGAAAGGACAAGTTCTTTAATAGAGGAGTTGAACTCCTGAGCTTCCAGCAAATCTTCGATGTTGAGGTGCATGCGATAGCGCCAGTAGTGGCGTGGGTTGGCTGGAATGTTGATGCGCTCAGCATTCGCATCGGGCAGCCGCAGCTTCTCGTCTATCGCCATCCAGTCTTGTATACTGAGGATGCACAACATGGAAGGACTCGTCAGATGTCTGCTTACGATGTCGCGTGCAAGCCATCCCGGTAATGGATGTGGTGCCGGGTCGTTGCGGTGTAACATCGTGGCGTAATAGTCTTGCGTGCGCTCTTCGTCCTCATCCCACCATTGCCGCAGAGTAGGCATGTCGTGAGAAGAGATGGTGCAGACCGAGCGGTAGGGGTTACGTGAGAGGTGTCCGAAACGGATTCCTTGCTCTTTCGGCATGCTCTGCAGTTCCAGACTTAGAATCTTCAACTCGTTGATGACCCACGGCACACATTCTGGCACCATGCCGAGGTCTTCAGCACAAACGAGCATTCGCGTTGCATTGACCAGCTTCGGCAGTTTCTTCATCGCCTCCTGATACCAGAACTGGTTGTTGCGGTGGTAGAAGTAGTCATCGTATAGGCGGTTGAAGGCAGCCTGCTCCTCTTCCGGGAGTTGCTTGAAGACATCAGTATACTGCACGGCAATACGCGGATGCCACTTCCTACTGTCGCGATGGTCTTGCAAGAAAAGCTCTTTTTTATCGATGAAACCGGCGTTTCTGAGTTCATCCTCCGTCAGTCCGAGTGCCGGAGAGAACTGTCCCATCAGTCCTGAGGTCTCAGGAACAGGTATCTCCCAGATGCGGAAGAATCCCAACACATGGTCTATGCGGTAGGCATCGAAGTAGTGAGCCATGTTCTGGAAACGACGCACCCACCAAGCACAGTCGTCTTTCATCATCTCGTCCCAGTTGTAGGTAGGGAATCCCCAGTTCTGTCCGTCCACAGAGAACTCGTCAGGTGGTGCTCCTGCCTGCCCGTTCATGTTGAAGTAGCGCGGTTCAGCCCATGCATCACAACCGTAACGGTTTACTCCGATGGGGATGTCACCCTTCAGGATGACGCCACGTGAGCGTGCATAGTCATGAACGGCAGTCAGCTGACTGCTCAGAATGAACTGTACATAATAGTAGTATGCCACCTCTTTATATATACGCGTGCGAGGATTGCAGAGGGCAGCGCGGTCGCCCTCGTCCCATTGCCGGTGGTCTTCCCACTGGTTGAAGTCGCCTGTTCCGTAGAGATCGCGCAGATGCGAGTAGAGTGCATACGGAACCAGCCAATGTTCGTTCTCCTTGAAGAACACCTTAAACGCCTTCGATGACAGTACTGCCGCTCCCTCTTGTTCGTAGATGGCATGCAGGTAGCGCGTCTTAGCCTCGTCGACCCGTTCATAATCCACCTGTGGCAGTGCGTTCAGTTCCTTTCGCAAGACTTCCATTTCCTTTTTCAGCTTTTTGTCGGCAACAGGTGGCAGCTGTGTCAAGTCGGCATAGAGCGGATGAAGCGCAAAGATTGAGATGCCATTATAGGGATAAGAGTCTATCCATGTATGCGTCGATGTCGTATCATTGATAGGCAGCACCTGCAACACCCGTTGTCCGGTCAGTGCCACCCAATTTACCATCTTCCTTAAATCACCGAAATCACCAATACCGAAGCTTTCCTTGGAGCGCAAAGAGAACACTGGCACCAGCGTACCGGCACACCTGACGGCGGGTATCTCGAAGACTGCCTGCGGCAACTCGCAGACAAAGACGTCGCCGTCAGCCATTTCCGGCACCGAGAAGTACCTGTTGGCATACTGTTCCCAGAAAGGTGTCACGTCTTCAACGGCATCGAGGGCAACAAACTTAAACTCCAACTGACGCGACGACAGCCTGCTGATGTCCAAGTCAACCATCCATTCGTTGATTTGATGCTGCTGCATGGGCACAGCTTCCTTTGCCTGCCACGCCCCCAGCTGCGGGTCGGAACCGATGATACCGAGCCACTCGCTGCGTCGCAATTGCGGTGCCCGCACCTTCAATCGCAGGGTCTGCCTGCCGCTGTGCACCTTTGGCTTTTCGATAGTGCGTCCCACCACACAGTCGGTGACGGCAGATGTATAGAGGTGGGCATCTTCCGGCAAGTCTATCCACTGGTCGTAGACACGATAGCAGGCAGCACCTTTCACGTTGAGTTCAAGCCGATGGCCCACCACCCCCCATTCCCTGCGTACAGCCTTCCCGTCTTTCATGACGGTATAATAATAGTCTATCGACGAGCCTACCGCCGATTCCCACTCTATCTCGCACGACCAGTGCGAACCGTCGTGCGTTTCCATGAGGTAGGTTTTTACCTTTTCAGCCTCCTGTCCTCTTTCCGGCAGGTTGACAGCCATCTGTTGTCCGTCAGCCGTCACATATTCAAGATGAAATTGAAGTGTCATCAATAATCAGTATTTAAGATTTAACGTTATCGTTATCTGCATTCTGCGCTTGCGGTCGGCGATGCTTGCCCAGTTTCTTGATGGTCAGTGTCTGGTCGCAATAGTCCACAACCGCAGGTCGATGGGTGATGAAGATGATGGTTTTCTGCTGTTCAGCCATCAAGTTATGGAGCAGTTGGCGCTCGGTTTCTGTGTCAAGGGCACTCGTAGCCTCATCGAAGAGCATGATGCTGCGGTCGCGCAAGAGCGCACGGGCAATGGCAATGCGCTGTGCCTGTCCCTCGCTCAGCCCTCCTCCCTGTTCCGAGCATACGGTGTCCAGTCCTTCCGGCAGGTCGAAGACAAACTCCGCACAGCTCTGTCGCAAGGCTTCACGCATCTCTTCTTCCGTTGCATCCAGCTTACCCAACCGCAGGTTCTCGCGGATGGTACCGCTCATCAGCGTGTTTCCTTGTGGCACATAGACCAGATTGGTGCGCAGCAGGGGGGACAAGTGATATTGCTTCGTCGCATTATAGATGTATACCTGTCCCTGTTGAGGTTGTATCAGCGACAGAATCATACGTATCAGTGTGGTCTTGCCCGCTCCTGTCTCGCCGAGGATGGCGGTGCATGAGCCTGGGTAGAAGTCGAATGACAGGTTTTCGAGTGTCGTACCCGTATTTCCCGCGTAGGTATATGAAACGTTCTCGAAGCGAACGCCACAGGGCGATGCCAGACAGATCGCGTCTCCCTGCTCTTCCAACGGGTTCTCTTCCAACTCCATGAGCCGTTCGGCAGCCGTGAAGACACTGACAAACGACGGCACCAACTTCATCAGCGACCGTGCCGGACCCTGTATACGGTTGACCAATTGCAGGAAGGCGGTCATGCCTCCAAACGTCAGCGTGCCTGCCGACATGCGGACGGCAGCCCAAAGGAAGGCTATCAGATAGCCGGAGGCGAAGCCGAAGTTCAGAATCAGGTTGCTCATCACGCTGAACTTGGTACGCCTGACCACGTTGCTGCGCAGTTCGCTCTGCGTGTCTTCCAGCCTCCCCACCATCACGTCATCGCTCTCCATTGTCTTGATGAGCATGCGGTGCTGTATCGTTTCCTGCAAGACACTCTGCACCTTGGAGTCGGAATTGCGCACTTCGCGCGACAACTTGCGCATCTGCCGTACATAAATCTTGCTGACCCCGATGAAAAGGGGCACCATGAAGGTGATAATGAGCGTCAGCCGCCAGTCCATCGATGCCAGATAACAGAAGGCACCGAGGAACATACATAACGTAGACAGCGAGTTAGGGAGCGTTTCGGTGAGGAAGTTGACGACATTGTTCACGTCAAACTCCAAACGGTTGAGCACGTCGCCGGAATGCCGTGCTTCCTTTCCTTGCCATTCTGAACGCAGGATGCGGTCGAGCATCTGCTGCTGCATACGGTTCTGTGCCTTGATACCCAGCAGGTTGCGCACCCATATTCCGCAGATGTTCAGTGCAAAGTCGCAGAGAATCAAAATGCCCATCAAACCCACTGACCAATAGATGTTGCCTGCAACGAATCCCGATGCCACGTCGATGGCATGCTTCACCGCCCATACCTGCATAAGGCTGACGGCGACACCAGCCAGTCCTATCGCCGCATTGAACGATGCCTGCAACCGGTTTCCCTTCCAGGCTATCCACAGCCAACGCAGGATTTCGCTGCTCTTGTATTTTAATTCCGGCAGTTGATACATCTTCATACTCTTTGGTCGGCACCCCACATCATCTTGTCACGCAACGTAGCGAAGTAGCGGAAGCTCTTGCGCTTGACGATACGGATAACGAAAGGAGCCTTACGGATGATTACTTTCGTACCTTCAGAAAAGCCTTCAGAACGGCCGTCGACGGCAACCAGGAAGTTATGCGAACGCGACACGACCTCCAATGTCACCACGGCATCATCGCCAATCACTATCGGACGCACATTGAGCGAATGCGGAGCCACGGGCGTCAGGCACAAGTTATGGCTCTGAGGCATGATGATAGGTCCTCCGTTCGACAGCGAATAGGCGGTAGAACCCGTCGGTGTAGAGACGATGAGTCCGTCGGCACGATAGGTTGTCAGGTCGTCACCGTCGATAGTAGTACGGATGGAGATCATCGACGCGGTGTCACGCTTCAGCACGGCAATGTCATTCAGCGCGTAGGGAGCCCCCTTGAACGGCTCACCGTCAGTCTCAATCTGTATGGCGGCATGCTCTTCTATCTTATAGTCACCGGCATAGACAGCATCTATCAAGCTCTCTACCTCGTCGGGAAGTACGTCGGCAAGGAACCCCAGCCGCCCCATGTTCACGCCGATGATGGGTATCTGCTTGGCACCCACCCTACTGGCAGCTTTCAGGAAGGTGCCGTCGCCACCGAGAGAGATGACATAGTCCACCTGGAAGTCGCCACCTTCAAACACACCGGTAGCGTCAACCTGCACCCTTTCCGTCTGTGTTAGGTAGTCAAAGAACTTCTTGTCTATGTACACCTCGGCACCTTTCTTGTTGAGGACATGAAGTAAATGCTGTATAGCAGATGTCTTTCCTGCCTGATGTCGCTTGCCAAAAAGGGCAAATCTGAGGTTTTTTCTGTCTTTATTCATGTCTTTTGGTCGATATTCTGCAATTTTTTGTATCTTTGCAACAACATTCATGCACTTTAATGGTGCATTCTACGCTTGCAAAAATACAAATAATTACTGATATCAGACGATAAACCAACAAGAAATATGGCTAAAGTATATGAATTTCTCGCGAATGGTTTCGAAGACATCGAGGCATTGGCACCTGTAGACATCCTGCGTCGTGGCGGCGTAGAAGTAGTTACCGTGAGCATCACAGGCTCAGAGTTCGTAACCAGTGCACATGGCGTTTCGGTCAAGGCAGACGCCACCTTCGAAGCTGCCGGTGACTTCTCTGATGCCGACCTATTGCTCCTGCCGGGTGGTATGCCTGGTGCCAAGAACCTGAACGAGCACGAAGGGGTGCGCCAGGCTTTGCTCCGTCAGCATGAGGCTGGACGCCGCATCGGTGCCATCTGTGCGGCTCCGCTCGTCCTGGGCGGCTTAGGACTGCTCAAGGGACGTCGTGCCACCTGCTATCCGGGCTTTGAAGAAACGCTGACAGGTGCAGAATACACCGCCGAACTGGTCACCGTCGACGGCAACATCACGACCGGACGCGGACCTGCCGCCGCCCTCCCTTATGGCTACCAACTGCTCTCCTACTTCGCAGACGAGGCAACCGTTGCCGCTCTCGAACAGGGAATGATTTATCAACAACTGTTGGCTGAGGCTTAAAGCTATCAGGAAAGGACTGACATGAGCGACTACATCATTATCGTGGCAGGCGGAAAGGGACTCCGGATGGGCTCCGACATCCCCAAACAATTCCTTCCCGTAGGCGGGAAGCCCGTGCTGATGCACACCATCGAGCGCTTTCATGCCTACTCAGAGGCGAGGAAAGGCGAAGGCAAGAACGGTCTTGACATCATCCTCGTGTTGCCAAAAGCGCAGCAGGACTTTTGGGAAAGCTTGTGCAAAATGCACGGTTTCATCGTAAAACACACCATCGCCGACGGCGGAGAGACGCGCTTTCACTCGTCGAAGAACGGACTTGCACTGATCCCCGACGACACGGAAGGCATCGTTGGCATACACGATGGTGTGCGACCGTTCGTATCCACAGAGGTCATCGGACGCTGTTTTGATGCTGCCCGCCAGTCGGGAGCAGCCATACCTGTACTACCCGTCACCGACACCTTGCGCCAGATTGACGGTGACAGCAGCGGCAGGAACGTCTTGCGAAGCAATTACCGCATCGTGCAGACTCCCCAGACGTTCGACATCCAGTTGGCAAAGCGGGCGTTTTCCCAGCCTTATAGCGAGGCATTTACCGACGACGCGTCGGTCGTAGAAGCCATCGGAACGAACGTGACGATGGTCGACGGCAATCGTGAGAACATCAAAATCACCACTCCCTTCGACCTCGACATTGCGAAAATACTGGCTAATGAGAGTAAAAGGTAAAAACTTCACCCATCCGCTCGACCTTTGGTCGCTTGCCGCTCGGCGACGAAAGGAGACGCTTGCCAGAGCAAGAAGGCAAGAACCTTTAACCATCAACCTTTAACTAAGTGTTAGATATACTCGATCAAGACATCATGTACCTGCCGGGCGTAGGTCCGAGACGGAAGGAGATACTGAGCAAGGAGCTCGGCATCAGTTCGTTTCGTGACCTGCTGGAGTATTTTCCGTACAAATATGTCGATCGCAGTCGCATCTATCTCATCTCGGAACTCTCCCAAGACATGCCCTTTGTACAGGTGAAAGGGCGTATCCTCAGCTTTGAGGAGTTTGACCAAGGTCGCAGGAAGAAGCGCATCGTGGCACATTTCAGCGATGGTCACGGCGTTTGCGACCTGGTATGGTTCAACGGCACGAAGTATGTCTACCAGCAATATCAGGTAAACAAGGAATATATCGTCTTCGGCAAGCCCACCATCTTCAATGGCAGGTACCAGTTTTCCCACCCCGACATCGACGATGCCGCCAACCTCGTGCTCACGGACATGGGCATGCAACCTTATTATATTACGACAGAACGGATGAAGAAGATGGGGCTGACATCGCGGGCAATGGAGAAACTGACCAAGACGCTCATCGAAAAACTGAGCCAGCCGCTGGCAGAAACGCTCCCCGACTTCATCACCCGACGCCATCATCTCATCTCACGCGACGAGGCGATGCGCAAGATTCACTACCCGAAGAATGCCGAAGACACCCAGCGGGCACGCCTCCGTCTGAAGTTTGAAGAGCTGTTCTATGTGCAACTCAATATATTAAGGTATGCGAGTGACCAGCGTCGCAAGTACCGGGGCTTCGTCTTCGAACATGTAGGTGAGCAGTTCAACTGGTTCTACCGCAACAACCTGCCCTTCGAACTGACGGGAGCCCAGAAGCGGGTGATACGCGAGATACGTGCCGACATGCGTTCAGGGCGGCAGATGAACCGTCTGTTACAGGGCGATGTAGGCTCCGGCAAGACGCTCGTCGCCCTGATGTCGATGCTCATAGCCGTTGACAACGGCTTCCAGGCATGTATCATGGCTCCGACGGAGATTCTTGCCGAGCAACATCTGGCTACCATCCAAGACTTCCTGCAAGGCATGCCCCTGCGCGTAGAGCTGCTGACAGGCATCGTCAAGGGCAAACGTCGGCAGGAAATCCTTGACGGACTGATGACAGGAGAGGTGCACATCCTCGTGGGAACACACGCCGTCATCGAAGATAACGTGCAGTTCCGACAACTGGGCTTCGCCGTCATCGACGAGCAACACCGCTTCGGCGTGGCTCAGCGTGCCAAGCTCTGGAGCAAAAGCACCAATCCGCCCCACGTACTGGTGATGACAGCTACGCCGATACCGCGCACCTTGGCGATGACCATCTACGGAGACTTGGACGTGAGCATCATCGACGAACTGCCACCGGGACGCAAACCCGTTCAGACCATCCACAAGTACGACAACCAGACGACGAGCCTTTATAACGGCATTCGCCAGCAGATACATCAGGGACGGCAGGTATACATCGTCTTCCCTCTCATCCAAGAGAGCGAGAAAATGGACTTGAAGAACTTAGAGGCAGGTTTCGAAGCGCTGAAAGAGGTGTTCCCGGAATTCCACATGAGCAAGGTGCACGGCATGATGAAACCAAAGGACAAGGAAGAGGAGATGCAGAAGTTCGTCAGGGGCGAGACCCAGATTCTCGTTGCCACGACGGTCATCGAGGTAGGCGTGAATGTTCCCAACGCATCCGTCATGGTGATCCTCGACGCGCAGCGTTTCGGACTGTCGCAGCTGCACCAGCTGCGCGGTCGTGTGGGACGCGGTGCCGACCAGTCGTACTGCATCCTCGTCACCACGCACAAGCTATCAGCCGAGACTGCCAAGCGCATCGACATCATGTGTGAGACCAACGACGGCTTCCAGATAGCAGAAGCCGACCTGAAGCTGCGCGGACCCGGCGACCTGGAAGGCACCCAGCAGAGCGGCATCGCCTTCGACCTGAAGATTGCAGACATCGCACGCGACGGGCAAATCATACAGATGGCACGCGACGAAGCCCAACAGATTGTTGACAACGATCCTACCTGTGAGCGCACCGAATACCAGTTGCTGTGGAACCGGCTTGCCGCGTTAAGAAAGACTAACATCAACTGGGCTGCCATCTCATAGCAAGAAAAATGCAAGAAAACTGCATGAAACACCGTGAGGACGGGCTTCAGAGAGGTGTTTACGCACACAAAATGCACGTTCACAGAGTGTTAAATCAACAATAAAAACTGTTAATCGCATACTTTTTTAATAAGGAAAGCGTTATCTTTGCAGCGATTTTTGATTTCAGTTGGGCATTTGTAGCGTTCCAACCGGCATCAAAAAGGGGGCAACGAGACGCGTTCCCTGATTAGTATCTATAACCAAATTTAAGGAATATGATTTTTAGTAAAGTAGTTAGAACCTTCATGTTGACATCCGTATTCACGCTTGCCGCCTCTTCCACCGCTATGGCACAAGACAAGTTGGCAATGCAGGCACCCGTAGACCACAAGTCGAAAGCCGTAGAGCAGATGGCACTGAAGAATCTGACTAATAAGGAGAACATGGAAAATCCTTCGTCAGACCTGTATCAGGAATGGGAGAACAAGCGCACACACGCCGTCTATGCCATGCCAGAACAGTATAAGATAGACCTGCGCGGATTCCACATGCCTACGACAAGCCGCATCATCACGAGCAACTACGGCCGCCGTTGGGGACGTATGCACAAGGGTCTCGACATCAAGGTATACATCGGCGACACCATCCGCGCCGCATTCTCCGGCAAGGTACGTATCGTACGCTACGAAGCTAACGGCTACGGCAACTACGTAGTCATCCGTCACAACAACGGACTGGAGACCGTCTACGGTCACATGTCCAAGCATCTGGTCAAGGAAAATCAGACTGTACGCGCAGGTCAGCCCATCGGACTGGGTGGCAACACCGGCCGAAGCACGGGCTCACACCTCCATTTCGAGACACGCCTCTGCGGTACTGCCCTCAACCCGGCACTGATGTTCGACTTCCGTAATCAGGATGTCACCGGCGACTACTACACCTATCGCCGCAGCACTCACGACAGCGAGTCGCTCCAGGCAACGCGTCTGCGTGGCAAGAACGACGACAAGGGCTATTCCAAGGCCGACGGCCAGGGCACCAGCAAGCCTGGTTCCACCTCTTCAAAGAGTGACGAGCCCGTAGCCAAGAGCAATAAGGACTTCCAGTGGCACACCGTCGCCAGCGGAGAGAGCATCGAGTCTATTGCACAAGCTCACAACATGAGCGTAGAACAGCTCTGCAAGCTGAACAACATCGGCCTTTTCACACCACTGCGCAAAGGTCAACACCTGAGATACCAATAAAGCTAACACTCTTATATTCAGAACAGCCTGTCACAAAAGAACGTGACAGGCTGTTCGCTTTTTATACTATCACCCCTTAAAAAGGCTTCGCAAGACAAACCAAAGGTGCATGATGATGGTGGTGAGGAGCCCATAATGGCGGCACATGACATGGAAACGCTCACGAAGGGAGTCGCGGTGGTTCTGCTTGCTGTCGCCACCGGCAAGGAAACAGGCAATGACGGCAGGGACACGCCGCAAGGGGAGTTGCCGCCTGTCGGCCTCTTTCATCACACGGATGCACCAGTCTACGTCTGCCGAATGGCGGTAGCTGAGGTCGTAAGCATACATCTTGGCGATGTCGGTACGTGCATAGAACGCCTGATGGCACACCAGCATGCCATGACGGAAGGAGCGCCACGTGAGATTTTCGGGTGGTGACAGGCGTCGGTGGCGCAGGAAATGGCCCTTTTCATCGACAATATCCGTATCACCATAGAGCACAGCCGGCAAGGATTCTCCCTCTCCAACGCAGGCGGCAACAGTCTCTAACGTCGTCGGTTCCGGCAGGAAGTCACCGGCATTCAGGAAGAGGATATAGTCGCCCGTTGCCCGTTCGAGTCCTTTGTTCATGGCATCATAGAGTCCACGGTCGGGTTCCGACGAGATGGTTACCGTATGGCCGTTGCCAGACCGGTCGTTCTCCTGCTTGTAAGCCTCTGCTAATGCCACGGTGTCGTCTTTGGAACAGCCGTCGACAATAAGGTGCTCCACGCAGGGATAGGTCTGTGAGAGCACGCTGCTGACCGTCTTCGGCAGGAAGCGGGCAGCCTGATAGGTGATGGTAACAATCGTGAAACGTATCTGTCTGTGTGCTTTATTTTCCATTTTCAGCTGTGATTTCTTGGTATAAACGGATATATTGAGACGCCACCGCATCGCCGGAGAAATGGCGGGCAACATGTTGGCGCAACTGTTGGCGTGGAATGTCTGCCTGCAATGCCCATGCTATGCCTCGTGCGAGGTCTTCAGCCGACTGGTATTCAGCCAGATACCCCGTCTCCAAATGACGTATGATGTCGGTCTGACCGCTGTTGTTGAACGAGACAGGTATGCAACCACATGCCTGAGCCTCGATAAGCGTCTGTCCGAAAGTCTCCGACAACGACGAGGAGACCACTACGTCGGCAGCCGAATAGAGTGTTGCCAACTCATCTTCGTCGCCCACATAGCCCATATATTGATAAGGTATGGCAATATCTGCAAGCACTTCCTCCTGCTTATATCCGCCAAAGAGCACCAACAAGAGCTGTTCAGCAGGAAACGTATGCCGCTCTGCCAACAGCGACAGCGCCTGCTTCAGGTAGCCGAAGCCTTTAGCCGGCTGGTCGATGCGCGCGGCTCCAAAGATGATGATGCGCTTGTCGGCACGGATATGCAGCAGGTCTCGCGAATCGGTCTTGCTCTTCATCCTGAACCTGGACAGCGGTACGGCATTGGGGATGACCGTCAAAGGCTGGTCTTTCAGCAGCCCGCTGTCGCTCACCATGCCTGCCAGCCAGGAACTGACAGCCACGAAATGGATATGGAAACCTTGCAACATGCGCTGCTTCCGTTGCCAAACCACCGTTGACAAATCATGGTTCCCGCCACCCGACGGCAGGTAAGGACAATGGCAGCAAGCCGTTTTGTACTGTTCACACTGCAAGGAGAGGTGACAGATACCTACCGCCGGCCAGATGTCGTGCATGGTCCAGACAACGGGTTTACCCGACTGCAGTATCCTGCGGATGTCGGTCAGCGACAGCATTCCTTGATTAATCCAGTGCAAATGGATGATGTCAGCCTCCTTGAACTCTGGCAGCGAGGTGATGTCATGACCTGTGTTGGCGATGTCGATCTCGAAAAGATGCTTCCGGGAGAAGTGCAGCCGCACGAAAATGCACCAGCGCTCCCACAGGAAACGCCAACGGGAAAGGATGCCGCGGTGCAGACTCACCACGGTAATATCGTCGGTCTGCTTGTCGCGAACCAGCATTTTCGCCTTCACTCCGTTATTGCTGAGCGACTCCTTCAGCCGGTTGGCAGCAACAGCTGCCCCACCCGTGCGCTCACTCGTGTTGACTATCAGTACCCGCATACCATTATTATATTGTGCATACAAAGGTAAGCCATTTTATAGAAAACCACGCTGAAATGCCCTAAAAAGTGGTTGTGTGCGCACACATGACTTGATTTACATCAAGAAAACGGCAGTTTTTTAAAGAAAGAAGGCTAAAAGTATTGCGCGATATGGCAGAAGTCACTACCTTTGCATCGTCAAAAGGTTAATAGATTGTTTAGGTTAGTAGTAATAGATTTAGGTTTTTAGTTATTTTTGTTTAAGGTAGAAGTTTAACGATTGTTCGTGGATGACAAAGGTGAACCGTGAGGCTCCCTTTGATTTTGAAAAGGATTTTTAGTTAAACATAGTAGAAACGCTGGAACTCGTGATGAGTTTCAGCGTTTCGTTTACCCACCCCCAACCCCATTTCCGCGCCGAAGGCACGCCTACCCGTAGCCTTTCCCGAACGGGAGGGGAGTTCAGTTAGGTTGCTCAAACGCTATAGAAGATCCGCCAATTTGAGAATGAAAAAATAAATTTCTTCTCCGTACAACTACCAACAATAAACAGCTGGATGGCGGCTTCACTCCACCACATAATGAAGTTTATTCTCTGAGAAAAAATTTTTCACGTAAGATGCATCTACGATTTCTCAAACTGACACCAACTTGTTCCAAAACACTGAAGAACTACTTCTCCAACAAGCAGACAGCATAGGCAGAGATACCTTCTTGCCTACCGGTGAAGCCCAACTTCTCGGTAGTGGTCGCCTTGATGGAGATGTTGTCAATGTCTGTACCGATGACTTCAGCAAGGCACTGCTGCATGGCAGGGATATGCGGATTAAGCTTAGGACGCTCGGCACAGACGGTAGCATCGATGTTACCCACTTGGTAACCCTTGGTCGAAATGAGCCTGACGACCTCACGCAAGATAATTTTACTATCCATGTTGAGTGTACGCTCGGAAGTGTCAGGAAAGTGGTAGCCTATGTCCCGCATGTTGGCAGCACCCAGAAGAGCGTCGCTGATGGCATGGATGAGCACGTCTGCATCGCTATGGCCTAAGAGCCCCATCGTGTGTTCTATCTTAATGCCGCCCAACCACAGGTCGCGACCTTCCACCAACTGGTGGACATCAAATCCAAAGCCGATACGCTGAATCATCTGGGGTGGGGTTTATCTCCTTTTAAACAAATCCTTGATGCCATCCATATCGAAAGAGAGCGTGAAGCGAAGCGTCTTGTCAAGAGGATTGCTCTTGGCGGTAGCGATGACATAACCAGCATCGAGCGAGAAGACGCTCATCCTGAATCCGGCACCTACGGTGAAGTACTTACGGTTACCTTTGTTCTCTGACTCATGGTGGTAACCGGCACGCACGCTGAACTTGTCGTTATAGACATATTCGGCACCCACGCTCCACTGAATCTCCTGCAACTCCTCCTTAAAGCCGCCGGGAGCATCATGGAAACTCCTGAAGATACCGCTGATACTGGAGATGTCGTTATACTCACGGTGCACACGATCTTGATAGTCGATGGTAGACTCACCTTCCTCCTGCTTCGGCACCGTCGGTACCAGCAGTTTGTTGGCATCGGCGGCGATGGTGAACCGGTTGAACTCATCGATAGGTACCATCAGGGAAGCTCCCAGTCGCATGTTGGTAGGGATGAACTCAGAATACTCATTTCCACTGAACGTAATCTTACTACCGATGTTCGAGATGTTCAGACCCAGTCCCAACTGGCATTCACGGTTGCCGATGTTGATATAGTTCTGATAGTAACCTGCGATGTCGGCAGCGAAAGCCGATGCCGGCGACGAATCTTCGGAATAGTCGTATCGCATGTCGGAGTGAATCCATCGCAGGGCAGCACCCAGAGAGAAGTGCTCACTCAGCATCAGCGAGTAGCCCACGTCTACAGACATCTCATACGGCTTGATGGTCATCTCGGCACCACCCTCACCCGTACTGGTGAAGACCTCACCAAGAGAGAAATAGCGCACCGAACCGCTGACAGCCGAATAGTTGCCGATGCGGTAGTAACCGCAGAGATAAGCCATATTCATGTCGTTAACCAACTGGCGCAACCACGGCGTATAGTTCAGCGAGACACCTGCCCGGCTGATGTTAAACGGATACTTGGCAGGGTTCCAGTACTGAGAGCTCACGTCCGGGTCGGTAGCAGCACCCACGTCACCCATACCACCGGAACGTGCGTCGGGGGCTATCGTCTGTGAGATAACGGCATACTGAACGGGATTGAACAAATCTGCCTTCTCCTGTGCTGCCACCTGAAGAGGCAGAAACATCAGCAGGATAAGGGGCAGGAGCCTGCTCCCTGCCGTTGCTACATGATGACTGTTTACTTG
This sequence comes from Prevotella sp. UBA2746, assembly GCA_002353555.1. Lineage (GTDB taxonomy): Bacteria > Bacteroidota > Bacteroidia > Bacteroidales > Bacteroidaceae > Prevotella. Next base: position 9,394 of record DEJO01000049.1, on the reverse strand, counting down.
TATCATTCTTGTTTTTGTTATTCTTACGCCTTAATATAACGTACCTTTTCGTAGTTTTATTATATTTCCCTTACCGAATCACCACCAGCTTCTTGGCTTTAGACGACTGGGTGCCGCCATTGCTGCTCAGGCGCACACGATAGAGGTAGACACCCGTCTGCAGCGGTGCGCCGCCATCCATCGTCAGGTCCCAGTCCATCGTGTAGTTAGCCCCTGTGCTCACCCCGCTCTCGGCATGCGACCACAACAGGCGTCCGCTCATGTCGAAGATGTCGAGCACCATGTCTACATTGGAATTCGTAAAGTTATGAGATACGATAAACGTCGTACTGGTGCGTGCCGGATTCTTGGTACAGCTGATGTCCATGATACTGGGTTGCAGCCCTTTCACAACATTGAAGTTCAGCGTCACCGTCGACGGGTTGTTCAGGATGTCCCACGCCCTGAACTTCAGCGAGTGGGCACCTGGCTCCAGTTCCGGTATGCTGTAATAAGTAGTACCGCTGGTATAGGTACCGAAGTCGTAAGTGAAGTTGCTGTTCAGGTTGTATGTCTTCGACATGTCGCCATCGATAATCAGTTCAAGGTCGTGTCCGATACCCGTACCCGTAGCGTTGATGCCGTCCTTGTCGGTGATGTTGGCAACGAAGTAAGGTGTCGGGTTGACATTGCCACCGTTGGTGAACGACGGTGTGTTCAGATAACAATAGATAGACGGGCCTACGAAGTCGTTAGCTGTATCCTCAAAGCCGTTCAGGAAGAAGCCGTCCTCTTCGCCATGTGCCATCTTCGTATGCTCACTGTTGACGGCAAAGACATTGATAAGGCCGGAATCTTCGTTGTAGTTGATGTCATGGGGTACGGCAAAGGTAAACTTGAACTCACCAGCACGCACACTGTCATTGCCGTTGTAGATGGTCTTCGGACGGTCGTAGAAGGTGAATGCCTCCGGCGACTCGCCCTTGTCGTTCTGCTTACAGGTAATCAGTTCGCGGGTGTCACGCACCGTGATAGATGCTATGCCTGTAAAGTCGGTGTCTTTCTCATTGTTCCTGACGATGTGTCCTGTCACCGTAGCCTTCGAACCAGCCTTCAAGGTGATGGTATTCCCCTTGGGCGACACCCCGTTGATTTCGTCGATGACAATCTGTTGGGTGGGTCTGTTGAGTCGCAATGCCGGGTCGCCAAGCAGCGAGTATTGCAACTTGTTGGTCGTACGGTCGCGACCGGTCGTAATCAGTTCGTTCTTGGCGTGCATCTGCGCCTCACCGAGGGTCATCGCCTTGCCGTCGCTCATGCTGAGCACATTCTTCAGGAAGGCAATGTTCAGCGGTTTGTTCTCCGAGGCATAGACCGTTCGTGTCGTTCCGTAGAAGGCTATCGCCCCACCCTTCTCGTTGAGCACAGCCGTTTCGCCAAGCGTCTCCGCCCTGCCGTCGAAAGGCATGATGTCACACGATGCCGTAACCCACAGTGGCAGGTTCTTGTTGGTGAACGAGCGGAAGTCGTTCAGATGCAGGATGGCTTCTGCCGACAACTGATATTCTCTACCATGACCGGCATAGTCCATAATGAGGGCTCCATCCGACTGATACTGCTTGAGCAGGCGTGTCACCTCTGGATAGGTGTTTCCGGAAGCCGAGGTCTCACGCTGGTAGGCATCAAGCATCACCTTCTTCACCAGGAAACCCGGATAGGCTGCCTCCATCTGTTCGGCAGCGTCGTTGTTGTCACGCATGTGCAGGTTCTGGTTGCCGTCATCACCTATATATACTAAGGTGTTCTCCCACTGACCGGCATTCTTGTTCTCCATATAGCTGATGCACTTGTCTACCATCGTCTTTGCCTCTGTGACATTGCTAACAGGGAAGCGTCCCACGGCGATGTCAGCCTTACCTAAAGCATACTCATAAGGAGGCGTTCCCGTGGTCAGCTGCTCTCCGTCATCGAGGATGGTGAAGAAATCATCGGCAACATAGCAGTATATCTCATTGTAGGAGTTCTCACTCTCGTAAGCCAGGAGATAGTCGTCGGGCGACAACTGTGCCGTGGCATTGGTATTCATGCGGTTGTCCCATACACAATCGCCGAAGAGCAGCAGGAACTTAGGCTGCTCCGTCTCGTCCTTGGCACGGTCGTAGAGCATCTTCAGGTATCGGCGGTAAGCATTGGCATCGGGGGTTCCGCTACTGAACTCGTTGAACAGTTCGTCTGCCGGAACGATGGTCACCTTCATGTTATCGTGCTCCCTGTGATAGTCAGCAAGGCGCTGTGCCTGTGCCAGCAACTGCTGACTGGTGGGGATGATGATGACCATGTCGGTCTCAGCATCTGCATGATGGTCTTGGTTGGTGATGCGGTATACATATTCGGGCGCAGCAAACTCGTCTTTCGACAACATCGGCTCACTGCAACGTGAAGGATAGGTCATGGAGATATAGTCCAACCTTGCAGGACCTCCCGACAAGGTGGTGATCTTGACAGTATCTACCTTCACCAAGTCGGAGACAGAGAAGACACCCGATGCCTCATTGCCGTGTATTTCATAATTGCCTACCGTCACTTTGATGGTCCCCACACGCTTGCTGTTGACATCGATGGCAACCTCTGTAGCGGCAGGGGCGGTGACACACACTGACAACCGGGCAGTTGCTGAGCCTTTGTTCTCCAGCGTATACGTCTTGGAACTGCCTATGTTGATAGGGGTAGACTCACAAAGGTTGCGCCCTCCAGGGAAGAGCGCATAGTCGTCAACCTCATACAGGCTATGATAGTCGTTAGGTGACGGATAGAACGAACTGACAAAAGTCGCACTGTCCACCTGTTGCGGATCACCGTCGCTCTCTGTCAGGAAATAATAGCCATAATCAGAATAAGGGTTGCGGGTGCGACGCGTCGAGGTGTTGCTCGTCCAAGAGACTGGTCCACGTCCATAGAACAGGCGTCTGCCGTTCACCGTACACGTCGGCACCTCTTTCAGGTCGTCGGTAGCTTTCAGCTCATCGCCATTGAGGACTTCGTTTTGCAGGTGTCCGCCATAACCATAGATTTTCACCTTGCTGGCATCACTGAAACCTGCCTCCCTCACCACGGCATCTGTCAGCTGATAGACGCCATCGGCAGGCACCCTGATCTTTGCCCACTGTCCGCTTGCCAGTACCGAATGGTCGGCATAACGAGACGTCGACGCTTCAAGGATTCGTGCTGCGTTAGCCCTGCGCACCGACCTTTTGGCAGTCTTGACCTTCACGTCCAGCATGAAGCTGACGAGAATCTGCGGTTTGCCGTTACGTTCTACAAGTGGCACGAAAGAAACCTCCAAGATACCCTTTTTCCGTTCCACTGCCATGTGGGTCTCGATGACCGGCATCTCTGGCAGTTTTTCCGATGAAATCGCCTGATATCTGCTCAGGTCATCTTTGCTCATGTCGATAAACTCCGGGTACTTGATGGTCACCACGTAGGTAGAGTCAGCATAGTTCTCACCAAGAGGAAATGCCGTTGAGAAGTGGGGCAACATAGAGTCGATGCGCACTTCGGCAGCAGTAAGGTTGAAAAAGCGTTGGGCAGAAGCGGCGGGAATGAAGAATGAAGAATGAAGGATAAAGAACAAAGCCCATAAAAAGCCGTTCTTCATCCACTGATGGTGTGCCAGCAACCTTGCTTCTGGCAACAAGTTATTGATCATTTTCGCCATATCTTCTGTTCTTATCTTCTTCATTTGCTTACTCTAATTCGTTTTTGTCGTCCCCCCCTCATCATCCGTTCCATTTTCAATTGCATTGCTCAATGTTCAATGTTACCGATTTATTTGCACCAGAAGTCCAACAACTTACGGTCTTCAAGGTAGCCCTCTAAATGGTCATCGACATGCACCGGTCCGACACCTACAGGGGTTCCGGTATACAACAGGTCGCCCGTCTTCAAGGTGAAGAAGCGGCTGACATACGCAATGATGTCGTCTACACGGTAGAGCATGTCACCCGTCCAGCCCTGTTGCACCGTCTTTCCGTTGATGTCGAGGTGGAATTTCAGGTTCTGGATGTCAGGCAGCTGCTCCTTCTCCACCCAATCGCCGATGATGGCAGACCCGTCAAAGCCCTTGGCTATCGTCCATGGCCGTCCGAGGTCCTTAGCTTTTTTCTGCACGTCACGGGCGGTGAAGTCGATACCCACCGTCATGGCATCATAGTATCGATGTGCAAAGCGTGCAGGTATGCTCTTTCCCAGTCGGCAGATGCGCACCACAATCTCCGTCTCATAGTCTATACGCCCCATGAAATCGGGGATAAAGAACGGTTTCCCGTTCTTCAACAGTGCCGAGTCAGCCTTGGTGAAGATGACAGGTTCCTCAGTCTTCCCCTTCGTTTCCGTTATCAATAACGTATTATTCAGCTCTTTATTGTGTTCGGCATAGTTCATGCCGATAGCGAAAATCTTCATCTTGTATCTTTCCTTTCTATTTTTTTGTTGGCAAAGATACGATTAAGCGAGAGAAAAGCCAAATTTATTTGGACTTTTCCAAGCGAGAGTATCTTAGACCGCAGGTCAGAGATACGATTAAGCGAGGACAAAGCAAAAGGAAAACTCGTTTTTCTTTTCTTTGACGAGCGTTAGTATTTTAGACCGCAGGTCAGAGATACTATTAAGCGAGAGAAAAGCCAAATTTATTTGGACTTTTCCGAACGAGAGTATCTTCTTAAGACTCGCTTCGCTCATATAAGTGGCGCTAAACGTCGAGCACGACCGCTCAGCTATCTCATAACAAAAAAAAACGCCCCTCCCTTTGGGAGGGGAGGGGGTGGGCTTTATTACTGTTTCGTAAACTTGATGCTCTTGGTCTCGCCGTTAGCAGTGAGGCGGGCGATGTAGACACCCGACTGCAACTGAGCGCTGACGGGAACAGAATACTGACCGCCGGCGGTCGTCAGCAGGTTGGCGACTGTAGATACCAGCGTGCCCTGCGGCGAATAGAGGTCTACACGTGCCTTGCCGTCGGCAGGAACAGTGAACTGGATGCTACCGCCAACGATTTTCAGCGAAAGGTCCTTGCTGCCAGTAAGGATGAGCTGGCTGCCAGTTGTCGTTGATGATGCATAGTCATACGGACCAATGTCGTGACCGCAGCGATTGGCGAAGTCCTCCCAGATGTCGGGGAACGAAGCCTTCAGGTCTTCCGTCATATCCTTACCCTTGCCAATGAGCACTGAGGTAGGCTTCAACCGAGCGAAACGTGTGGGCAGGCTGCCGTCGGCAGCACGCGGTGCCTTGGCATCCTCTTCAGCCAGACTGTAATAGTCGTCCTTAGAGAAGCCCTCCTTCACCGCATTCTTCGACCATCCCGACACGTTGACAGCCGCATTGTTGCTCTCGTCTACCGAGCTTCCGATCTGCATCTTGTTGACATTCGCACCTGGTTCTCCTACAGAAACGCAGTTGTAGAACCAAGCCTTGCCGCCAATGCTGTAATTATTTCCATTATCGAAGGCGAGACAGTTCACCAGCTTAATGCCGTCACCGTGACTGTTCTGGTCGAAACCTTTCACAGACCCCGTCTTCTGGCAGTCGAAGACCACGCAGAACCAAGCCTCATGTGTACCCTTCGAACTGCCACCCTCGCCGTTACCGCCGAGTTTGATTCCGTTACCGTTGCCTTGGAAGGAGCCACCAGCCACATTCTGTGCCCATGACGAAAAGTCGGAAGCAATGGCTGAGCTCCATGCCCAGCACTCAATCAGCTTCACGGCATAGTCGGTCTCGTAGAGGTCCCATGCATCATCGGCATTATGCCATGCACGGCAGCGGATAAAGCGGTTGCCGATACCGTTGTGCATCTTGCAGGCGAAGCCATCAGCATCACTGCCACGGTTGTCGCTGTCGTAGTTCAGATAGGAGTCGCAGTCGATGATGTCGTTGTACGAGCAATACGTACCGTTATTGCTGCTGACACCTGGATGGGTATCTTCGAAATGGTGACCGAAGCCAAGCTGCAATCCCGTGTCGTCGTTATAGCTGAAGGTGCACCGCATCACCTTGTTGTGCGAACCTTCTATCTTCATACCGTTGTCACCGGAAAGGGTGATGTGCAGACCGCTGATGTTCCAGTAGTCGCCCAGCAGGTAGATGCCGCCATAGCAGCTTGCGTTGGTACCTTTCTTCTGGCTGTCAAAGTTCAGGACGGGGAACTCGCCGGGGAAAGTCTTGATGGTCAGTTGCTTGTCGGGAGTACCTTTCGTCTCTATATACACCTTAGTAGAAACCGCCTTATACGTCTTACCCTCCTTTACGTACGAACGTTCGCGAGAGATGTTGGGATAGTAGGTACCGCCGCGCACATAGATGGTGTCACCAGGCTGCGCCCTGTCAACGGCAATCTGCAAGTTGTAGAGCGGATGCTCCCACGAGCCGTCGCCAGTGTCGTCGAGTGCCCACGGAGCCACATAGATGCAATGCTCCACAGAATGCGGACCTGTCCACTCTATCTCCGGCTGCGGTTCGGGGTTGACGGGCCCGTCGCCACCACCACCTTCACCGCCGCCTCCGCCAGAGGTGCCGGTTGAAATGGTTACATCGTCCATAAATACAGAACTGCTGTTAGACGTAAAGCGAATCAACACTTCCGTATCTGCTTCCGCACTGTTACAGGAGAACGAACTGCTACCGTATGCCGAAGCTGAAGAGGTTGTAGCCACACCCACTTCAGCCCAAGTCGTTCCGCCGTCGGTTGACTTCTCCACCGTAATGGTCTTACCACTTCCACCAGAACGGTGAGAGAACTTCACCGTCCCCGGTCGGTCGAGTGCAGGCGTGATCAGATAACCGTTGGCATCAAAACGTGCGCGTTTACTTCCGTTGTTGTCGTTTCCGTAGACACCCTTGACGATCCACTCACCAGAGGTAAGCGTCACTTTCGTCTCTGAGGAAGAAGCTAAGGTGGGCAATCCCGACTCAAAGTTCTCCGTCAGGTTGGCTGCATGTGCCGCAAATGCGCAGCAGAGCAGCAATAACATCGAAATCGTTTTTCTCATTGTTTTGTTTGTAGTTTGTTGTTGGAGATAGCTTTCTGAGCAGCAGCTGTCCCCTAACAAAAAAAACACCCCTCCCCAGGGAGGGGATGGGGGTGGGCTTTTACTGTTTCGTAAACTTGATGCTCTTGGTCTCGCCGTTAGCAGTGAGGCGGGCGATGTAGATACCCGACTGCAACTGAGCACTGACGGGAACAGAGTACTGACCGCCGGCAGTCGTCAGCAGGTTGGCGACTGTAGATACCAGTGTGCCTTGCGGCGAATAGAGGTCTACACGTGCCTTGCCGTCGGCAGGAACAGTGAACTGGATGTTGCCGTGAGCCACCTCCAGCGACAGTGCCTTGCTATTGGTCAGGATAAGCTGGCTGCCCGTTGTGGTGGAAGAGGCATAGTCATACGGTCCGAGGTCGTTGCCGCAACGTCCTACATAGTTCTGCCACAGGTCTGGGAAGGAAGCCTTCAGCTCTTCCGTCATGTCCTTAGCCTTGCCGATGAGCACAGTGCTGCTCTTCAACCGGGCGAAACGAGTGGGCAGGCTGCCGTCGGCAGCACGCGGAGCTTTGGCATCCTCTTCGGTCAGGCTGACATAGTCGTCCTTGGAGAAGCCGGAGGTAACGCTGTTGTTCTTCCAAGCATTCTTCGCATCAGCAATACTCAGGTTGACGGCATTGTTGCTGTCGGTGAATCCACCCTTCGTCTCGGTCTTACCCATGCAGACATTATTATAGAAGAAGAACTTGTCGGCACCGTCACAGTCTTCAAACATGAAGTCATAGCCGTTGTCGAAAGCCAGACAGTTGACCAGTTTCACGCCACCCTTGTGGGAGTTCTCATCGAAGCCTTTCACGGAAGAACTCTGGTCGTTTTTGAAAGCAACACAGTACCATGCCTCATGAATGCCGACAGAAGAGCCACCCGTTCCGTTGCCGCCGAGCTTGATGCCGTTACCGTTGCCGCGACGACCTCCGAAGTCTTTCGGATCGCCCGATCCCCAGCCCCAGCACTCAATCATCTTCACCGCAAAGTCGGTCTCATAGAGGTCCCATGCGTCATCGCTGTTGTGCCATGCACGGCAGCGGATGAAGCGGTTGCCGATACCGTTGTGCATCTTGCAGGCAAAGCCGTCGGCATTGCCACCACCGGAAAACTCATCGAAGTTCATGTAAGAGTCGCAGTCAATGACATCGTTATAAGCACAGTATGTACCATCGTTCTTGCTGATGCCGGGGTGAGAGTCCTCAAACTTATGTCCGAAGCCAAGCTGTATGCCCGTGTCGTCGTTATAGCTTAACGTACAGCCCCTGATGGTGTTGTACGAACCTTCCACCTTGATACCGTTGTCTCCCGCCTTGGTGATGTGCAGACCGCTGATGTTCCAGTAGTCACCCAGCAGGTAGATGCCGCCATAGCAGCTTGCGTTGGTTCCTTTCGGCTGACTGTCAAAGTTCAGCACGGGGAACTCGCCGGGGAAGGTCTTGATGGTGAACCGTTTGTCGGCAGTGCCCTTCTTCTCGATATACACCTTAGTAGAAAACGCCTTATAGGTCTTACCCTCTTTTGAGTACGTGCGTTCGCGGGAGATGTTGGGATAATAGGTACCGCCACGCACATAGATTGTATCACCAGGTTCAGCCTTGTCGACTGCTATCTGTAAGTTATAGTATGGCTTCTCCCATGAGCCGTCTCCGCTGTCGTCGGGTGCCCACGGAGCCACGTAGATACAATGCTCCACAGAATGAGGACCTGTCCACGCTATCTCCGGCTGCGGTTCGGGGTTGACGGGTTCTGTGCCGCCACCTTCACCGCCACCTTCACCGCTGCCTGAAGCACCAGTAGTGATGTTGATGTCGTCGAGGTAGATGGTGGCACTTTTACAAGTAAACTTGATGAGCACTTGCGTATCGTCCTCTGCTGAGTTGGCATTGAAGGAAGACACACCATAGGGTGTACTCGACGATACCGTGACTTCACCCAGCTGGGTCCACGTCGCACCACCGTCGGTAGACTTCTCCACGATCAGTTTCTTGCCGCTGCCACTGGCACGGTGATAGAACATGATGTTGCCGGGACGGTCGATGGCAGGCGTGATGATGTAGCTGTCGGTAGAACCCATCGTGGCACGCATGCTGTTGTTGTCTTTCTTTCCGTAGACACCTTTCACGGTCCACTCACCAGAGGTGAGCGTCACTTTCGTCTCAGAGGAAGGAGCAGTGGTGGGCAATCCCGACTCAAAGTTCTCNNAATGGTTTTTCTCATTGTTTTGTCTGTAGCTTGTTATTGGATATAGCTTTCTTTTCTAAAGAATAGTCATCAGCATCCGTCCCCTACCCCCCATCCCCCTCCCCATTTCTCCCCTCCCCAGGGAGGGG
>DEJO01000053.1 GCA_002353555.1 Prevotella sp. UBA2746 | reverse complement strand
ATGAGGACTCCATAGAGGGTCGTCACAGACGATGACGTTGATAGGGCGCAGGTGTAAAGACGTCGACGTCAAAGCCGAGCGCTACTAATTGCCCGAACGCTTTCGCAGCGTAGCTGCAACTGGTAATTGACTATTGGTAATTGACAATGGATAATTGATAATTGACAATTGATAATTAAGGTTGCTGTATGCGGGAAAGTAAGGCTCATGTTTTCAGTTGTGATGTAGTACGAATAGTCGTTACGTACTATGGTCGTTGCTTGTGGCGATAGTCAACCCTATATCAGGTGGTTATTGCGCCGGGGTCCTACCTCTTCCCATTCCGAACAGAGAAGTCAAGCCCGGTTGCGCCGATGGTACTGCAATGCAATGCGGGAGAGTAGGTGGCCGCCTTTTTTGAAGAAGGAGAGTCCTCCTGGTCAGCAAGGCCGGGAGGACTCTTTTTGTTGACCCACTTTCCTACTTTTGTGGCTATTCACTGTTCACCTGTTCACGTTTCAGCTTAACAAACTGAAATACAGTGCGCTAAGGTGGTGAATAGTGAGGAAATAAGTGTCGGCGACTATTCACTTTTTACGTAATCCGTTACACTTTGATGACTGAAGTGGCGGAACGGGGTGGGGTTATTTCTTTTTGACGGTAAGAGTGAAGGTGAGCTTCTTGGGCAGTTTCACCCATTTGCGGTTGACGACAATTTTCATGGTGCTGCCGCTTTTCTGTGTCAGGGTATAGGTTGCTCCGCCGACGGAGCCGTTTTCCTGTTGTTTGCCGTCGCCGTTGTAGGTCAGTATGGCGGTAAGGTCTTCCGAGCCATAGTCGTTGACAATGGTCACTATAGCCGTGTTCCCCTTGACGTTAGCATCTGTGATGAGCCACTTTCTGGAATCGCGTTTTGCACCCATGTAGCCGGGTAGGGGACCAAATATCTCTTGGTAGGGAACGTTGATGTTGTTGTCATAAAAATTGATGTCCAACCATACTTGATATTCCTCGTTGTAGAGGTAGGCTTGGAAGGGGCGTTGAGGGTTTGTCTGTGCCGTAGCCTGTATGTACAAGGCTGCCAACATGAGTGTGAATATGATTTTCTTCATCATCTTATCTTGTTATGTTTTGTCATTATTGTTCTGTTATACTTCGCGGTTTTGTCTCGTTTTTATTAGACGTTTGCGGCGAGACAAAGTTAAATAATCTATGTCAAGAAATTGAAGGATGTGGGAAAATAATGGTGAAGTGTGCTGATTTTTAGTATTATTTATGTATCTTTGCACTCGTAATTTCGAAAATACTAAGGTATAAAAGCTTTTATGGGTAAAAACAAGTTGTTTCCTGACTATATTTTTGAGAGCAGTTGGGAAGTCTGTAATAAGGTAGGCGGTATATACACCGTGCTGTCTACTCGTGCGAAGACATTACAGGATAAGATGAAAGACCGCATCATATTTATCGGTCCTGATTGTTGGCACGAAAAGGAGAATCCGTATTTTATTGTAGACAAGAAGCTGTTGGGTAAGAATGCCCTTGGCGGCTGGCTGAAGCATGCAGAGGAGGCAGACGGTCTGAAGTTGAAGGTAGGCCGCTGGGATATTCCCGGTCAGCCCATCTCCATCTTGGTCGATTTCATGCCCTATTTTGCTGAGAAGGACAAGATTTACGGACGAATGTGGGAGTTGTACCAAGTAGACAGTCTCCATGCATACGGTGACTATGACGAGGCTTCCATGTTTTCGTATGCTGCAGCTTTGGTTGTGGAGAGTTTCTACAAGTATTTCATAGCGTTACCACAAGATCAGGAATTGCCGCTGTTTGGCGGCAAGCCCTCGACGGAAGCTAAGCCTCAAGTCATCTATCATGCCAACGAATGGATGACGGGTCTTGGCTTGCTGTATCTCCAACACACCGTACCAGAGATTGCCTCCATCTTCACCACCCATGCAACGAGCATCGGTCGCTCCATTGCCGGCAACAACAAGCCGCTGTACGACTATCTCTTTGCCTATAACGGTGACCAGATGGCAGGTGAATTGAATATGCAGAGTAAGCATTCCATCGAAAAGCAGACCGCGAAATATGTTGACTGCTTTACGACCGTGAGCGAGATTACCGCCAACGAGTGCAAGGAGTTGCTGGACAAGCCTGTAGACGTAGTCCTTCCTAATGGTTTCGAGAACAACTTTGTGCCCAAGGGTGCTACGTTTACGAAGAAACGCAATGCAGCGAGACGCCGTCTGCTTGATGTCGCCAATGCACTGATGGGTACACAGTTAGATGATGATACCTTGATTATTTCTACAAGTGGTCGTTACGAGTTCCGCAACAAGGGCATAGATGTCTATATAGAAGCCATGAACCGTCTGTTGCGCGACAAGGACCTGCAAAAGAACGTCGTCGCCTTCATCGAAGTCCCCGGTTGGGTTGGTGACCCTCGAAAAGACTTGATAGAGCGTCTGAAGCAAAACGTGTCTTTCGATACCCCGCTTGAAGTCCCGATGATTACGCACTGGCTCCACAACATGAGCCATGACAACGTGCTCAGCATGTTGAAGTATTATAATATGTGGAACCAGAAAGACGACAAGGTAAAGTTGATTTTCCTGCCCTGCTATCTGACTGGAGACGACGGTGTGTTCAACATGAGCTATTACGACCTTGTCCTGGGCAACGACCTGTGCATTTATCCCTCCTATTACGAGCCCTGGGGTTACACCCCGTTGGAGGCTATCGCCTTCAAGGTGCCCTGCATCACCACCGACCTTGCCGGATTCGGCCTCTGGGCAAACTCAGTGAAGGGCGGTTATAGCGAGTTGGAAGACGGCGTTAAGGTCATCCATCGCACCGACTATAACTATTCTGAGGTTGCCGATGCCATCAAGGACACCGTTGCCGCTTTCTCCGCTATGAGCGATAGTCAGGTGAAGAAATGCCGTGCTAATGCGGACAAGCTCTCGAAGAAAGCCCTCTGGAGTGAGTTCATCAAGTATTATGAAGACGCTTACGACATTGCACTGCGGAGGAAAGATGAAAGATTAAAAATTAAGATTGAAAAATTGAAAAATTGAAAAAGACAATATAAACATCAATCCATAACATTATGAAGATTAAAGCTGATTATTCAAACCAGCCTCAGTGGAAAGAGGTGAATGTAAAGTCGAGCCTTCCGAAGGAACTGGCAAGTCTCGATGAGCTTGCCCACAACATGTGGTGGGCATGGAACTATGAGGCTCGCAACATGTGGAAAAGCCTTGACGAAAATCTGTATGAAGAAGTTGGTCACAACCCCGTCCTTTTGCTTGAGCGTCTGAGCTATGATCGCAAGCAGGCTATCGTGAAAGACAAGAGTATCATGAAGCAGGTGAAGGATGTCTACAAGAAGTTCCGCACCTACATGGATGTCAAGCCCGACAGCAAGCGTCCGTCAGTTGCCTATTTCTGTATGGAGTATGGTCTGAACCAGGTACTGAAGATTTATTCAGGCGGTTTGGGTATGCTTGCCGGTGACTATGTGAAGGAGGCTTCCGATTCTAATGTCGATATGTGTGCCGTCGGCTTCCTGTATCGTTTCGGCTACTTCAAGCAGAGCCTGTCTATGGACGGTCAGCAGATTGCCAACTACGAAGCCCAGAACTTCAATACGTTGCCCGTTGTACGTCAGCTTGACAAAGACGGCAACCCGATGGTCATCGACGTACCTTACATGAACTACCAGGTACATGCCTACGTATGGCGCGTCAACGTTGGTCGCATCAGCCTCTACCTGCTCGACACCGACAACGAGATGAACTCTGAGTACGATAAGCCCATCACCCACACCCTCTACGGCGGCGACTGGGAGAATCGTCTGAAGCAGGAGATTTTGCTCGGTATCGGTGGTATGCTGCTGCTCAAGAAGCTCGGCATCAAGAAAGACATCTACCATTGCAACGAGGGACATGCAGCTCTCTGCAACCTCCAGCGACTCATCGACTACATCAACGAAGGACTCACCTTCAACCAGGCACTTGAACTGGTTCGTGCCAGTGGACTCTATACCTGCCACACCCCCGTGCCAGCCGGTCACGACTACTTCGACGAGCAACTCTTCGGTAAGTACATGGGCGGCTATCCCCAGCAGCTGGGACTCACCTGGGATGAGTTCATTGGCATGGGACGTACCAACCCCGACGATAAGGGTGAGAAGTTCTCCATGTCTACCTTTGCCATCAACACCTGTCAGGAGGTTAACGGCGTGAGCAAGCTCCACGGTTGGGTCAGCCAGAAGATGTTCGCACCCATCTGGAAGGGTTACTATCCCGAAGAGAACAGTGTGGGCTATGTGACCAACGGTGTTCACTTCCCCTCATGGGCAGCAACAGAGTGGCGCAACCTCTACGACAAGTATTTCGACAAGTCGTTTATGAGCGACCAGTCTAACGAGAGCATCTGGCATGCCATCTACGACGTACCTGATGCCGAGATATGGAAGACGCGCATGGCATTGAAGAAGAAACTCATCGACTATATTGGCGAGAAGTTCATTGAGACGTGGCTCCGCAACCAGGGTGACCCCGCACGTGTCGTCAGCCTCCTTGAGCGCGTCAACCCCAACGCCCTCATGATAGGCTTCTGCCGCCGCTTTGCCACCTACAAGCGTGCCCACCTGCTCTTTACCGACCTCGACCGTCTCTCTAAGATTGTCAACAACCCGGAGCGTCCTGTCCTCTTCTTCTTCTCTGGTAAGGCTCACCCCGCAGATGGTGGTGGTCAGGGACTCATCAAGAGAATCTTCGAGATCAGCCAGCGTCCTGAGTTCCTTGGAAAGATTATCTTCCTTGAAGACTACGACTTCCAGCTTGCCCGTCGTCTTGTCAGTGGTGTAGACATCTGGATGAACACCCCGACGCGTCCGCTCGAAGCATCGGGAACGTCTGGTGAGAAGGCCGAGATGAACGGTGTCGTCAACCTTTCAGTCCTCGACGGCTGGTGGGTAGAAGGCTATCGTGAAGGTGCCGGATGGGCACTGCCGCAGAAGCGCACCTATCAGAACCAGGGCTATCAGGACCAGCTTGATGCCGCTACCATCTATCACCTGCTGGAGCACGAGATCGTACCTATGTACTACGACATCGACAAGAAAACAGGCTACAGCAAGGACTGGGTGAAGGTCATCAAGAACTCCATTGCCACCATCGCGCCGCACTACACCATGAAGCGCCAGCTCGATGACTATTATGACAAGTTCTACAACAAGGAAGCCAAGCGATTCAAGAAGCTTGCAGCCAACAACTACCAGCTTGCCAAGGAAATCGCTCTCTGGAAAGAAAATGTTGCTGAGCGTTGGGACAGCGTCCGCGTTGTATCGCGTTCTGACGACCCGTGGCGAGATACGCTGACTGGTCATGAGCACGTCATCACTTATGTCATCGACGAAGCCGGACTCAATGATGCCGTAGGACTGGAACTCGTTACCATCAAGAACGAGCCTGTCGACGAAATCACCATCCACGCTATCCGTCCCTTCAAGCTCGTCAAGCAGGAAGGCAACCTCTACACCTTCGAGCTCCGCTTCACTCCTGACCATGCCGGTCCCTACAAGACTTGTGTACGTATGTACCCCAAGAACGACCAGCTGCCCCATCGTCAGGACTTTGCCTACGTGAAGTGGTTGGAGTAATAACATGCCGCAAAGCATGATGATATTCCTTATATCATGCTCTATACAGCAGCAGCCGTACTGCCCACACATATGACGGGCTACGGCTGCTGCCGTTTTTTCTTGCTTTTCTCTCGCTTAATCGTACTTTGGATAAGATACTTCCGCTC
>DEJO01000026.1 GCA_002353555.1 Prevotella sp. UBA2746 | reverse complement strand
CCAAAGAAGCCCGAAATGAATTTAGAAATCATCGATAAAAGTAGACTTATTGCGTAAGGCTTACGTCGAACTCACGTGACATTACACAGAAGAAACGAAGCATGATGATTGGCGACAAATACATGGCCCTTCCGTTCCTTGACAAATACACTTTATATGAGGAGACCATGCGTGACAAAAAGAGAAATATCAAAGCTGGTGTTGTCTACGTAGATTCTGTATCAATAGGTCGTTGCGAGATGTTTCCTGAGAAAAACGAGATGCTATTGTCTATAGATGCCTTGTGGCCCAAGAACACGCTTGTAACAAATCTATTCGGGTACACGCAGGTACTGTCGAGACACAACAAAACGGAATTATATCGGCATGATGATTATAATGCTCCTTCCGTTTTCAATTTGAAATCTTCCAACAGTTATCGGCATCTGACACTGACACACACAAAAGAAAAACTTATAAGGGACATTGATGTTGAAGACGTATTCTACGTCGTAGAATATGAATATACAGACAAAAAGGAGGCATCCTCGTCAGAATTGTTGCAGAAAGATTATAAGAAGTATTCAGGTATGTTTCCAATCGTCGAAAGAATAAGGGAACAGCTGATTCGAGAAGAATAATACAGATGCAATAAAAAAAACAACGTCTTTAACGAAAGAGGGGTAGGTCTTTGAAAACTCAAGACCTACCCCAATATTAAGAGTTACATTTCCTTATTTACTCCTCCACAGCTGCCTGCGCGGCGGCTAACGAAAGCTCATAATCAGCGGCTTACAGGTTTAGTGTAAAGTACTGGCACCTTAAATCCGACACATTCTGCGCGTTTTTACACGCTCGCAACGTTTTGGGGGAGCAGAATTTTCATTTATATGTTATTATTTCTATTTATGGGTTAAGCAATTGCGGTAAACAGAAATTTTTTCTTTATATACATTTCTATCCGACTCTGCCTCAAGCATTACTTTGTACACAGAGAGAATGAGGTTCCTCCTACTATTGAAGAAATCAAGCAAAAGGGAAGTGTCTTTACACTTTTCAATAAGATTGTGATCTTCAAAAACCTTTAGCTTGTTGATATTAAGAATCCTGTCGTCAGCAATATCTTTTCTGAAAAAGAAGGGAGTTTCACCTACTTGTTCATAGCTCAAATAACCACTAAAATCTTGTAACAACCCTTCAATCTCTCGTGGTAAACCGTTTTCAGTAACAGGCTTATCGTGGTACAGCTGAACATTACAGGACATCAAAGCATTATATGCCTCATTGTCTATAGGTTTAACAGAAAACTGTTCACCAAGAATGTCATTGATTTTCTGCAGACGTTCTACGGGAATATTCTTCCTTATGTAAATGCCTTTGATGTCTGCTTCGGCATTCCCATTTTGCTTCTTCTCAGAGACAAGGGGAATACCACCACCTTTGCCTGAAAATACAGCACTGAAATCGCTGACAAGCTCTTCGTTGGACTTATGGCGTTTTTTCTTATAGTCCTCTATGGCGGCATTTACAGCCGGCCTGAGTGAAACATACACCTTACCTGAATATACATACAAATCGTCGAATGGCAAGTATTTGCAGAACTTTTTGTCTGGTGTGCGCCAAGCATTCGGAGAATAAACAAGATATGGTTTTGCACCATTTTGCGGACCAACTATTGCGCAATCGTTGACTTTCTTCAACAATACCAGTGGTTTGATATTACCTGCCAGAAACTTGACTGCCTCTTTCATTGCCTCAGTAGCATTGAACAATTCGCCCATTGATGTTACCGAATAGAGTGGTTCATCCAGTTTCGCTTCAATAGCCTTGTTGATAACTCTGCGATTGATGGCATCTTCCATAAAGGTTTTCACCAGTTCTCTCTCTCTTGAACTAATGGCCATGATGGAAAGCTCATTGCCAGGAGCCTGTGATTCTGCATCGGGCATAGCGGGTAGTTCAAGGCAACTGACATATTCCTTTAACATTGCCTTCTTGTCATCGTCCAAGCTTTCATCATTCATCAACGGCTCTATGATATAGCTCAGAATATCCTGATAGCAAATATGGATGTAGTGAGGACAAGTGGGTTTGTATTTGGTGTCCAAACCATAATAATTCTCCATGTCGCGAAGAGATTGGGGAGTCAAGTATATAAACAATTGGAAGGGGCGTTTGTATCCACCATTGTCACATTTCTCGAAATAGCGAAGCGTCTGAGAATCAAACTCGGAACTATTGACTTTATTCTCAATGAATATCTCTAGCGTGTTTCGTCCTGCTATCGGTGTTACCAATTTATACCTAATATAAATATCTATACGATCGTTTTTATCTGTACTAATCGTGTTATTGACATTGTACAATTTCTGATACTCCTTAACAGACAGTTCACAAACAGACGTGGCATTTTCAATCAAAAGAGAACGTGTCAGTATTTGTTTCTTGAGATGCTCATTGATCTCTGAAGTTTTATTTTCTTTAGCAGACCTGTAAAGAAGTAAATCCAAAAAGTGAAATAGAGTTGATTCACGAGATTGCCCCTTGAAGAAATCTCCAGATAGCAGTTCGGCAATGAAACGACTGTGAACACCCTCGTTTCTTGTCTTACCTATAACCTCAAAAATGTTTTTCTTGCCTATATAGTCAAGGAGTTCTGTATTTTTTGAAATGTTCCTATTAAACATTGTCAAAAGATCTTCTGCTGACAAGAAAATTTCCTTGCCTTCTTGTTGCATCGAGCTAATTAATTCAATTGTGTTCATAAGACTGTATAGATAACTGTTTTATACCATATTCAAATATAGGCATTTTGCTCGTAATGTTCAAAACTCAGCCAGTTAATTAACAAATATTAGATGCTATCGAATATTATAAATATCCTTCATTGGCATCTCTCGAACTTCTATCAAAGAATAAGCAATACGAGGCAAGTACTTGTTCGCCAAGCACTTGCCTCGCATCTCACTAATTATCTGCTTTTGCGATTATCCCTCAACGGCTGCCTGCGCGGCGGCGAGGCGTGCGATAGGTACGCGGAAGGGAGAACAGCTGGCGTAGTTGAGGCCTATCTTGGCACAGAACTTCACGCTTGATGGTTCGCCGCCGTGCTCACCACAAATACCTGTACGGAGGTTCGGACGAACGGCACGACCCTTCTCTACTGCCATCTTCACGAGCTGACCGACACCGTTCTGATCGAGAACCTGGAATGGGTCAACCTTAAGGATCTTCTTCTCCAAGTAAACTGGGAGGAAGCTTGCGATGTCGTCACGAGAGTAACCGAAGGTCATCTGTGTGAGGTCGTTAGTACCGAATGAGAAATACTGAGCCTGCTCAGCGATGCGATCGGCTGTCAGGGCGGCACGAGGGATCTCAATCATTGTACCAATCTCGAACTCGATCTTGATGCCATACTCCTCAAACACTTCCTCAGCGGTTTTCTCGATGATAGCCTTCTGCTGCTCCAGCTCGTGCAGGGTACCAATCAGTGGCACCATAATCTCTGGCTGAGGGTCCTTGCCTTCTTTCTTCAGCTCGCATGCAGCACCGAGGATGGCACGTGTCTGCATAGCTGTGATCTCTGGGAAGGTGATACCGAGACGGCATCCGCGATGACCGAGCATTGGGTTGTTCTCAGCGAGTGAGTCAACACGACGCTTGATGGTCTCAACGCTCACGCCCATCTCCTTAGCCATTGTCTCCTGTCCTGCCAGATCGTGTGGTACGAACTCATGGAGTGGTGGATCGAGCAGACGGATGTTGACTGGGCAACCATCCATAGCCTCGAGGATTCCCTTGAAGTCAGCCTTCTGGTATGGTAACAGCTTAGCAAGAGCCTTCTCACGTCCTTCGGCAGAGTCGGCAAGAATCATCTCACGCATAGCAATAATCTTCTTGTCCTCGAAGAACATGTGCTCGGTACGAGTCAGACCGATACCCTTTGCACCGAACTCACGAGCAATCTTTGCATCATGCGGTGTGTCGGCATTGGTACGAACCTGCAACTTAGTGTACTTATCGCAGAGGTCCATCAATTCCTTGAAGTCGCCGCTCAGCTCAGCAGCCTTTGTCGGAACCTCACCGGCATAAACCTGACCAGTAGAACCGTTGAGCGAAATGTAGTCGCCCTCCTTATATACTATACCGTCGATTTCCACGGTCTTCTTATGATAGTCAACATTCAGAGCGCCTACACCGCTGACGCAGCACTTACCCATACCGCGGGCAACAACGGCAGCGTGGCTAGTCATACCTCCACGAGCGGTAAGAATGCCTTCTGCGGCAGCCATACCTGCGAGGTCTTCAGGTGAGGTCTCGATACGCACGAGTACAACTTTGTGACCATCCTCGTGCCACTCCTTGGCATCGTCGGCATGGAACACAATCTGTCCGCAGGCAGCACCTGGCGATGCCGGCAATCCTTGGGCGATGACCTTAGCCTTAGAGAGTGCCACCTTGTCGAATACTGGGTGCAGCAGTTCATCAAGTTTGTTGGGTTCGCACCGCATGATAGCCGTCTTCTCGTCTATCATTCCTTCGTGCAACAGGTCGATGGCAATCTTCACCATGGCAGCACCTGTACGCTTTCCGTTACGTGTCTGCAAGAACCAGAGTTTCCCTTCTTGAACGGTGAACTCCATATCTTGCATATCATGGTAGTGATGTTCCAGTTTGTCCTGAATTTCGTTCAACTGATTATAGATTTCAGGCATTGTCTCTTCCATTGAAGGATACTTGGCTACTCGCTCTTCTTCAGAGATACCTGCACGCTCTGCCCAACGTTGCGAACCGAGTTTGGTAATCTGCTGAGGTGTACGGATGCCGGCTACAACGTCTTCGCCCTGAGCATTGACCAGATACTCGCCGTTGAACACGTTCTCACCATTTGCAGCATCACGGCTGAAGCATACGCCGGTAGCAGAAGTGTCCCCCATATTACCGAATACCATTGCCATCACGCTGACGGCTGTACCCCACTCGTCAGGTATTCCTTCCATCTTGCGGTAGAGGATAGCGCGCTCGTTCATCCATGAGCGGAAGACGGCGCAGATAGCTCCCCACAGCTGCTCGATAGGATCGTCGGGGAAGTCGTTGCCCGTACGTTCCTTGATGGCTGCCTTAAACAGCTTCACGAGCTTCTTCAGGTCGTCTACAGAGAGGTCTTTGTCGAGCACGACGCCGCTCTCATTCTTCACCTTTTCTATAATCTCCTCGAATGGGTCTATGTCTTCCTTGTTAACCGGCTTCATTTCCAGTACCACGTCACCGTACATCTGTACGAAGCGACGGTAGCTGTCATAGACGAAGTGAGGATTCTGGGTCTTGGCAACCATACCCTCGGCTACCTCGTCGTTCAGTCCGAGGTTCAAGATGGTGTCCATCATACCTGGCATGGAGGCACGTGCACCTGAACGGACGCTGACCAACAACGGGTTCTCCTTGTCGCCAAACTTGCTGTTCATCAATGTCTCGATATGCTTCACGGCGGCCATCACGTCGTCGTTCAGGATTTCCATGATTTTCTCCTGACCTACCTCGTAATACTCATTACAGCAATCGGTGGTGATGGTGAAACCAGGAGGAACGGGAACGCCTATCAGGTTCATTTCGGCAAGGTTAGCACCCTTGCCACCGAGTTCCTCACGCATTTTTGCATTACCTTCAGCTTTACCATTTCCAAAGGTATAAACTCTTTTCTGACTCATAGTTGATGTGTTATTTTAATGTTAATATCTACTTTTTCCTCGAAGGTCTGCAAATTTACACATTTCTTTGAAAATGTGCAAGTATTTAACCATATTTTGCTATGCTGAAATTACATTATCTGACTGTTTGCGGAAACATCTTTATATATGCAGTTTTATTGCAAAACGAAGAATGCAAGTAGGGCTTAGTTTTTTGCAAGCGAGGCTCAGTTGAGGGGGAAGTGAGGCTCTACGAATCGGACGAGTAAGACCTGCAAAACCAGTCGGACGAGTCGGACAAATAGTCAAAAGCGCCCGTTATGTCAGGTTATCTGGTCGATTTTGCACGATTACGCATGAAAATGCTTACCTTTGCAGCCCAAGACAACGAAAAGACATGGCAAGAAAAAGAAAACCGCTACCCATTTTCGAGCACGTAACTATCACCGATATTGCCGCTGAAGGCAAGTCGCTCGTCAGAATAACCATACCTGCCCACGACGGAACGCCTGAGTCACGGCTGGTCATCTTCGTACCCTTTTGTGTGCCAGGAGATGTCGTTGACCTGCAAATCACTCGCAAGAAACACAGCTATGCCGAAGGGAAAGTTGTGAAGTTCCACCAGTTGAGCCAAGTCAGAGCCACCCCACCCTGCCAGCACTTCGGCATCTGCGGCGGATGTAAGTGGCAGAACCTGCCCTACGAGGCACAGACCCAAGCCAAGGAGCGACAGGTCTACGAGCAGCTGACACGTATCGGGCACTTGCAACTGCCCCTACCGGGCACCATCGATGCCGCTACCGGTACCAGCTTCCGCCACATCATGGGCAGCGTTAAGCAATATGAATACCGTAACAAACTGGACTTCGGCTTCTCCAACAAGAAATGGCTGACGCAGGAGCAAGTAGAGTCTGGCGAGACCTTCGACAACATGAACGCCTGCGGATTCCACATCACTGGCGCCTTCGACAAGATATATCCCATCGAGAAGTGCTGGCTCATGGACGACTTCCACAACAAGCTGCGCAACGGCATCTACAACTATGCCATAGCCCACAGACTGACATTCTTCGACCTGAAGGCTCAGCAGGGGCTGCTACGCGACCTCATCATCCGCAACTCCAATTCGGGCGAGTGGATGGTCATCGTCCAGTTTCACTTCGACCACACCAACGATGCCGACGAGCAGCGTGCCAAGGACTTGCTACAATACATCGCCGACCAATACCCGGAGGTGACTACATTATTATACATAGACAACCAGAAGTGCAACGACACCATCTACGATCAAGACATCAAAGTGTTTAAGGGTGAAGGATTCATCTACGAACACATGGAGGGACTGCGCTTCAAGGTGGGGCCGAAGAGCTTCTATCAGACCAATACCGAACAGGCGTACCACCTCTACAGCGTCGTGCGCGAACTGGCGTTCAGACATTCGCCTGCCGCCCCGCTCGTCTACGATCTCTATACGGGCACTGGCACCATTGCCAACTTCGTAGCTAAGCAGGCACGCAAGGTCGTGGGCATCGAATATGTTCCTGAAGCCATCGAAGACGCAAAGGTCAATTCCGTCATCAACAACATCGGAAACACACTCTTCTATGCCGGCGACATGAAGGACATACTGACCGAAGACTTCATTGCACAACACGGACAGCCCGACATCATCATCACCGACCCCCCGCGTGCAGGCATGCACCACGACGTGGTGGAGGTCATCATGAAAGCTCGTCCGCAGCGCATCGTCTACGTCAGCTGCAACCCGGCTACACAGGCACGTGACCTCGAGCTGCTCTGTCAGGACTACCGCATCGCCGAGGTGCAACCCGTCGACATGTTCCCACACACGCCGCACGTAGAGAACGTAGTGTTGCTCGAAAGGATACAAGCGTAACCTGTCTGGAAAACTTCACCATTTAACGCCCCGTTTGTCCCTGCCTATTTTCCAAAATATTTGGTAGTTTGAAAAAGATGTTGTAATTTTGCAAAAAATATAAACAACGCGATAAATCAACGAAAATAATAATAATGAAGAAACTATTGCTCCTTGCCTGCATTGCTATGACGCTTGCTCCCGTGCAGGCACAGGCTCAAGAAAAGAAAGAAGGAAAAACCATCATCAAGCTGCCGCAGTGGATTAGCGACGTGAAGCTGTCTGGCTACGGCATGCTGCAATATCAGGCTACAAGCCAGGAGGGTGCCAAAGCCAACACCTTCAACCTGCGTATGGCACGTATAGCTCTCGACGGTCGCATCGTGAAAGACTTCTACTGGAAAGCACAGATACAGTTCAATGGCAACACCGCCACGCTGGGCTCGTCGCCGCGCGTCGTAGACCTCTTCGTAGAGTGGCAGAAGTATCCGTTTGCCATGATCAAGGTGGGACAGTTCAAACGCGCCTTCACCTTCGAGAACCCCATGCACCCAATAGACCAGGGATTCATGAGTTATTCGCAGAACATCTCTGCACTGGCAGGTTTCAGCGACAGGGCGGGAGGACATGCCTCTAACGGACGAGACATCGGCATACAGGTACAGGGCGACCTGCTCAAGAACAGTGCCGGACGCAACCTGCTGCACTATCAGATAGGTGTATACAACGGACAGGGTATCAACACAGCCGATGCCGACCAGCAGAAAGACATCATC
The DNA here is from genome assembly GCA_002353555.1 of Prevotella sp. UBA2746. Lineage (GTDB taxonomy): Bacteria > Bacteroidota > Bacteroidia > Bacteroidales > Bacteroidaceae > Prevotella. The sequence goes on along the minus strand of DEJO01000026.1, from coordinate 11,688 downwards.
GGGGGCATCTGGGTGATGCCTGTCCAGGGACTGCGCATAGGTGCTTTCGGATGGGCTGGCTCCTATGCCCGCAAAGGCAACTGGGAAGAGTTGGCTGCCGACGGTGTGAACATCGTTACCCACAACAATGAGGTGCGCAGGCTGCAACAACGCCGCTACGCATTTTCGGCTGAATACAAAGCCAACGACTGGACGTTCCGCTCTGAATATATCCACGCAACAGGCAAGGCGTTCAAGACGCGCAACCAGAAGTCGGGTGACACCAGCGACTGCACTATCAACGAGGCTATTGGCGACAAGGCCGACGGTATTTATGCACTCGCCATAGCCCCCGTCGTCAAGAAGAAGCTCTACGCTAAGGCCCGCTACGACATGTACCGCTCTACAGGCGACTGGAATTCTGCAAAAGCACTTTATGAAGTAGGTCTCAACTACGTGATTCACAAGAATATACAAATCAATGCAGAATATGCTTTCGTAAACGATCGTTCACTGGAGAAACACAACTATAATATGTTCGACATCAACCTGGACTTCAGGTTCTGAGTTAAGCGGACGGACAAGTCAGACTTCTCAGACACGTCATACCAATCGGACCAATTCTGACAATTCAGACAAACCTTATAACTTTACTAATAAAAAACTAAAGATTATGAACAACATTCCAAGTGTTTTCTGGCTCATACCCGTTGCCTCATTGGTGGCGTTAGGTATGGCATGGTATTTCTTTAAGTCGATGCTCGATTCTGACGAAGGAACTCCACGCATGAAGGAGATTGCCAAGTACGTGCGCGACGGAGCAATGGCTTACCTGAAACAACAGTACAAGGTGGTGACTTATGTGTTCATTGCGCTGGCTGTGCTCTTTGCTATCATGGCCTACGTGCTGCACGTTCAGAACCCGTGGGTACCCTTCGCGTTCCTCACTGGCGGTTTCTTCTCTGGACTGGCTGGCTTCTTCGGCATGAAGACAGCGACCTATGCCAGCGGACGTACCGCCAATGCAGCCCGCAAGAGCCTTGATGCAGGTCTGAAGATTGCCTTCCGCTCTGGCGCCGTCATGGGACTTACCGTCGTTGGTCTCGGCCTGCTCGACATCGCCATCTGGTTCATCGTACTGAACATCTTCGACACCGACGGCCTCATCTCCATCACGACGACGATGCTGACCTTCGGCATGGGTGCTTCAACCCAGGCACTCTTCGCACGTGTAGGCGGCGGTATCTATACTAAGGCTGCCGACGTGGGTGCTGACATTGTGGGCAAGGTTGAAGCTGACATTCCTGAAGACGACCCGCGCAACCCGGCAACTATCGCCGACAACGTGGGCGACAACGTGGGCGACGTGGCTGGCATGGGTGCCGACCTGTATGAGAGCTACTGCGGATCAGTGCTTTCTACTGCCGCCCTGGGAGCAGCGGCTTACGCCGCCGTGGGTGGCGACACTCAGCTCAAGGCCGTCATCGCACCGATGCTCATCGCTGCCGTAGGCGTCTTCCTCTCGCTCATCGGCATCTTCCTCGTTCGCACAAAGGAAGGCGCTACCATGCGCGACCTCTTGAAGTCGCTGTCTCTGGGTACCAACGTCAGTGCTGCCCTGATAGCCGTTGCCACCTTCGCCATCCTCTATCTCCTGGGGGTAGAGAACTGGAAGGGACTTTCCTGCTCAGTCATCACTGGTCTGCTGGCTGGTGTCATCATCGGTCAGGCAACGGAGTATTACACTTCGCACAGCTATAAACCCACTCAGAAGATTTCAGAAGCCGGACTGACAGGATCGGCTACCGTCATCATCAAGGGCATAGGCACGGGTATGATTTCTACTTGCATCCCCGTCATCACCATCGGTGTAGCTATCATGCTGAGCTATCTCTGCGCTAACGGCTTCGACCTCTCGATGAGTTCTGAAAGTCTGGCTCATGGACTCTATGGTGTAGGTATTGCTGCCGTGGGTATGCTCTCTACGCTGGGCATAACCCTGGCTACCGATGCATACGGTCCTATTGCCGACAACGCCGGTGGCAACGCTGAGATGAGCGAACTGGGAGAAGAGGTGCGCCATCGCACCGATGCGCTCGACGCACTGGGCAACACGACTGCTGCTACGGGCAAGGGCTTTGCCATCGGTTCGGCAGCTCTGACAGCTCTTGCACTTCTCGCTTCCTATATCGAGGAAATCAAGATTGCCATGCAACGTGCCGGCATTGAACTTACCAACCTGGCTGGTCAGACTATCGAGGCGAAGAATGCGACTATACCTGACTTCATGAACTTCTTCCAGGTGAACCTGATGAATCCGAAGGTGCTCGTAGGTGCGTTCATAGGAGCTATGGCTGCCTTCCTCTTCTGCGGTCTCACCATGGAGGCTGTTGGTCGTGCCGCCCAGAAGATGGTGGTAGAGGTACGTCGCCAGTTCAGGGAGATAGCCGGCATCCTCGAAGGTAAGGCTACTCCTGACTATGGTCGTTGTGTAGAAATCTCAACACGTGCGGCTCAGCATGAGATGATATTCCCCTCTATCCTCGCCATCGTCATCCCCATCATCGTGGGATGTGTACTTGGCGTAGCCGGTGTGCTCGGCTTGCTGGTCGGCGGTCTGTCTTGCGGCTTCACCCTCGCCGTGTTCATGGCTAACGCCGGTGGTGCATGGGACAACGCGAAGAAGAACGTAGAAGAAGGCAACTTCGGCGGTAAGGGCTCGTTTGCTCACAAGGCAACCATCGTTGGCGACACCGTCGGCGACCCGTTCAAGGACACTAGCGGTCCGTCGCTCAACATCCTTATCAAGCTGATGTCAATGGTCAGCATCGTGATGGCTGGTCTCACCGTCTGGTTCATCTAAGCACGGATTTCTAAAAGTCTTTACATAAGAGTCCGCAGTTCTTCACGAGCTGCGGATTTTTTATGTTAACTAAGGTGACGAAATCAGATAAGTACACAATAAAAAACAAGCCATAACTTGCTGATATTCCATTTTTTAGTCATAACTTTGCACGCGAAATCAAATGAAAAAACATTTAGTCACCACAAAAGGTAAAAAGAACCCCATTGTTATTCAACTTTCAACATCTCATTTTATGACATCAGCATCAAACCAACACCAACATGCCTCCCACCACCATCACCACCACAGAAGTATTGAGGAGAACAGGCACTTCACAGCTGCCAAGCGTCGAAAGGTCATGGAGCGTGCACTCTTCCTCTCGGCAATTGTTCTTGCAATAGTTATCATTGCGGCGATAGCGCTTTCCTATCTCAACAACTGGTAATACCAAAAGGAAAGCTGATTACAGATTCTGACGAATCCATCTTTATATTTTATACAAAGGAAAGGGGGGAGCCACCAAAAAGTCGCTCCCCCCTTTTTTCTGCTATCCATCCTATAACAATGACGGATGATTACTTGCTCACTCTGAACCAGTCTACGTCTATCCATCCACGGTTCTCGTTACCGGCAGGCTGAACGGCTACCAGTCCCATCTTGGCACCTATCCACTTGCCCTGACGCATCGTGAAGGGCTTGCCTGCCTGCTGGAACTTCTTGCCGTCGCGCGAATAGGCGAAATTGACCTTCGCCTCGTGCTTATTGGTGCCGTCGGCATTCTTGCCACCGATATATTTCACGGTCAACTGCAAGTAGATGTCTTCATGGATAGCAGGCTGATAGTCTACCTTGTCTTCAGCAGTAGGCTTCAGCGTGGCGATAACGTCAGCGGTTTCAGGCTGATCCTTATCAGCTTTCTTGCAGGTGATGCGCTGGAGTTGGAACTCCTTCCCCACCCGCTTCACGACAAGGGCTGAATAATCGAGTCCCATCATGATGAGTCCACCGTACTGGTTGTCTTCCTTTGCCGTCATGCGAAGTTTGGTGGTAGCGGTGAAGTTGTCGGCAGGAGTCTTCTGTAACAGAAGATTTGGTATTTTCCAAATGCGAGATTGTGCCTGCCTGATGGAGTCTTTATGCTGCTTTGAAGTGATGATACACCCAAAATCCTTGTCATAAGCCCAACTTGGCACACTCAGGTTATCCCACGAGCCAGCCTTATAGCAATAAACACGGAAGACACCCCACGGTGTCGGCATACCGAACTTCTGGTCGTAGTTGGCGTGCCACTGCCATTGGAGTCCCATCTTCGGGGAGTTAAACTCGTCACTCTCCACGGGGTTCTCGTTGGCAACCTTTGTTGCCGTCTTCGGCTTCCTGTAGGTAAGGACAGGCTCTCCGCAATAGCCTTTCGACGGCATCGCTCCCATCACCGGCCAATTGTCTTTCCACGTGACGGGTTGCAGGTGTACAACACGTCCGTATGCCTCCTTGTCCTGGAAGTGAAGGAACCAGTCTTCGCCATACTTGGTATGCACCCACGCTCCCTGATGAGGACCGTTAATGCCAGTCTTGCCCTGTGCCAGGACTATTTTCGACTCGTAAGGACCGTAAGGCGACTTCGAACGCATGACGAGCTGGAAGCCTGTCGGAACACCGCCAGCCGGACACATGATCCAGTACCATCCGTCACGCTTGTAGAACTTCGGTCCCTCGCAGGTGCGGTTTTCAGTGCCGTTGCCGTCGAAGACGATAACGGGGTCTGAGATGGCCTTCGTACCTTCAGCATTCATCTCGCGAACAGTCAGCACCGAAGCGAAGCGCGAACGCGAGTTAGCCCAGCCGTTGACCAGATAGCAGCGGCCGTCATCGTCCCAAAGGGGTGTGGTATCTATCATGCCCTTGCCCTCGATGACACAGACGGGGTCGCTCCACTCGCCGGCAGGATCTTTCGTCTTGACCATATATACTCCATTGTCGGGGTCACCCCAATAGATGTAGTACTCACCATTGTGGTAACGGATGCTGGGAGCCCATACACCATCACCATGGCGAACGCTTGCAAAGTGGCGCTCCAACTTCTTATCGCCGGTATAAAGCGACTTCAGCGCGTAGCCCACTATCCTCCAGTTGACCAAGTCTTTGGAATGAAGGATGGGGAGTCCAGGCGTACATTGGAACGAACTTGCCGTGAGGTAATAGTCTTCACCTGATGCGCCTACACATACGTCGGGGTCGCTGTAGTCGGCATTGATGACAGGATTGGTATAGGTTCCGTCACCGTTGTCAGGATTCCATACTTGTGAGATGTAAGGTTTTTGTGCTGATGCGTTCAACGCACCACAGGCTACACAAATAGCTAAGAGTAGATTCTTCATTTTAAGCTAAGGTTTAAAGTATTATCTTTTACTTGAGTAACATTATCTTACTATACTTGTATTCAACGCATTAGACTGAGTGTTTAGCACTCTGAAATGGTAATGGCTACCGTCATATTCTATACGCATGAGCTGATGGGGAGCAGTACCGTCTGGATTCAGCTGACGGGTCAGCGCTATGGCAACGTGCCCCATCGTACAGCGAAGGTTCAACTCTACGCAGGAGAGCAAAGCATAGCTGCCGTCTGCATGTGTGTAGACCATCATGTCTACACCAAAAGGACCGACATAGATGTTGCGCAAAGCCGCAGACAAGGTATTCTTGATCTTCCGGCGGGCTGCCACCATAGCAGCATCAATACCATACTTCGACAAGAGTTTCATCTTCTCAGACTCACTCGCCAGGAGATTTCCCTGATAGGCACCGTTGACGGTATCAAAGATGGACAATCCTTCGTAGGTGACACTTCCGTCGGGATGAGCCATAAACTCCATACCGAAATCGCGTACCTTATTATAATAAGGCTCTACCATCACGCCATTCTGCTTGTCGATGACTCGCTGTGCCCATGATTCCAACTGAGGAGTAAGCTCGTCAACATAGCGGACACCACGTCCGCTACTGCTCCACGGAGACTTCAACATAAACCTGCCGCCCTCTGCCATTCGCTGACGTACCGTCTCGATGGTCTTACAATAGACACCCGTATTGCCAAGGCGCGTGCTCCACTTGCGGTTGCTCACCAAACGGATACGGGACAACCGGTCTTCCGAAGGCAGCAACTCTTGGGAGATTCCTCTACTTGCCAACTGATGCTTCATGGCAGCATCCCATCCCCAGGGTTGCACCTGCAAACCTTCTTTGGGCAACCGATGAAGACTGTCACCCGTAATAAATCTTACACCAACAGCCTTGATGCGGCTCATGCGAAGCTGATGAAGCGCATTGTCGATGTCGTCAACCCACACCACATCTCCTTCCTCTGCCCACAAAGCAGGAAGGAAACTGAGGTCGGAGCGCAGTTGCCTGCCTGCATGGGGGGCGGTAAAATACTTACTGCCAAACGCCAAGGCGAGGTCGTGTTCGGGGTTAAATACGTGCAGTTTCATTCAACTCTTTTGATTACGAGTGCAAAAATACATAAAAATTTCTACTTTTTGCAACATAACGCTTTGCAAATAGAGAAATAAATGCTATCTTTGCCGAACAAAATTTGCAAATTATTGTCTATTTTAGAAAAAACACATTGCTGATGGACGCTTTCTTCCGCACACATACCTATCTGGTGGAGCACACGAATGCGCCAGTTCATCGCACCCTGATGGATGAGATTGACTGGAACGACCGCATGATTGGCATCAAGGGTACCAGAGGAGTCGGCAAGACGTCTTTTCTTTTGCAATATGCCAAAGACAATTTCGACCCGGAAGACAAGCGGTGTCTCTATGTCAACATGAACAACTTCTACTTCCAAGGAAGGGGCATTGCCGATTTTGCCGGCGAGTTTTGCAAGAGAGGCGGTAAAGTATTGCTCATCGACCAGGTGTTTAAGCAGCCGGAATGGAGCAAAGAGCTGCGCAAGTGTTACGATCAGCACCCTTCCCTCAAGATTATATTTACCGGTTCGAGCGTGATGCGACTGAAGGACGAAAACCCGGAACTCAACGGCATCGTGAAGAGCTATAACCTCCGGGGATTCTCGTTCCGCGAATACCTGAACCTACAGACTGGCAACAACTTCGAACCGCATACCCTCGACGAGATTGTCAACGACCATGAGCGCATCGTCAAGAGAATACTGCCCAAGGCAAGCCCGGCGGCTCACTTCCAGAACTACCTGCACCATGGATTCTATCCGTTCTTCCTGGAACATCGCAATTTCTCGGAGAACCTGCTGAAGACCATGAACATGATGACCGAGGTGGACATCCTGCTCATCAAACAGATGGAGCTGAAATACCTGACGAAAATCAAGAAACTTTTCTACATGCTGGCGGTAGACGGACCGAAAGCGCCCAACGTCAGCCAGCTGGCTCACGAGATCCAGACCAGTCGTGCCACGGTGATGAACTACATCAAGAACCTTGCCGATGCACGACTCATCAACATGATATACCCCGTAGGACAGGAATACCCCAAGAAACCTGCCAAGGTGATGATGCACAACACTAACCTGATGTATGCCATCTATCCCAATCAAGTCAACCGACAGGACATCATGGAGACATTCTTTGTCAACGCACTATGGAAAGATCACAAGGTGAACAACGGCAACAAGGCTGGATACTACATGGTAGACGGCAAGCAGAAGTTCCGCATTACTGATGCCGAGAACAACAAGATGCGATACAATGCCGATACCATCTACGCCCGATACAATACAGAGGTGGGCAAAGACAACCGCATCCCACTCTGGCTATTGGGCTTCCTCTATTAGCAAGACAAGGAAAAACTAGAAATTTAGAATATCTATAAAGGCTAGAAAGCCCTATAATAAAATCAGAAAAAGCGAGTACAATAAACATTATACATTAACATTTAAACCAAATTCGTAAAACAAAATGGCTAAAGAAAAAAAGTTTATCACTTGTGATGGTAACGAAGCTGCGGCTCACGTGAGCTACATGTTCTCCGAAGTTGCTGCTATCTATCCTATCACACCGTCTTCGCCGATGGCGGAGCATGTTGACGAATGGGCTGCCCGCGGTCGCAAGAACCTGTGGGGACAGAACGTTAGCGTACAGGAAATGCAGTCTGAAGGTGGTGCTGCCGGTGCACTGCACGGCTCTCTCCAGGCTGGTGCTCTGACAACAACCTTCACCGCATCGCAGGGTCTGTTGCTCATGATTCCTAACATGTATAAGATTGCCGGCGAGATGCTGCCTTGCGTCTTCGACGTTTCTGCACGTACACTGGCTTCTCACTCTCTCTGTATCTTCGGTGACCACCAGGATGTTATGGCTTGCCGCCAGACCGGTTTCGCCATGTTCTGCTCTGGTTCCGTACAGGAGGTGATGGACCTGACTGCCGTTCCTCACTTGGCAACACTGAAGACCGAGATTCCGTTCGTAAACTTCTTCGACGGTTTCCGTACTTCTCATGAGTACCACAAGATTGAGGTGATGGATCAGGAAGAAATCGCCAAGCTCGTTGACCCGGCTGACGTTGAGCGCTTCCGCAACCGCGCACTCTCTCCTGAGCGCCCGATGACTCGCGGTACCGCTGAGAACCCTGAGACATTCTTCACACACCGTGAGGCTTGCAACGCTGCCTACGACAAGGTACCCGAAGTTGTTGAGTACTACATGCAGAAGATCAGCGAGATTACCGGTCGTGAGTATCACCTCTTCGACTACTACGGAGCTAAGGATGCCGACCGCGTCATCATCCTCATGGGTTCTGCTACTGAGGCCGCACGCGAGGCTATCGACTACCTGACAGCTCAGGGCGAGAAGGTAGGTATGGTGGCCGTCCACCTCTATCGTCCGTTCTCTGTTAAGCACTTGCTCGCTGCTGTTCCTAAGACAGCTAAGCGCATTGCCGTACTCGACCGTACCAAGGAGCCAGGTGCAGAAGGTGAACCGCTGTATCTCGACGTGAAGAGTGCTTTCTACGATGTAGAGGACAAGCCGCTGATCGTCGGTGGCCGCTATGGTCTCGGTTCTTCCGACACCACTCCTGCCAAGATCATCGCCGTCTTCAAGAACCTCGCACTGAACGAGCCGAAAAACCACTTCACTGTTGGTATCGTTGACGACGTTACCTTCACCTCTCTGCCCGAAGAGGAAGAGATTGCAATGGGTGGCGCAGGCATGTTCCAGGCTAAGTTCTACGGTCTGGGTGCNNGGTGCTAACAAGAACTCCGTGAAGATTATCGGTGACTCTACCGACAAGTACTGCCAGGCTTACTTCTCTTACGACTCCAAGAAGTCTGGTGGCTTCACCTGTTCTCACCTCCGCTTCGGTGATACGCCTATCCGCTCTACCTATCTGGTGACAACACCTAACTTCGTTGCCTGCCACGTTCAGGCTTACCTCCACATGTACGACGTTACACGCGGTCTGCAGAAGAACGGTACGTTCCTGCTGAACACCATCTTCGATGGTGAGGAACTGGCTAACTTCATGCCGAACAAGGTAAAGCGCTACTTCGCTCAGAACAACATCACCGTTTATACCATCAACGCTACGAAGATTGCTCAGGAGATTGGTCTCGGCAACCGTACCAACACCATCCTCCAGTCTGCATTCTTCCGCATCACGGGCGTCATCCCCGTTGACCTCGCCGTTGAGCAGATGAAGAAGTTCATCGTGAAGTCTTACGGCAAGAAGGGTGAGGACGTTGTCAACATGAACTATGCAGCTGTTGACCGTGGCGACGAGTACAAGAAATTCGACGTTGACCCGGCATGGGCTAACCTTGCTGACGACGAAGAGAAGGCTGACGACGCTCCCGCATTCGTCAAGGAACTCGTTCGTCCTATCAACGCACAGGCTGGTGACCTGCTGAAGGTCAGCGACTTCGTTAAGCANNACCGTCGACGGTTCTTGGGCTAACGGTACTGCCGCTTACGAGAAGCGCGGTGTTGAGGCATTCGTTCCTGTTTGGAACTCAGAGAACTGTATCCAGTGTAACAAGTGTGCATTCGTTTGTCCGCACGCTGCTATCCGTCCGTTCGTCCTGACCGACGAGGAGATGGCGAAGTTCGACTTCGACGCTATCACCATGAAGGCTCCGAAGGCTATGGCAGGCATGCATTTCCGCATCGAGACCTCTGTACTCGACTGTCTGGGTTGCGGCAACTGTGCCGACGTTTGTCCGGGTAACCCGAAGACTGGCAAGGCCCTCCAGATGGTTCCGTTCAATCCGGATGCTGAGGATATGAAGAAGGAAGCTGAGAACTGGGACAAGCTCGTCAAGGAAGTTACCTCTAAGCAGGATCTCGTTGACATCAAGAGCAATGTGAAGAACTCACAGTTTGCACAGCCGCTCTTCGAGTTCTCTGGTGCTTGCTCTGGTTGCGGTGAGACTCCTTACGTGAAGCTCATCAGCCAGCTGTTCGGTGACCGCGAGATGATTGCCAACGCTACTGGTTGCTCTTCTATCTATTCTGCTTCTATCCCGTCTACTCCCTACACCACCAACGCCAAGGGTCAGGGTCCTGCATTCGACAACTCACTGTTCGAGGACTTCTGCGAGTTCGGTATGGGTATGGTTCTCGGTAACAAGAAGATGAAGGAGCGCGTAGTGATGCTGCTCCAGCAGGCTTGCGAGAAGTGCGACGTTACTCCTGAGTACAAGGCTCTTGCCGAGGAGTGGATTGCCAACAAGGAAGATGCTGACAAGACCAAGGAGATTGCTCCAAAGTTGAAGGCTGAGATTGATGCCTGCGCAGCTAAGGGATGCGAGATCTGCAAGGAACTGCAGACACTCTCTCACTATCTCATCAAGCGCAGCCAGTGGATCATCGGCGGCGACGGTGCTTCTTACGACATCGGCTACGGTGGTCTCGACCACGTGATTGCTTCCGGTGAGGATGTCAACCTGCTCGTACTCGATACCGAGGTTTACTCTAATACCGGTGGTCAGGCTTCTAAGGCTACTCCGCTTGGTGCCATCGCACAGTTCGCTGCTCAGGGCAAGCGCATCCGCAAGAAGGATCTCGGCATGATTGCCACCTCTTACGGCTATGTATATGTTGCTCAGGTAGCAATGGGTGCCGACAACGCACAGTGTCTGAAGGCTATCCGCGAGGCTGAGGCTTATCCCGGACCGTCTCTCGTCATCGCTTACGCACCGTGTATCAACCACGGTCTGAAGATCAAGGGTGGCATGGGTCGTTCGCAGGCTGAGGAAGGTCGCGCCGTTGAATGTGGCTACTGGCACCTGTGGCGTTACAACCCCGCACTGGCTGACGAAGGCAAGAACCCGTTCTCACTCGACTCCAAGGAGCCCGATTGGGACAAGTTCCACGACTTCCTCCTCGGAGAGGTCCGCTACCTGTCTGTCAAGAAGGCATATCCTAACGAGGCAGAAGAGCTCTTCGCTGAGGCTAAGCGCATGGCACAGCTCCGTTACAAGAGCTATCAGCGCAAGGCTGCTGAGGACTGGAGCGAGTAAAACGCTATCCAAATCTATAGTAAAAGAGGTAAAACCTTCGCGGTTTTACCTCTTTTTGTTACTATCGTACCATCAACACGTACAAAATTTCCGTGTTTTCCATGTTTTCCGTTGTTCTAAAAATCTTCGTGAAATTAGTGTCATTCGTAGTATAAATTTCCGTGTCTTCCGTGTTTTCTGTTGTTCTAAAAATATTTATTACTGTCCGCTAAACTTTCGTCATTAGAATAAAATTAGGGCTGATACCAGATTCGGTGTCAGCACTTATCAACTCCTGTGTTACAAAGAGTTGGGATGGGGATGTCTATGGTTAGCGGACAGTAATAATAAAAATAAAAAATAAAAAGAGTTTTATTTGGTTTTG